>JAUVIV010000099.1 GCA_030592575.1 bacterium | reverse complement strand
TGAAAAAGAAATCATAGAGATTGAAGATTGGCTTAATAATAGACCAAGGAAGTGCTTGAATTACCAAACACCATTGGAAGTCTTGGAAAAAGAAAGGAGCGTTGCACTTGCTGGTTGAATTCAGTTAATCATTTAAAAGCTCAGGATCATAAAGAACATCTTTATTTTGAATTTCAACAAAGGCACCCATTTTATTGAAAGTTTCCATAGCAACAGTAACTCCAGCTGGTAAAGTTCCTTTACCATCTCTACCTGTAGTGAATATTAAAACTTTGGGAATTCTCTTTACATTTTTGGGGATTTGATATTTGACGTTAGAATTACAACTGATACCAATCGCAATTAATATGCTTACAAATAATACATTTTTCATATTTATTTTTATTACCTTACTTCCTTAATTACAAATTGTCAAGAATAAATTAAATCAAGGAATTTTGGAATATTCTAATAATTACGAATTGTTCTTATTTCTTTTTTTAGCAATCAAGAATATGGTTTCAGGCATTAAATCCTCAGATAACATTTTCCTAAATTGTGACTGAAGTTGAGGTTTTATTTCTTCTATCACAGGAAGGGTTGTAATATGAATTGTTTTTATCCTGTATTTATAATTTAACTCCTCCATTTTTCTCCTGTAATAATCAATCCGCATTCTATTTGGTTTTCCATTATACGAAGTCATAAGTT
The DNA here is from genome assembly GCA_030592575.1 of bacterium. Lineage (GTDB taxonomy): Bacteria > Hydrothermota > UBA3073 > JACQXS01 > JACQXS01 > JAGMCN01. The sequence goes on along the minus strand of JAUVIV010000099.1, from coordinate 8,128 downwards.
TCCAAATTTTTTCAGAGACAGAAAGAAAAGTAAGTGGATGCAATCCTTTGCTGGTAAATATTCCATGATCTTTTAAGTCAACATTATGAATCATATATCCATCGGTACATAAAAGTTTATCCATAGTATCAAAAGTAGCATCAAGGTCAGGAATATGTTCCAACACAGCTCTTGAGACAATCATATCAAAAAATGTAGGAGATAAAACATTAAGAGCATTCTCAATTCCTGTACCGTATATATATTCAAATTTATCGCTAATAAACTCAACTGCTTGGCTATCCAATTTGACAATATTATCAAAGTTTATTTTTTCTTCGGGTAGCAATTCATCTCGTATTGCCTTATATATTTGATATTGTTGAGATACATCACGATTAGAGTAAAACTTATCTAAACAAACTATTTTATTTGCACCTGCAATAAGAAATTTAAGAGCTACACCAAAATTATCGCCAGGGCCAAGTTCAAGAATATTTTTACCCTTAATATCCTTTACGGAAATCTCAGCAAATGAAAGATAATCGTCGAATACTTGATTTATATATTTCAAACTGTCTGATATAGAATTGAATCTAAAATGAGTTGAGCCATTGTTTGTTTTGAAATAGCCAAGCTTAAAGAGAATATTCGTTTTGTAATTACCAAGAATGTAATATATTATTTTTGCCCATATCAAAAAATACTTGCTAAATCCGGAAAGCTTCATTATAATAATATTAAGATATGAAATTTGATTGTAAAGGGAAAATATATTCCGATATTATCATAAGAAATACCTCTTCGGAGGATAAGAAAAATATAAACTACATACTCAAGCACTCAACAAATACAACAATCTTTCATACCTCGGAATGGAACAAGTTGGTATCAAATGAATTCGGTGTTCCTCATAAAACAATAATTGCAAAATCTTTGATAGATTCTACTCCATTAGGTATGTACACATTCTTTGTAGATTCTCAGAATTTTTTCAAGCGTATTAAATCAGGTTTTAGAGACGCAGATAGTATTTATGGAGGACCTATAACCATTGATAATTTGGAAAACAAGAAAGAGGTAATTGAAAAGTTAATTACACAGGGTAAAGAGAAATGTGTTGAATATTCTCAAATATATCCTCCACCAAATTATAATATGGAATTGCTTAAAAACTCAGGTTATAAGTGTAAAGAGTTCTTTACATCTATTACAAAACTTGAGGGAAGCGAAGAAAAACTGTGGAGCAAAATTGATAGCAAAAGACGGAATCTCGTGAGAAAAGCACAAACAAATGAAATTAAGATTATTGATGGTGATTTATCCTTCATTGACATATATTACCAAATGTTATCTGAGCTTTTTAAACGAATAGGAAAAACTCCTTTCCCAAAATCTTATTACCATTCAATATTCCATAACCTCAATCCAAAAGGATGGGTTAAATTTCTCGTTGCCTTACATAAAGGAAAACCAATAGCAGGAGCTATATTCCTTTGTTTTAAAGATACTGTATATTATTGGAGTGGCGCCTCATTCAGAGAACATAGAAACTTATCTCCAAATGACCTTATACAATGGGAAATAATACGATGGGCACGAGCCAATAAATATAAATATTATGACCTCGTAATGATTGAGAAAAAGCAATTACCCGGAATCGCCCATTTTAAATTAGGATTTGGAGGAGAACTTGTACCAATATACGAAGCTATAAAACGCACACCATTAGGAGAAATAACAAGAGGATTGAAGTTTTTATCAAGTCCCAAAAAAATGATTCAAAAAATAGCAATATCAGTGAAAAAATAATTATGATTATTGTTTGTCATGCTGAACAAAGTGAAGCATCTCCGGATTAGACAGATTCTTCGCTTCTGCTCAGAATGATAAAAAGGTTAGAAAAGCAACGGCAAATATAAGATGAGAGTTTTAATTCTGAGTAACATGTATCCGAAAGAAGATTCCTATTTTGGGAGTTTCGTTAAAGAACAAGTCATAAATTTAGAAAAAAACGGAGTTCAAATTACAAAAGTAGTAAAAACCAGCGAAAACAAATTTAGCTACCTTTCGTTTTTCTTACGAAGTCTCTATCATCTATTACTCAAAGATTATGAACTTGTGCACGCTCATTATGGATTTCATTCTGCACTCTCGGCACTGATATTTAAGCGAACACCACTCGTTGTAACTTATCATCGTGGAGATGCCTTGGAAGAACCACAACGTAATCCAATATATCATTGGCTTCAGTGTCTCACAATCAAGAAAGCTTCTCATCTCGTTGCTGTATCTCAGGAGATTAAAAATGCACTTGTTTCCAAACTCAATGCAGATGAAAACAAAGTTTCCGTAATAAGTTGCGGAGTAAACACAGAAGTCTTTAAACCATATGAAAAAAAAGGTTTAAAAGTTCAAGAGTTGAAGGTTCAAGGTTTAAAAGTTCAAGGGTTGAAGGTTCAAGGTTTAAAAGTTCAAGGGTTGAAGGTTCAAGGTTTAAAAGTTCAAGAGTTGAAGGTTCAAGGTTTAAAAGTTCAAGAGTTGAAGGTTCAAGGTTTAAAAGTTCAAGGGTTAAAAGGTTCGATAAGAAAAGAATTAGGACTACCTGAACACAAACCGATAGTCTTGTTTCCAGGTCATCTTTCTTATAGAAAGGGGATTGACATAGTATATCAATGTGCTTCTCTTTTGCCGGATGTCATATTTGTATTAATAGGAAAAGCAACTCCTGACTTTCAAACCTCAATTCCTAACAACTGTATTTTAGTGGGACCCGTACCACATTCTGAAATTCCTAAGTGGCTAAACGCCACCGATATATTCTTTTTGCCATCAAGAAGCGAAGGGACACCCGTCTCACTCTTGGAAGCTCTTGCTTGTGGAGTTCCTGCAATTACTTCATCAGCAGGAGGAATTCCCGATGTGATAAAAAATGGAGAAAACGGAATATTAATATCAATTCCTCTCTCCTTGCAAGCCTCTCCCCTATCATTGCGAACCACTCCTCTGCCATTACGAGTTCCACCTCTATCCTTGCAAACTCCCCTCCTGTCATTGCGAGCGTCAGCGAAGCAATCTCATATAGATTTAATTACAAACAAAATAACAGAATTACTTAAAAGCCGAGAAAAGAGAGAACTTATGAGTAAAAAAGCAAGAGAATCTATAAAAAGATTTGACCAACAGGAAATTACTGATAGAATTAAAGAAGTGTATAAGAAAGTTCTTTAACTAAAAGATTAAAGGGGTAGGTTGAAGCCCTCGCTTCAACCAGATGAGAGCAAGAGCTCTCATCTACAAAATTATCAAGGAGGTGTAAAATGCCAGATGTTTTCATAATATTAGGAAAGAGTGGTATGAGAAAGTCGCCAACAATCAGAGCCCTAACAGGAAGATCTCAGAGAGGAGGAAAAGGAAGAGGGAAAGAAAACTGGCAAATAGCAACAATTCAAAAAGGAAATATTGATATTTTTGTGCAGATAGGTTCCCTTCAAGAGAAAGGAATTTCCCCTGAAAAATTTATAGCAGAAATTAATAAAGGGAGCTATCCCAATGTTTTAGTATGTTTATGGATAAAGAAAAAAGATAATGAGCGACCTGATGGAGCTACTTACATCCAAGAATTTGTTGATAAGGAATGGAACATACGAGAGGTTGTTGTTCTTACAAAGGATAAGAACTTACCGCCCAATTATTTGCCCAAGGGTACACCCAATCCTAATTATATTTACAATTCGCAAAGCCAACCCGCTAATCAGATAGCTTCTAAAATTCGGAAATGGTGGAAATGGTCATAGAAAACATGATTTCAATTGTATTTGGTATTATGGAGTGCAACAACGATGTTGTTGCATGCAAAAGCTTGCTTTTGCCCAATGCAGTAGCAAATTACCGCACTCCAAAAAAGCTTTACAATACTTAAAATGATATTAATTAATAAAATTATTAGAAGAATATCTTGTTTTGCTATATCCAATTGGAAACGATGCCTGATGTTACGATTGGGAGGAGTGAAGATAGGCAAAGATACACATATCGCATGGGGCACAAGAATCGGAGCTCAAGTCATTATCGGAAATTTCGTTAAAATAGGCAAAAACTGTATTATCGGGAATAATGTTGAGATTGGTGATTATACTCAAATCGGGAAAGGAACATCGGTGGGTACTAATGTCGTACTTGGCAAAAGTGTCAGAATTGGCAGAAATACAAATATTGCTAACTGCGTGATTGGCAACTATTCGTTTATAGAATCAGGAGTCTTTTTTACAGGATTTCAAGAAGGAACAATAAAGATAGGAGAAAATAGCTATATCGGACTTTACTCTGTGCTGGATTGGTCAGGTAATATAGAAATTGGCAACTATGTGCATATTGCCGGACCTTCGGTTGGAGTTTGGACTCACACCTCAGCATATCAAGCCCTTTCGGGTAATAAACTTTCAGACCATCGCAAGAAACAAGTGGCAAAAATCAAAATAGAGGACTGTGTATATATCGGAGGAAATTCTACAATATATCCGGGAGTTACAATAAAAAATCATTCGGTGGTCTTGCCCAACACCGCAGTTAATAAAGATGTATCTGAATATCTTATGGTAGGAGGTTGCCCGGCTTCACCCAAACGGAAGATTAAAATTACAGATAAAGATATTAAATTTCTGTAAATATATCCAAAGAATTTATTGTATCGTAGCTTATTCCTCGTCTTGCCAAAAATCCAATAAGACGACGCTTAATTACTTCTTTAGATAAAGACTTATGTGAATTGAGCCAACGTTGTGCAATTTTTTGAGCGAGTTCAATTTCATTAAACTCATTGAGTGTTTCTTCTATTATTTCTTTAGCGACTCCTTTTTTAAAAAGTTCACTTCTAAGTCTAAAAGGACCGTATAATTTTCCACGCTCTCTCACCCATAATTTTGCAAATTCAAGATCATTTACAAGCCCTATTGATTCAAGATTAGCTAACACTTCATCTATGCACTGAGTCTCTGCTCCTTTTTGTTGCAATCTATCCGCAAGTTCTTTTTTAGATCTCGCTCGATATGAAAGAAGATTTAAAGCTTGTTCTTTTACTTTTTGTTTTTCTTCGGCACTGATAATTTTTTCAAGCAGAGATGCGGGAACTTCCATTCCTTGCCTAAGTTCTAACGCAAGCAATACTTCCTCATTCACACCGACAGCAAATTCTCCATCTATATAAATTGAATATCTATTTTTCCTATGCTTTTGGGATTCAACTTTTGTGATTTTCATCAATGGAATTAAGCCCTTGGAAGAGTTAGCTTAAGTATTCCATTTTTCAACTTGGCTTGGACTTTTGAGGTATCTACCAAATCAGGAAGCTTGATTTTTCTTGAAAAGGAATAGCAACTTATCTCATTCATATAATAAACTCCCTCAATTTTTTCATTAAAACCACTAATCTCTATACATTCAGGAGAAACTTCAAGAGTTATATTTTTTCGTTTAAATCCGGGAAGTTCGATTAATACAATAATCTGTTTCTTTTTTTCTACAAGATCTATAAATGGAAATTTAGGAATTCCAATACTTATCTGAACTCTATGGATTTCCCATTCATGCCTCAAGAAATGATGTAAACTTCGGTGAATTGGTGCCGGAACTTCATAGAATGACTGACAAAGCGTGATTGTTGTTTTTAATGTATTTGCAAAAGTTCTGCACTGCGGGCATATATTTAAATGTTCCTCTAATTCAGTCTGCTCTTCAGAACTAAGAGTTCCATCAATATAATCTGAGATTAACAATAAAAATTCTTTGCATTCCATTTTATCGTCCTACTTTTTCTTTCAACAATGGAGATTTATTTTCACCGGAGAAATACTCAGAGAGTTTTTCCCGAAGATATAATCTTGCTCTATGCAATCTTGATTTAACAGCTGAGACAGAAATACCAAGCACTTTTGCAGCTTCTATATTAGAAAGCTCTTCAATATCTCTCAAAATAAATACTACTCTATACATCTCCGGTAATGATTTAACAGCCTGATCTATAACTGTTCTTAATTCTTTTCGGTTAAACGAAACTTCTGCATTTTCCGACCAATCAACAATTCTTTTAGTAAAGATATTTGAATGGTCATCCAGAGAAACTGTTTTTGATTGTTTGGTTCTGAGTTTCATAAGACAAGCATTTGTAGCAATCCGATATATCCAGGTCGAGAAACTTGACTTTTCCTTGAAATTGGTAAGTGATTTAAAGGCGGAAATAAATGTATCTTGTAAAATATCCTCAGCATCTTCTTGAGAACCAAGCATTTTATGAGCAAGGTTATATACTTTTGTTTCGTATCGCGTTACTAATTCTTCAAACGCATCGAAATCGTGATTTTTTGCTTTTTTAACAAGAACTTTATCAGATAGGTTTATCACTTTTTTTACTTCTCACCTTCCTTTCATATTCTTTTAATTGTCTCTCAGATTTTTTTATACAATTATCTATTGCTTCATGTATCTCATAACTTTCCTCTTTCAGAAAAAGAGTAGGTGCTTTATCCAACTCTATTTTAAGTTCTACCACGCTTCTTGCTCCTTCACTGGTAAGAATAACTGATATTTGTGAAATGCGATGAGAGAACTTTTCAAGATGAACTAATTTTGTATTAATCCTATCTTCAAGAACTTTTGAATGTTCAAGATGTCTCCATGAAATAATTGCTTTCATTAATTCCTCCTTTTTTCTTATCTTAAACGGCTAATACGCATTGTAATTCATTATATGTTTTCTTTTATTCCAACGTTTCAGGATTAACCCATTTTTCGTAATTTGGGTTTGTTGGTTCTTGTGGAATATTCGAATACATAAGTTCATATCTTCCATAATCTGATTTGTCAACAAAAATAAAGGTTATTCCTCCTTGTCTAAAATAAATCCATTTTTCACAAGAATTATATTCAACTTCATAAGGATATTGCTCTATTTCATCAGGTTTTCCATAACGAATCCAAATTCTCCCCATATCAGAATCTCTTCCCAATTCTCCTACATTAGCAAATGTATTATCTGCATGCTTAACTCTCTCTATAAGATTGTAAAGAAGTTCTTTTCCCGCTTTTTCCCAGAAATCAACTAAGAAATTAGGTTTTGCTTCATCAGGCAATTTATTATAAAAATCAAGTTCTTTCGAGGAAGCAATATATTTAATCAAACCGTAATACTTCAATTCTTCGGCAGTGAATTTCTCTTTTTCAATTACCTTTACTATGTTAAAATTTTTTTCTTCACTTGCAGTTATTTTTCCTTGTGACACCTCTATTTTAAGCAAATATTTTCCTTCTTCAAAATTTTCAACATCTATCTCTGCGACTTCGGTAACATCTTCTGAACCTTCAGGAAGAAGTTTAGGTGAAAGTTTTTGCACGAGTTCACCTGCCTCATTTAAAATACTATAACTCACTTCATAGTTATTTTCAGGATTTAAATTATAAATTTCACTGTACGCATAAAGCACAGAATATCTTCTACCAAATATACATTGCGGATTAGGAATAATACGAAGACCATTCTTGATAAACTTCCCCGAACTATCTGTGCATTCTATTTTAGTAGCAAGCTGAATATCTGATAAATAAAGTCCTTTCGATGGTAATTCAATTTTAAATGATTTTTGAACATTATTAATATTTGAATCTGACACAATTTCTATTTTCAAATTGTACTCTCCCGGTTTTAAAAGCAAATTTATTTGATCTAATATGTGAAGCTTACGTTTATTCGCTGATATATAAGAAGATATATAAGAAATTTTATTCCACTCTTTTGTTATTTCTTTGTCTCCGGAAAGATTTAATTTTACTTTAAAATCAGATTTGAAAATGTTTTCTTCTTTCTGGTAAGAAAGTTCGGAATAAGGCATACTTGTGTAAACTTCACAACGACAGAAACTATCCTGAACATTGAATCCTGCTATATCTATAGAAAACCGAGAAAAAATAATTAAGAAGAAGATTCCCACTTTTGATATATTGTATTTTTAAACTCTAAAAGTCAAGTAGAAAAATTAATCAATCCGATTAATAAAATTATCTGGGCAAACCTATTACCAATTTCAAATAATCCCCTGCCTGTGCCGGAGCTCCTGACAATGGAGATTGAGCTATCACTATACCGTCAGGAGAAGGT
>JAUVIV010000097.1 GCA_030592575.1 bacterium | reverse complement strand
TGAAGGTTCTGGCAAGAGTCAATAAGAAAAAGCTATTTTCCTTATTCACAAATTCCATTATCTTGCCTTTGCTCTTTTACTCAGATATTGTAACCATCACTTAAAGACATTACACCTTATTCACAAATTCCATAATCTTGCCTTTGCTCTTTTACTCAGATATTGTAACCATCACTTAAAGACATTACAGATAAAAGAAAATCTCTTGTAGAAGAATTGAGAACTAATATTGAAAAGGCAGATCAGAGCACTATTAAGGGTATTAAGTTTGGATTGGAATATGGGTTTGATGAAAACCTTGAGAAAGTCACGCAAAAAATAAATATCAAGGAAATAAAGACATTTATTGAGAAGGGTAAATTGAGTATCGACGAGATCAGAGAAAAACCAGGTGAGTTTCTGTCTGATCTGTATTCTGGGGAACAAAAAATTATTAAGGGTAATGAAAAGAAGCCGGTTGCTCGAGACGTTTTATCACTGACAGAAAAAATCCTTTTTAATGCTGAAATGGAAAGAGATAAAATTGGTGGATTTTCTGAACCAACAATGACACCGGGTAAACGAGCATTGTTCCTATTAAGGTTAATCCTCTTTGAATCCGAAGATACTTGGCCCTTGTTGATTGATCAGCCGGAAGACGATTTGGATAGCAGGTCTATTTACAACGATATTGTTCCATTCTTGAAAGAAAAGAAAAAAGAACGACAGATTATTATGGTAAGTCACAATGCAAATCTTGTAATTGGGTCAGATTCCGAGCAGGTTATTGTTGCCAATAGAGATGGAACTGATAGAAAAAATGCTGACGAGAGACAATTCAATTATCTTACTGGTAGTTTGGAATACTCTAAAACAAGGGACGAGGATTGTAACGATACGCTCAAATCTCAAGGGGTGTGTGAACACGCGTGTGAAATCCTAGATGGTGGAAAGATCGCATTTGAACAAAGAAAAAATAGATATAACATAAAATAATCTTTAAAAATAGCGAAAAACAACTTAAAACACTAAAACTGTTGAAAGTCGAGTAGAAACACAATCATAGTATCCTATATTATTCCAAAGTATTGTAAAAATCTATATTTCAGCGGCTTATGTAAAAAAAGATTCCTCATTGTTTCAATTTCCAATGTATTGCCATCAGTTGTTGCAATAATAGCTCCTTCTTCGTATATTCTTAAACTTCTTTCATCCGGAAAATGAAAAGAAACATCTCCGTATTCAAGCACCAAACTCACATTACCCGCATCAATAAATTTACAAGGAACATTTCTATATTTTAACGATTCAAGCAATAGCATCCAGGATTTAGAAGAATAAGCCACAGCAGGACAAATAAATTCTTTCACTTCAAAATTGTCAATTATATACTTAAGCCCTCCAATTTTACAAATCTTCGGATTTGTCGCTACAACGAGGTCAAGCTTATCTATCCCTTTCGCTCTCAAAAATGGAGCAATTATCTGAGCACCGGCGTCAAATTTAGACCACCACTTCCACGGACCACCATCAATTAAGATTTTGCGACCACGAGGCATCTCAATGAATGCACAATTCCCTCGCCCGACATCAAGATATGTTACTTTAAGCATTGGATAACTAAGTTTATATACTCCTAACCATAAAAGAACATTTGCTAATAGTAATACTCCATATATAAATACTTTCCTTGCCGAATTAGAAACCCAAAAACTCACTCCGCTAAATATGAGAAGATAAAAAAATCCAATCATAAAGATAGAAGGTCTTCCAATCCCGAAATAGCCATAAGGAATTTTGCTAAACCATTCTATGATAGTGAGCGTGAATGTAGTTACTCCCCAATTCGCACAAGCAAATATATTGCCGAGAAATTCCCATGGCAAAAGATTAACAATACTCATTGCGAAAGTTAATGCAATACAAACTCCGGTAAGTGGAATTACAAATACATTCGCAATAATTGATATAACAGGCACTTTCCAGAAGTAATAAGCAATAAGAGGTGCAAGCCCAATCTGGACAGATAAAGAAACTACAAAAATTTTAAGAAAATAGTTAATCATAGAATTTTTTATATGTATTCTCCTGAACAACAAACTATATATCTTTGGATTTAAATAAATTATTGAGAGAACAGCACCAAATGAAAGCTGGAAACTCACATCAAAGAGCGATTGAGGATTAAGGAATAAAATCAATAGAATTGCAAAAGAAATTATATTAAGCGAATCGGTATCTCTTTCCGAAGTAAGAGCAATCATTCCAAGTATAGTCATTATTGTAGCTCTAATTACCGGAGGTCTTAAATCCACCATAATCGCATAAAGCACAAGAAAAACAGCAGTTAAGATTTGTCTAATAACGAGTGGAATTCTAAACACGCTAAGCAATATGAATATTATAAAAGCAACAATACCGATATGTAATCCTGATACCGCAAGTATATGAACTACACCTGTGTTTTGGAAATATTCTTGAATTCTTCTGGGAAGAAATCCTCGTTCTCTTATCACTATCCCTTTTAAAAAAGCTCCCTGAATCCAAGAAAGATGCTCATCAATCGTATTACGAATAGATTTTTTCATCGGCAAGGCAACTTTTGAAATAATCGGATTGCCCAAATTTTCACCAACGATTCTAATATTACCCGATTTATATATATTCATTGTAGCGTAAATATCTCTTCTCTTCAGCCACTCACGATAATCAAAACTTTCCGGATTTCTTGGAAAATTAGGATGCCTAATTTTACCGCAAATTTCTATCCTGTCCCCGTATTCAAACTCCTTAGTAGGATATTTCAAAGTAATTCTTATTTTCCCGGTTACAACTTGTTTGCCGATATTCTCTACATTACATTCAAGTATAGTTTTATCTGCTTTTAATTCAGGAGCTTTTGTAATCTTGCTACCGACTTCTACTTCTTTCTGTGAGAGATAATATTTAATATGATTTTCAGGAAACAAAGTAGTTCTCATTTCATACCAAAGCATTCCCGAAACACCTATAATAATGAAAATCAGTAGATTTAAGATACAAGAATAAATCGCTAATTCACTCTTGAGAATTTTTGTTATAATTCCTAAAATGAGATACAGGATACAGATTCCAAGAAGGATAAAACTTATATAACTAAGTGGGATTTCTGTAAAATAGCCAAGAATAATTCCAGCACAAAATCCAAGTGCTGTTTTTAATGCGGGTCTCCGCATTATACCGATATATGAGATTTGTACTTCTGAAGAACAAAATCCTTCAATTGTTGCTTAAAATTATTTTTACTAAATTTGAGGGCTTGTTTACGAAGAACATCAGATTTAAATTGCTTACGGTCAAACTTTTTAATTACTTCAATTACTGCTTCTTTGGTTTGAGAGGAGAAAAAAAGTCCGGTTTTACCTTCTACTACTGTTTCAACCGCTCCTCCCTTTTTAAATGCAATAACCGGCGTTCCACAAGCTTGTGCTTCAACAGGAACAATTCCAAAATCTTCCATTCCGGGAAGTATAAGTGCCTGTGCTCGCTGATAATAACTTCTTATCTCTTCATCAGAAAGAGCTCCTAAGAATTGTACATTTGGGCGAATATGTTTCTCAAGCTTGCCTCGTGCTTCTCCTTCACCAATTATAAGTAGTGGCAAATCAATCTGGTTAAACGCCTGAACTACAATGTCTATTCTTTTATAATCTTTAAGCCGTGAAACTATCAAGAAATAATCCTGAATTTTGAGATTGGGATTAGGTACAAAAAAGTCAGTATCACAAGGAGGATATATTATTTCAGAATCACGCCCATAATACTTTGAAATTCTCCTTCTTATTGTCTCTGAAATAGCAATAATATGGTCTACTCTTTGAGTTGAAATTACATCCCAAAGTCTTATGTAATTCAATAAAAACCTGATTCCCATCCTGAATATTATTCTTCTCGTACGTCTTATTCTTGAATAATATTCATTCCACGCAAATCTCATCGGGTTCAAAAGATAAGAAATATGCAATACATCGGGAGTAGTTATAACTCCCTTCGCCCATGCTGATGAAATAGAAATAACTATATCAAAACCCTGTAGATCAATCTGCTCTACTGCTACCGGGAAAATAGCAAAGTACTTCTCGTATTGTGTTTTAATAAACGGAAAACGCTGAACAAATGTAGTAATAATATTCCATTTTTTAAAATATTCCGGTAATTTCTTTTGATTGTAAACAATGGTAAATACTGGAGCATCTGGCCAAATCTCATGCATTACTTCCAAAACTCGCTCTGCTCCTCCATATTGATTCAAATAATCATGAGTAATAGCAACTTTCATAATTAAAATCAGAAACTACTTTTGTTAAATATTCTCATACTATAGTTTCCGTTATAACTTCTTTAACTTCTCTCATCGTCCTATCCAAATTAAAATATTTAGCTACACGTTCTTTTCCCCTCTCCCCCATAGACTTAGCAAGATTAGGATTCATAATTATATTATTTACAGCTTTAGCAATTGATTTATAGTCTTTTACAGGAACAAGAACTCCAGTTACTCCATTTTCTACAATCTCCGGAATCGCTCCCTCATAAGTTGACACAACAGGTTTACCAAAAGCTCCAGCTTCCACAAGAACTCTTCCAAATGGCTCCGCTTGAATTGAAGGATACACCAAAACATCTAATTTACTCATATAAGGACTCACATCCTCTGTTTCTCCTACAAATTGAATTTTATCGTTTAATCCTAAATTATGGACAATGGTTTTAAGTTCTTCAAAATATTCTACATCTCCAAAAATCGGCCCCCCAATTATTAAAAAGTTCACATCAGGAATTTCTTTTATTATTAAAGGTGCAGACCTGATAAAATACTCCACCCCTTTCCATCTCGCAATTTGCCCTACATATCCTACTGTCTTATTTTCTCGTTTCTCATTTCTCACTTCTCGCTTCTGTATTTTTACCCCATTATAAATAAGTCTAATTTTTTTGCCTTTCGGAAACTCTTTTGCAACTGCTTTTGAAATCACAATTATATGAGTAGATAGCAAATAAAGTCCCAGAATCCATATTTTTATGAGCATATTTCTCGGAAGAATATCCCTAAAATGAACGATACAAGGAATTCTTGCAATTTTCCCGGCAATTGCTCCTATGAAATGAGCTTTTTGAGTATTCGTATAAACAAGCTTTGCACTCTCTTTTCTTAATAAATTAAAGAATCTCATTATTACGAAAGGCAGATTGTAAATATCTGACAAAGAAAAAACCTGCTCTCTTTTTCTTGTAAGGATATTAGAAGGCATAGAAAAATGAATACATTTTATTCCTCTTGATTTAAATTTAGAAATCACCTTATCGCTCGGGCTCACAAGTATCGCATCAACTCCCTGAATTTCGGACATTATATCCAAAAGACTATACTCAGCACCTCCCATTTCTTGCGAGTGGTCAAAAAACAAAATTTTCTCACTCATCTTGCATATCTTATTTTAAACTTCCTATGTGTCAAGAAGAAAAAACTTGACCATTAAATGTTTTAGAATATATTTCAAGAAATGATTAAATGCATGTTCTTTGACTTTTGGAATACGATTATAACATTTGATGACGAAAAGACAGTTGAGAAAATGAGATGGGAAAGAACAAATAGATTAAAGAAAGAGTTAGACCATTTCGGGTATAATTTTACTCAGGAAAAAGTTTGGCAAACTCTTGAAAATGTACGCATTGAATGCACCGAAATCCGTGACAATACTCATAAAGAACTCGGAGCTCAAGAAGTTACCTCTCTAACTCTTAAAAAACTGGAAATAGATAATAATGCACTTTCCTTAAAACTTGCTGAAATTTATTCAGACTCTCTTTTGTCAATGGATTTAAGGTTACAAACAGGAGCATCTCAAACATTGAAATGGCTTAAAGAAAATCACTTTAAAATTGGATTACTCTCAAACACTGAACATGGAACAATAGAGAATATACTTCTTGAAAAATTTAATATTCGCCAATACTTTGATTCAATAACTTTTTCATGTGATTTAGGAATAAGAAAGCCAGAAGTTGAAATATTTAAGCATGCTCTTGATTCTTTGTTGATGCAACCTGACGAAGCTATGCACATTGGAGATACACCGGAGGCAGATATACTTGGAGCAAAACAATCCGGAATAAAAGCAATCTATTTAAATGCAAAGAATAGACCTTATCCTGATGAATTATCACAACCAGATTTTATAATTAAAAAACTTAACCAAATTATGGAGGTATTAAAAAATTATGATTATTAAACTCTCAAAACAACTTGGAAACACAATCGGAGAACTTCAGGAATACAAAACTTTCCAAGAAAAAAGTAAAGTTATGGAAAAAAATACAAAACTAAAAAAACTTTTAAAAACCATAACCGATAAAAAAGTAGAAATTGATAAGAAATTAAGAACAGGAAAACCAGTAGAAGCTGACGAAAAAAGAGAAGTCAAGGACATCGAAGATACGTTAAAAGGTAATAAAACTTTTATGGAATTTGCTCGAGCACAGGAAGCATATTTCAAAATCCTAAATAAAATCAATGAGGCAATGACAGAAGGAATAAAAGAAGTCAATGACTAATTTTTCTTCTCAATTTATCATTATATACACTACTTTCCCGCATCGCAGACAAGCAAGAAGTCTTGCGATGAACTTACTCAAGGAAAAATTTATTGCCTGTGCTAATATCTTTAAAATTGATGCCATATACGAATGGAAAAAAGAAATAGAAGAATCAAGGGAATATGGTGTATTTTTGAAAACTCGTGCAGAATTTTATTCCAAAGTTGAAAAACGAATAAAAGAATTACATCCTTATGAGCTTCCCTGTATAGTTTCATGGAAAATAGAAGAAGGGTCTAAAGACTTCTTAAATTGGATAGCTGATGCAACACCTTGTAAAAAAGGTTAAAACAACCAAACCCTTCACTTGTCATTCTGAAGGAACAAAGCGATTGAAGAATCTTATTTAGAACAAGCTCCATGAAAAATCTTTAGAACAAGATTCTTCGCTATCACTCAGAATGACAGAAAGTATATAATGACAAAGAGCAAAGAATGTTGAAAAATAGACTAACCAAACACCCGATACTCAAGTTTGAAAGAGGCAATAAAATCAAGTTTTACTTTGAGAACAAAGAGATTGAAGCTTACGAAGGAGAAACCGTATCAGCCGCTCTCATTGCCTCTGGAATAAAGGTTTTTAGCCATAGCAAACGTCATAATCGTCCACGAGGATTTTTTTGTGCAATTGGCAAATGCTCAAGTTGTTTTATGGAGATTGACGGAGTACAAAACCAAATGACCTGCATGCGACTTGTTCAACAAGGAATGAGAGTAAAAAGACAAGAAATTTAGGAAGAAGTAAGATGAAAAGAAAACAATTAGTATTGTGTATGATAATCATCACTTCTTTTTTAGGATGTGCACCATATCCCATTTCTACTCTTCAGACTTCGAGAATCGAAGATGGAGCTTTCAAAATTGGAAGTGAGATGTTGAATCCACAAATTAATACTTTTGTTAAAGACAGCACAAATTCTCATATAGAGTTTTTTAAATCAAGTTGTATAATATTAGAAGCAAGCGGAGGAAAAGAAGCATCTATAACATGGCCTATTACCACAAAATTTCGTTATGGAGGAGGATTTTCTTGGTATCTCTTGTATCCTCACCCAATAGGATCTGAGCCTTTTGGATATCTCTGGGCAGGACAACATCTTGATGGAAGGGAGCAATCTCTTGTAAATTCACTTATCGAAGATATACTCCACAATATTCGTATTAATGTAAAACTTCAATACAAACATATAACTTTATGTTATTCTATGGGAATTCCCTTCTTTCTGATTCCTAACTTTTATTCATCAAGTTTCTCAATCATTCTTGCTCCAGAATCTGAAAATAAAATATTCACACCTTATTTTGCAAGTGCATTTTCTTTTGGGTCATTAGGAAGTAATAATCGGGGAGGTGTTTTGAAAGGTTCTCTTGGAGCAGAGTTATCTTTCAAAGAAAACTTTAAACTTCTTGGCGAAGTAAGTTACATACATTTTTCATCATACAAGAACCTTGTGATTAACTCTTCATCTCCGATTTTTGGAATAGCAACTACTTATGTTTTTCCAAAATGAAAATTAATCTGCATAGAAAATCAATACGATTAAAGGAATATGATTATTCACAAGTAGGTGCATATTTTGTAACAATTTGCACATACAACAGGAAATGTATATTAGGTAATATAAACAATGGCAAAATGCAGTTGAATAAATATGGTGAAATTATTGAAACCGAATGGTTAAAAACCGCTGAAATGCGTAACAATGTGGAATTAGATATTCACATCATTATGCCAAATCATTTACATGGAATAATGTTTATTGTCAGTAGGGGCACGATGCATCGTGCCCCTACAAATTATATTCCAAAATACGAATCATTTGGCAAACCGGTTTCTAATTCAATACCAACCATTATCCGTGGATTTAAATCATCGGTTACATCAAAAATTAATAAAATGCGCAATACTCCTGGTGCATCTGTATGGCAACGCAATTATTATGAACACGTCATAAGGTATGAAGAAGAATTAAATAAAACCAGAGAATATATTGTAAACAATCCATTGAAATGGGATTTAGACATTGAAAATCCAGATAGAATCTGTAGAGGCGAACAGCCATTCGCTCCTACAAATTTCACAAATTATTTAAAAAAGCAATTAGTATAAGAAAAAAATGAAAACTGATATTGTTGTAATAGGTGGTGGTCCCGCTGGATTGTCTGCAGCTATCACTGCGAGAAAACTTGGAGCTAAAGTACTGATAATAGATGAAAACCAGAAATCAGGTGGTCAACTTATAAAACAGACTCATAAATTCTTTGGAAGCAAAAAACACTGGTGCGGCGTAAGAGGAATTGATATTGCAAATTTACTCCTAAATCTTGCAAGCGAACACCAAGCAGAAATATGGCTCAATGCTTCTGCTGTTGGAATTTATAATGAGAATAGCAAGAAAGTAGTCGGAATAGTCAAAGACGAAGAGTTTATACGAGTTGAGACTCGTGGCATAATTGTTAGTGCCGGAGCTCAGGAAAATATGCTCAATTTTGAGAATAACGACTTACCTGGAGTTTATGGAGCAGGTGCAGTTCAGACCCTTGTAAATGTCTATGGAGTTCCTCCCGGCAAGAAAGTTTTAATGATTGGCTCAGGTAATATTGGAATTATCGTATCCTATCAACTTATGCAAGCTGGAATTCAAGTAGTCGGAATAGTAGAAGCTTTGC
>JAUVIV010000095.1 GCA_030592575.1 bacterium | reverse complement strand
TGTTTGCTTTGGCAGATTCTCAATATGCTGATAAAGTAATTATAGTAACTGATAATTTAGTTTCTTTTCCTTGTATTCCTTGGCAGATTCAAGGTAATTATGTAGATTATGTTGTAGAAATGGATGAAATTGGTGATCCATCTAAGATAGTTTCCGGAACTACTACAATAACAAAAAATCCCGAAAGATTATTGATAGCCAAGCATGTGGCACGTTTTGTTAAAGAAGCCGGGATTATGAAAGATGGATTTTCTTTTCAAGCAGGAGCCAGTGGCATAGCATTGGCATTTATCCTCTATTTAAAAGAGCTTATGAAAAAATCTGGAGTTAAAGCAAAATGGGTAAGAGGAGGAAGCACAAAATACTTAGTAGAATTATTAGAGGAAGGCTTAACAAGTGCAATTCTTGATGGACAGACATTTGATTTGGATGGAGTTAGATCTATGAGAGATAATACAAATCATGTTTGGACCAGTCCATTTACGAGTTATAGTTATCACAGCAAGGGACATTTTGCATCAATGGTAGATGCAGTTGTTCTTGGAGCCACTGAAGTAGATATAAATTTCAACGCTAATGTAGTAACACATTCTGATGGTATGCTTTTGCATGGCATTGGAGGATGGCAAGATTGTTTATTCTCGAAGTGTACCATAATGGCACTCCCGTCTTTCCGTGGTAAAAACCCTGTAATCGTCGACAAAGTAACTACATTATGTGGACCGGGTGAATTGATTGATGTTGTAGTAACAGAAAAAGGAATTGCTATCAATCCTCTAAGAAAGGATTTATTAAAAGCATTAAAAAATTCAACTTTACCCATCCGACCACTTGAGGAGATAAAGAAAGAAGCAGAAAACGATTGCGGAGGAGCGCTTGCACCTCCAAAATTAGATAAAAACAGAGTGGTAGCAGCAATTCAATGGGTTGATGGAACTGTAATTGATGTTGTGTATAAGAAAGTAGATTAAGCAGAAAGCTCGGATATAATGGGGTAGTTTATAATACAATGGAGAAATGGAAATAAGAATTTTTATATTTCCAAAATCCACACAAAATGGAGATATAAATATTTATATTGTCAAAATATGAAAATTTTTATAAAAAACATCGCAGAATGTTCAAAAAATAGATTTATTCTATTCGTACTATTTTTAGTAATTTTCATCGTTTCAAATTGGTTTTTTACAGGCAATTTATTGCCAAGTCCAGAAACAAAAAACCTCTGGTTTTATTCAGGGATTTTCATGGTAATTTTTTCAATTTTGTTTATTGAGCCATATTATACATCACCAAAAAACGTTATTACAAATGCAATACCTCTGTTGTTGGTATTCCTTGCAATAGAAAATTCTTTTGAAAATAAAATTTTTTGGAATTTTACAGTTGTAGTTTTGGTTTCATTACTTGCAACTTCTATTTTTTCAATGGCTATTGAAGACAAAAATAAAAGTCCAGAGCATTGGAAAAACAAGTTGTCTGAACGTTTAAAAAAGATAGTTGTTCTTGTTGGACAAGGTAAAATTTTATATTCATCCGTTTTTATTTATTTCTTACTAACCTATTATTCAATACAAAATTATCATACCTTGTTTTTATTTGTTCTATGGTTTTTGATATTACTGATAGATCCTAAAAAAATTAAAAGTACATTTTCAATAACAAATAAAAAACATGACGAAAGTGCTATTGGTGAAATTTTTGGAGTACAATCAAAAAAGATTTTTTTAGTTAAATTATTTGAAGACAGAAAAGTTATTCAAAAGTTTGATATTGTTAAATTTAGATATTCCATGCAAGACATAGATGATTTGGCAATAACAGGTATTGTTTTTGATACTTATCTATTAAATAAAGAGAAATGGACAAAAATACTACAATTAGGAATTCCCCAAAATCCAGAAAATAATTTAGAAAAAAATGTTGTTTATAAAGTATTAGATAAAGAGGAAAAAGATAGAATTGATGACAAATTGAATATCAATAATTTTGTAGGTATTATTATAGAAGGTTCAAAAATAGGAAAAGTTAAATTTGAATATTCAAAAAAACAAGATGATTTACAAGAAGGTGATCTGCTTGAATTAAATGTTGGTAAACAAAGATTGTTTTATCAAGTAATAACTGGATTTACAGAAAAAGAAAAATTAGAAGCCAGAAATGAAACGGGGTTTATTGAGGGTGAAGCAATACAACTTGGAGAATGGAAAAACGATGAACTTTCTTTTCGTAAATTTGGCTGGGTTCCATCTATTAACACACCTATTTTCAAAGCAGACACAAAAGATATAGCATTACAAGACTTTAGTTATCCTGAATTTAAATTAGGCGTTATACCAAATACTACATTGCCATCTATAATAAACTTGGAGGATGCTATAAGTCATCATTTAGCTTTGTTGGGTGTAACTGGTTCTGGCAAAACTTTTTTGGCTCACGAAATAATAAAGCAGCTAAAACAGGATACTAAAATTATTTGTGTTGATTTTACTGGTGAATGGAAAAATTTTTTTAACCCGGAAGAAGTTGAAGATTTTGAAACAATTAATGCCGCAATAACAAGTGACAAAATAAGCTTAATTGAACTTGACAGTGTAAGTAATACAACTCAGTCATTAGAAGAAACAAACAAAAAACTTCAGGAAATATTTACCTACGCCAAGGAAAATCAAGAATGTAAGAAAATATGTTTGGTTTTAGAAGAAGCACATACCATTGTTCCAGAAACAACATTCTTGGGTGATTATGGCAGTTTTAGTGCCAATAAGGCATTAGTTAATAAAATGAGCCAAATTGCACTACAGGGTAGAAAATTTGGTATTGGATTACTTGTCATTGCACAAAGAACTGCAAATGTTTCAAAAACTGTTTTAACTCAATGTAATACTGTTATATGCTTTCAAGCATTTGATGAAACAAGTTTTAATTTTTTGGGAAATTATATAGGAAAAGATTTAGTACAAACATTACCGAGCTTGAAACAATATCATGCTATTGTTACAGGAAAAGCAGTTAGATCTAATTTACCCATGATAATAGATTTAACAGTTGAAACAGAAGACGAAGAACAAAAAACATAAATAAATCAAAAATGCAAGCAACAATAAAGAAAAGTTTCTCAATTGAAGGAATCGGAGTACACACAGGGACTAAAGCAAAAGTAACTATCCTGCCCGCAGAACCTGATTCGGGAATAAAATTTCGTTTCGCGGAAACCTGTAAACGGAACGGAATTAATATACCTGATATGTCTGCTACCGTTGAAAATGTAAAAGGAACTTTACATGGAACAACATTATCAAATGGCAAACAAGAAGTTAAAACCTGCGAACATCTTTTGAGTGCTCTTTATGGATTAGGCGTAGATAACGCAATAATAGAGATAAAAGGAACAGAAATACCCGCACTTGATGGAAGCAGTTTGCCCATTACGAAATTAATAGAAGTAAGCCCGCAAAACTCGAAAAGCAAAGCAATTGAATTAAAGGAATGTGTTTTCGTAAAGAGCAATGATGCATCTATATTTATAGCTCCGAGCGAGGAGTTTAAGATTACATTTATAATTGACTACCCATATCCCGGAATTAATACCCAGTATAAATGTTTTCCTATTACTCCTGAGATTTATCGTGAGCAAATTGCGGGAGCAAGAACTTATGCATTCACGGAATGGATAGATGAATTGCAAGAAAAAGGACTTATTCGTGGCGGAAGCTTAAAAAATTCAGTGGTAATTGGTCCCGATGGTCCTTTGAATCCGTTGAGATATGAAGATGAACAGGTACGACATAAGATACTGGATCTTATTGGAGACCTTTCTCTTCTTGGGACAAGACTAAATGGTTGGGTTTTTGCCGTAAAAGCCGGTCATACATTAAATATTGAACTTGTAAGGAGGATAAAATGCAGTTTGGAATAAAAGAAATTCTTGAAATAATACCACATCGGTATCCAATGTTACTTGTGGATCGTATCGTTGAACTTGAGGAAAATCGAGTAGTCGGAGAAAAGTGCGTTACTATAAACGAACCTTTTTTTCAGGGACATTTTCCCGGACATCCGATAATGCCAGGAGCTTTAATTGTTGAGGCAATGGCACAAGTTGGGGGATTCTTGTTGTTGAAAAAAGTAACTGACCCAAAGAATCAGGTAGTTTATTTTTTGAAAATGGACAAAGTGAAATTCAAAAAACCCGTGGTTCCAGGAGATGTTTTAAGAAGCGAGCTCAAATTATTAAAATATCGTGGCGGGTTATGTGTGATGGAAGCAAAAGGATATGTAGGCGATACTCTCGTTGTAACGGGTGAACTTACTGCTAAAATAATACCAAAATAATTATTCTTTTAAATTTCGCCACACCCACAACATTCTATGAATCCCAGTAGCGTTGGTTACGATAACAAACAGAAATAAAAATAAAACAAAGATTTTGGGGCCAAATAAACTTCCTACTACAAGCAATGCAATTCTAAATGCCCGTTCTCCCAATCCAACAACACATTCACATCCGAGCGTTGCAGCTCTTGCTCGTGTGTAACTTATTATAGAAGAGCCAAACATGGCAAGCAAAATAAGAATAGTAGGAATAGTGTAAGCAGAATACCATATAAACATCCCAAATAGAATAATAAAATCTGAATATCTGTCCAAACAAGAATCCAGAAAAGCTCCGAACTTTGATTGTTTTCCGGTTAGTTTTGCAACCGCACCATCCAGTGTATCAAACAATCCTCCGACAAGCAGTATTACACCTCCGAGCCAGAAAATACCTTTCGCATAAAAAACACTTGCTACACAGGTAATCAAAAACCCAATAAGTGTCAAAAAATTAGGATGTACTTTGTGAAAAGCCTTTGTAAGAGGAAAAAGAATTTCTCTAAATTTTGTTTTTAGTGATTCTGGTATCATAACCCTCAATTATTACGACAAACTCTCCTTTTGGAGATTTATCGGAATACTCTTTAATTAAATTAGAAATTTTATCCCGTCGCACTGTCTCAAATTTTTTTGTAAGTTCTCGACACAAAACAGCTTTACGATCACCTAATACGAGAAGACAATCGGCAAGAGAACGAAGCAATCTGTGAAGCGACTCAAAAAATATAATAGTTCGTAGCTCTTGCGAAAGTTCTTCAAGTCTTTGCTTCCTCTGAGAACTCTTTCTTGGTAGCCATCCCTCAAAGACAAATTTGTCCGTAGGAAACCCCGATACAACAAGCCCGGATATAAGAGCAGTAGGTCCGGGTATCGGAATTACAGAAATTTCGGATTCTATCGCCTCTCTTACAAGATAAAACCCAGGGTCGGAAATTCCCGGAGTACCTGAATCTGAAACGAGAGCAATTTCCTCTCCCGCTTCAAGTCTTTCGATAATTACAGGCGTTTTCTGGATTTTATTATGGTCGTGATAACTCAAGAGTGGCTTTTTAATCTCATAATGTTTCAGCAATCTTCCTGTACGCCTTGTGTCCTCAGCAACTACAAGATCTGCCTCTCTAAGCGTTCTCAAGGCTCGTAAAGTTATATCCTCAAGATTACCAATGGGAGTTGCAACAATATATAAGCTCATTTTTAAATATAATAAGATAAATGTTTCTGTTGTCAATTCTTAAATTTTATCTGACTACCCACTCCATTTTTTCCCAATAACTCCATTAACTTCTTTAATGGAATTATTTATAGGAGTGATGCCTCCGTTCACATCTGCAATATTATTTATTTTTGGAGCGAAAAGTCTCCGACTTTGTATGTAACGACAGAGTCATTGCACTCTATATTTATTTTGGTTAACAATCTTAATTTTTTTAGTTGCAACTGTGCATTTCCGTTTTATATTATCTTAAAGAGTATCTTTAAAAACCTATGAATTTATTGTTAAAAGGCGGAATGGTCATTGACCCGATTACAAATAGAGATGAGAAATTAGATATTCTTATAGAAAACTCCCTGATTAAAAAAATTGCTCCCAATATTGCAAAAACACTGCAGAATGTATCCCTAAAAATAATAGATGTTTCGCGATATATCGTAGTTCCGGGATTAATTGATGTTCACACTCATTTACGCGACCCCGGAGAACCGGAAAAAGAAACTATCTTCTCAGGTTCTGAAGCTGCTGCAGAAGGAGGTTTTACCACGATAGTCTGTCAACCGAATACTATTCCAAAAATTGACACTCCGCAAAAAGTCAAAGAAATTATAAAGCATATTAAAAAATATAGCTCTATTAATATTTATCCGTCCGCTTGCATTACAAAAAACCATTGCGATGTTGTTGACGTAAAAGCTATAAAAACTGCCGGAGCCATATCACTAACAGATGATGGAGACCCAATTATTCGGGACGACCTTATGGAAGAAGCTTTACGACAAGCAAAAAAATATGATATTTTGGTGTCTTCTCATTCGGAGTTGTCTCCCTGGTCCGTAGAGGCAATTCGCAAATTATCACTACATTCAACGGATTGGAAAAATATGTTGCCAACCAAAGACTACAACCAAGAAGTATTTTTTGTACGTCGAGATATTAAATTAGCTAAAAAAACAGGTGCCAGAATCCACATTTCTCATATCTCAATGGAAGAATCAATAATTGAGGTAGCTCGCGCTAAACGTGAAGGAGTTCAAGTTACTTGTGAAGCTACCCCACATCACTTACTCCTTGACTCTACTGCCAGAGAATTGTACGGAACAAACGCTAAAGTTAATCCTCCTTTACGAAACCCTTATGATGTTAGCGCACTTAAAGATGCTCTCAGAGACGGCACTGTTGATATAATCGCATCCGACCATGCCCCACATTCCCCAAAAAGCAAGCAATGGGACAAAGCAAGTTTCGGAATTATAGGACTTGAAACAACTTTAGGACTCATACTTACCCATTTAGTAACACCGGGAATTATTACACTCCAAGATGCAATAGCGAAGATGACTATAAATCCGTCGCGAATATTTAATCTAAAAGCCGGTAAGCTTTCTATTGGAATGCCAGCGAATATTACCATTATTGATTTAGAAAAAGAATGGCAAGTAGATGTTAATAAATTCAAATCAAAATCCAGAAATTCTCCTTTTCATAACTGGAAATTACGAGGCAAAGCAGTAGCAACTATTGTTTGAATCGTGGTTTCTTATTTTGATAAATAATCCAGTAATTCTTGCATATCGGCAGGTAAAGGAGCGGTGGTACATACTTCTTCTTTGCGTATAGGATGCATAAATGCAAGAGAAGCCGCATGCAACGATTGGCGAGTCATTATTTTCATAATTTTATTGAACTCAACCAACGGAACTTTAGGTGGTCGAGTCCTCCCACCATAGGTTGAATCGCCTACAACCGGATGATTTAGATGAGCAAGATGAACTCTTATTTGATGAGTTCTCCCTGTTTCAAGCTTTACCGCAAGATAGGTTATATATTTAAATTGTTTAATTGCCTTGAAATGAGTAACAGCATTTCTTGAGCGCAAAGGAGTTACTGCCATTTGCTTTCTCTCAATCGTATGTCTTCCAATAGGCGCATCTATTGTTCCTTCAGAAAGTCCCATTTTTCCCCATACAAACGTAATATACTCTCGCTTAAATTTACGCTTTTCAACATCCCGAGCAAGAGCAACTAAAGCAGTGTCTGATTTTGCAAATACTAACACTCCACTGGTATCCTGATCCAAACGATGCAAGACTCCCGGTCTTGTGCGTGCAGTTTGAGAACTAAGTTTACAGTGATGCAGAAGAGCATTTACAAGCGTTCCATTGGGATGACCGGGTGCCGGATGAGTTACAATACCGGGTGATTTATTTACTACAATTACATCTGAGTCTTCATACGCTACATCAAGAGGAATTGCTTCCGAAAAAATCTCGAATTTGGTAGGTTTTTCGTACCTTACAACAATTTTATCTCCCTTATTCAGATTAGCATGAGCTTTTACCGAATGACCATTTAGAAGAACTTTCCCTTCTAATATTAGTTTTTTAATTTGCGATCTTGATATACCAATTCCTGCTTTATATAAATACTTATCAATTCGTATTTTGTTTTTTGGTCTTACTATTCTTATAAATTCATCCATCTCTTAAAAATCTAATTCCATAAAAACATTTCGTCAACATTTTTTATCCGAGAACCCAAAATCTTTTTTAAACCACAGAGGGCACAGAGAAATAAAATGCGGGGATACAATTTAATTGTATCCAAGGGAATAGAGTGAAACAAAAGTAAAAAATTCTTTATATTTTTCCGTAGTTGCTGTGTTTCCGGTAGTTTATAATTTCGTAGCGTAAAAAGAAGCTGGTGCTGGAGAAATAGATTGTAGAGTAAGAACAAGAGGTATAAAACGAACCTTGCTTTGTAGATATGCAGATTTGCTGTGAATATTCTGAGATTATGGCAGATATTAGTATTCTGGTGACCAATAAATTATTTCTATTTTAAGGTTAATATTTAAGGTATCCGATAAAAAAGTATTTACAATTATTATAGCAAAAGTATCACACTCTCCAATTTCAAAATACTTATTAATACCATAAGTCGTATCCTCTCTAAAAATTTCTTTATAATCTCCTTCTTCGCCTGTCTTGACAATCACATACCCGAGATTAAGGTTGTGCGATTGTATTTCAACATGCAAGGTGTCTTCTTCGCTAACAGGATTCCTTTGTTTCCATATCAGAGAATCATTTTCAGAAATGGCACAACTTGTATCAACAAAGATATATTCATACCTGCGATAAGTAGGTTCTGTAACGCAAGAAGATACAAAGCCGACAAGGAAAACGACAAAGATAAAAAGATAAAAGATTTTCATAGTTTTCCTTGTCTTAGCTTAATATATTACAAACAAAAAAAGTCAAGGCAAAAGGTAAAGTACTTGACATTTTAGCTTCATTCCGTATACTTCCATTCATGGGATTGTTCATACTTTTTGCTTTACTTGTTAAGCCGTTAGATTCTCCAAAGGAACAAAAAAAAGAGGTAATTTCGTCTACACAAAGTACAGATAATTGGTTTGGCCGAGATAAGTTTCATCACTTTTCTTATTCTTTTGGGCTTACAGGACTTTCGTATCACCTTTATCATTGTCAGCTAAATAATCCTAATCCGGAAGCAAAATACTTTTCCATATCACTTACAACCCTCACGGGAATCGGTAAAGAATTTTACGATAAAATTCATAAAAAAACCGATTTTTCCTACAAGGACCTTATCTGGGATGCAATTGGAATAACAGCCGCTACCTTTGTATTCCTAAGGTAAATGAACAAAAATATTTCGTATAAATTACTCCTCTTTAATACTCTTTATGTGTCCTGGCTCTAAGATGTGGTTACAAATTGACATGCCAGAGCCTTCTCTTTTTCCATAAAATCATTGCCTAAAATCGTTTTTTCTCTTACCTCCATTCCATTCCCATTTTTCGAAACTGT
>JAUVIV010000009.1 GCA_030592575.1 bacterium | reverse complement strand
TCATACGGAAGTTGTAGTTCTATGTTTCGTATATGATAAACGTTTAATACATCTTTTTCGTTATATTTTCCCGATGTAATTCGTCTGACTCTACGAATATGAAATAAACTCCTTATTAAGGAGAAAAAAAGTGCATAGAACAATCCCGCACCAACCAATTCCCCAAATTCATGTTGGCATAGCCAAAGGAATCCCAAGAATATCAGCGATACAGGAATTCCCATTCCCAAGAACATTTTTAAACATAATTTCAGATATATCTTCATTTTTTCACATCCATTATTTAGCTCCTTGTATATCAATAACAAACATCGAAATTTACCCCAACGTGAGTAGATGTGGGTCTCCTGACACACATCTATTTCCTTGGCAGGTCAAGAGACCTACCCCTACCCGAATATCTAAATTGTAAAAATTTAACCGAAACATTACAATTGGTTATTTAATTCTACCAAATATATAAGAACCTTACTTCTTACCCCCCTACTCATTCAGGAGAGGAAGGAACCATTTTTGGGGCTTCGGTGGATTTGTGCGTAATTCTTCCTGCCATTTCT
This sequence comes from bacterium, assembly GCA_030592575.1. GTDB lineage: Bacteria > Hydrothermota > UBA3073 > JACQXS01 > JACQXS01 > JAGMCN01. The sequence goes on along the minus strand of JAUVIV010000009.1, from coordinate 42,456 downwards.
CGTCTGTATATCTCTCAGCCATTGGAGCTTTAAATTCATAATACGAAAACACCCCACCCTTCACAATTTTGCCCGGAAGCTTCACATAAATAATTGACGGATAGCCAACTCCTTCTTCAAGCACTTTTCCTGAATTTGGTTCTGTATGGACATCTGCAATTATTGCCATTTCCTCATCCGCACCACTCGTGATTTTTCGCATCAGCTCAGGAGAAAATTGAGTTACTCCTTTAAGAATACTCCCAATATTCCATATAAGTCTATGCTCCATCTCCGTAAGTGACTCGTCTTTAAGTTCCTTGCTTGAAATTATGCTAAGACTTTGTAATATTTCAACATACTTAAGAAGGTTTTTATGAATTTCCTCCGGATATTCACTTGTTTCGGCAAGTTCTTTTACAAAATCACTCATCCATTTATAGATTTCAGGATACGGCTCAACCCAACCCTCCGTGAGCTTCTTAGGAGTTGGAGGCATTGAAGTTAATAGTGCATAGCTCTGCTTTCCATAAAGAATAGTATCATGCCTGAGCTCTGCCCACGAACTCAAAGCAGCATTCAGCTCTTTTAATGCCCAAAGCTTTGACTGCATAAATTTAGGATACCCTACGTGAGAATGAGTTGTAAGTTTCCTAAGCACCCATAACCATCTCCAATAAAGGTTTTCCTGCCATTGAGATTTCGGAAACTTTTGAAATTCGTCTTGAAGACTTTTTATTTGTTCAGAATATTTTTTATACTCTGCGTCACCTTCCTGTTTTAATATATCTCCTGCAGCAGATGCTCCGAATACATACATTACATCAAGTCCTCGTGGAAAACCTCGTATGTTTCCAGCTGGAGTTTTAACAAGTGTAAATGGATTTCCTTTTCCTGAGTAACTCATAACCTTTGGATAAATAAGGTTTTGGAAGATATATGAATCCGGTATAAATCTTTGCCCCATAAACCTAAATCCAAGTAGCCCAAGAGTATCTTCTGTTATAGTAGATACAATTCGAGGTAATGGAAGCTTTCCTGCTCTTTTTATAAATATCTGCACAGACTTATTTTTTGACGGATTAATATTTTTTAAAAGCTTTTTATAGTCATCTATGGTTAAGTCATCCGATTTGCCTGCAAAGAAGGTTGTTGGTTTATATATCTCTTGCCAGAGCTTAGCTAATTTAGGTGAAGATTTAATTGTATTAGTAATAAGAATTGCTCTTCTTGTTAATTTTATTCCTTCTTTAACGGGGTCTATTGTTTTAGCATAATACATAGATGGCTCAGGTTTCAAATAAAAGCCCATTCTTCCATACCACATCATTGCCAGAAAATATTGCTCAAAGTCTGCACTCCGAGTGTAATGTCCTCTTGGAATATATTGAGTATAATCTTCCCGATACCCAAAAATCGGTGAACTCATAGGACTTTTATGTGCCTCGATTAACCTAACTTCCCTATCAATTTTCTTAATTATTTGTTCAGGAACATTTTCCGGAAGTTCTATATCCAACAATTTTCCAGCCACTCCAAAGAATGCAAGATTATCCAAAGCTGCTTCTTTAATTAATTTATTCTTTGCCTTTTTCGCTTGAATCTGACTTGCTTTTATCATTCCTATGGTAAGTTGCTCAACTTTTGGAAGCAATGTTTCAATTTCAAGTACCCGCAGCGTATAATCAAACAAAATATGAGAAGTGTGCAAAACAATATCAGAAGTTACAATAATCGGCTCACCTCTCTTTTTTGCAAATTCATATATGTCATAAATGTTTCTATTCATCGTAGGAACTATCACAAATCCCTGAGTCTCTAATTTTTCCTTAATTTCTGAAGAAAGTTCAGGTGGAGCATTATGTTCCACTATTCTCCCTTGAGAAACTACTACAACACATAAAAGAATCAATAAACTTACCATCATACCTCCTTATCTTAACTTAATTATTTTTACTGGGTTATATCCTTTTACCTTCACAAAGTAAACTCCGGTTTGCAAGTCTTTTCCTACTTCCAACCTGTCTTTCTGATCACTCTTGTCATTTTGTTCATCCCTGTCATTCTGTTCACCCCTGTCATTCTGAGCGTTAGCGAAGAATCTCTTTCCTTCTACCAATCTACCCATCATATCATAAACTTCAAATTTAATATTATCATGATTTACAAATTCCGAATAATAAATAACAGTCTGTCCAAGAAATGGATTCGGAGAAACTTCTAATTTTGGTTTTTGAGTTTCAATTTTTGATTTTTCTTCTACCCCTACTTCTCCTACTTTAAGTAACCAAATATCGCCTTCACCTTCACCAAAAGACCCTGTAGTACCTACTACAATATAACTACCATCTGATGTTTCCTGCACAAAACTTCCATACTCACCTTCAGCACCACCGTATGTTTTTCCCCACAAAAGACTACCATTTGAGTCAGTTTTTATAAGCCAGATATCAGAGGAACCGCTAGAAGTACTGCCTACAATAATATAACCACCATCTGATGTTTGTTGGACAGAACTGCTGTAATTATATTGATATTTATAAAACTTTCTTGTCCAACTCCATCCTCCATTTTTATCTGTCTTTATGAGGGCAATATTATCGTATATAGCATCCTTCATATTTGCCAAAATAATATAACCACTATCAGATGTCTGTTGTACGCAATATCCACGGTCCCCCTTCTCTCCCCCATATGTATTTGTCCACATAGTATCTCCTGCCGAATCTGTCTTTATGAGTCGAACCTCATTATTCATTGCTACAGTATTCTTACTTCCTGTAATAATATACCCGCTATCATAAGTCTCTTGTACCCATTCACCACGGTCCATCGCACTATCGCCAATTGTTTTTGCCCACGCAATCGTACCATTTATATCTGTCTTTATAAGATAAATATCCTCCATACCTGCACCAAAAGAGCCAGTAGTTCCTACAATAATGTAACCACTATCAGAAGTCTCTTGGATACAATTGCCACCTTCCACACCAGTTCCGCCAATTGTTTTTGTCCATAAAGTATCACCACTTAAATTTGTCTTTATAAGCCAGATATCCCTACTACTACCTATACCATAAGATTGGGTATATCCTACAATGATATAACCGCTGTCGAATGTCTGTTGCACACATTCACCACCATCGTAGTCAACTCCGCCATATGTTTTTGTCCACAAAGTATCACCATTTGAATTTGTTTTTAGAAGCCAAACATCCGTTGTTCCTGGAGATACGCTAAATGAACTTGTGCTGCCCACAATAATGTAGCCATCGTCAGATGTTTCTCGGACACAATATCCAGCGTCATTCTGAATTCCGCCAAATGTCTTTGTCCATAAAGTATCAAGTTGAGCAATCAAAATTTGTGGTATGCCAAGCCACATTACTACCCATATAGAGAATACTTTCTTTATAAACTGTTTAAACATCATTTCTCCCTTAGTTTATTTCTTCATTATTTAAAACTCTTCTAATTAAAGCAGAAAACACGAAGACAAACATTTTTTCTTCTCCACGCTTCACATTTTTTCATCTTAATCATATGTACCTCCAAATTCAGATTTTGTCAATATTTTACTTCTTTAAGATACAGACCTTGAGGTGGAGCACAAAGAAACTTTTTACCTTTAAGCTCAAGAGCTAATTTAATATCTTTGATTCCAATTTTTCCTCTACCAACTTCCGTTAACGTTCCTATAATCATTCGCACCATTTTATGAAGAAATCTATTTCCTTCAATCTTAAAAATTACTTCATTGGATTTATTTTTAAGTTTCATAAGTTCAAGTTGTTTTATCTCACATTCTCCTTCATCCCTATATGAGAACAAATCAAACCGATGCATTCCAAGAAATAAGGGTAGTACTTCTTCAACTCTTTTTATATCGAGTTTGAATTTATATTCCCAAACTCTTTTTTGTAATAATGGCGACCTTCCGAGCAATATTCTATAAAAATATACTTTTGATTTTGCATTTTTACGTATATTAAATTCTAAAGGTACTTGAGAAACATTTTTCACGTAAATATCACGAGGCAATTTGAGCAATATGCCTTTGATTTTGGAAATCGGGGATGGAGTTATTAGATTGAAATTTGCAATTTGAGCAAGTGCATGTACCCCAGTATCAGTTCTTGAAGCTCCTACAAGCTTAATGTCCTCATTAAGTGTGTTCTTCAATAATTTTTCAATCTCACCTCTTATCGTCCTTTTTTCAGGTTGAATTTCCCATCCGAAAAAATTGCTTCCGTCATATTCAATCTCAATCTTAATATTTTGAGCCGATTGTATTATTGAGTTCATTGAGTCATTGAATTTTTAGTTTTTTCTATGGCATATTTCAGTATGGAAAACGGAGATTTTTCTGGGCTTGTTTTAATTAGAGTAATGAACTTTAGAGCAACTATTAGCGTTTTACCTAACCCTAATTTATTCAAAGTAACCCAATCTAAAACTTTTCCAATTTCAGCAGGTAAAGTTGAGAGAGTAAAAATAAGTGAATAAGATATTGCCAAGAGAAGTTTAGTTCCCAAAATTGAACCTTGATATAACCCTTCATAAGTTATTCCTTTGAAGATTATTCTTCCGGGAACAAATAATTGGAATGCAAATGTCATAAGTACAAACGGTAAGAATAAGCTGATTTGCTTTACAAACGTTTTTTTCTTTGGCAATAAAAGGAATTCCAGAACAAAGATAATAAAAAGGGTAATAATTACTATTGGATTTTTTGTTACTCCGCAAATGAGTAGAAGTAATATTGTGATTAGAAATTTTACTTTTGGATTTATATGGATAAAATGCTGTCTCAAAATATTTTTAACCGTGGATAAATATAAATACGCATAGATTGTATTTTAATGAAACATCAAAAATTCGTTATCTATGCGTGCCTGTATTTGTAAGAATTTATGAACGAAGAAAACCGTCACCCTGAGTTAATAAGGAATGACAGTTTTATTCGCCATCTAATACTACTATTTACAATTTCAATAAATAAAGGTAAAAAATTTATCTATTCTTTTTCAGTTGCTTCCGTTTCTTTTTCTACCGCTACTTCTTTTTTTGTTTTCGCTTCCGTTTTTTTCACTTTTGCTTTTGCTTTTACCTTTGGCTTTGTTGCTTTTTTAACTTTCGCTTTTGTCTTCGTTTCCGTTTCTTCCGTCTTTGCTTTTTCCTCCGTTTCTACTTCTACCTCTGGTGTTACTTCAATTTCCGTTACCGCTGTTTCCGTTACCGTTGTTTCCGTTTCTATTTCTATTCCTTCTGATTCATAATATTCACGTTCTGAAAGAATTACCCTTCTTCGTTCCTCATCTACTTCTAACAATTTAATATCAAGTTCATCTCCAACATTGTATTTCCCTTGTGTACTTGATTGCACAAGATGAGAATAAGGAATAAATCCTTCTACTTTATACTTTTCTACAGGAATTTTTACTACAATCCCTTTCTCCACAATTTCTTTTATTTTTCCCTTTACATTACTGGAAATCGAGCCCTTAAGTGTAAGCAATGGGTCATCTTCAATCTGCTTCAAGCCAAGAGATATTCGTTGACTTTTCGAATCTATATTTAAGACTTTACATTTAATCTGTTGTCTTTTCTTTAGAACGTCTCCAGCATGTTCTATATGTTCTGTCCAAGACAAATCGCTTATATGTAAAAGTCCTTCAATCCCATCTTCTAACTCAATAAATGCTCCGAAATTAGAAAATGACTTTACTACTCCAGTAACTATTGAGCCTATGGGACAATTTGTTTCTATCTTTTCCCATGGATTTGGTTGAGTTTGGCGAAGTCCGAGAGAAATTTTCTCCTCTGCTTTATCAATATCCAAAACAACAACCTGTACAGTCTCACCAACTGTTAAAATTTCAGATGGGGACCGAATCCTTGTCCATGACATTTCGGATATATGAATAAGTCCTTCAACTCCTGGCTCAAGCTCTACAAATGCACCATAATCTGTTAGAGAAGTGATTTTTCCTTTCACTTTTGAAGCAATAGGATATTTTTTTTCTACATCTTCCCAAGGATAAGGCATAAGTTGTTTTATTCCAATAGATACTCGCTTCATTTCTTTGTCAATTTGAAGCACCTTTACTTTTACGCTATCTCCTATTTTAAGAACTTCTGATGGATGAGTAATTTTTCCCCAACCGAGATCCCCAATGCGAACAAGTCCATCTATTCCGCCAATATCCACAAATACACCAAAATCTACTATGTTCTTTACTTTTCCTTCCAATACATCTTCTTCCTTTATTTCAGCCCACAATACTTCTGCTTTCTGTTGAAGCTCTTTTTCCAGTAGGATTCTCCTTGACAGTACTATATTTTCTTTCATTTTATCAAACTTAATTACTCTGAAGTCTAAGGTTTCGCCTACGAACTTACTCATATCTTTCACTTCTCCTACATCTAATTGAGAACCTGGAAGAAAAGCCTCTATCCCTTTAACATTCACGATACATCCACCTTTTACAAGTTTCATAATCGTGCCCTTAATGGATATTTTATCGTAATAACTCTTTGTTACGTCATTCCAAACACGAATTGTATCGGCATTCTTTTTAGAGAGACATACAAGTCCTTCACCTTCAATAAGTTTTTCAAGATAGAAGTCAAATTTATCTCCTATCTTAAGCTTATCCTTATTGTCAAATTCGGATAATGAAACTCGTGCTTCAGATTTGAATCCGATATCAACAATCACCTCACCGGGAAACATTCTTATTATTTCCCCCTCCAGTATTTCCCCTTCTCTTATTTTCTTCAACGACTTATCAATCAATTGAAGAATTGAATCACGTTCATCTTTTTTCATTCCTACCTCCTCTATACGACTTTATAGTCTTTACAATTTCTTCTATTATCCAATCAGGTGTACTTGCACCTGAGGTTACTCCTACTCTTGATTTATCTTTAAACCAATTAGGTTCAAGATCTTTATATGTTTCTATATGATGAGTTTTACATCCTTCCTGTTTTGCAAGTTCAGCAAGTCTTCTTGTATTAGCTGAGTTCTTCCCACCTATTACTATCATTACATCTACAGACTTTGCAAGTTTTGCCGTATGTTGTTGACGAAGAATTACATTCTTGCAAAGTGTATTATATACAAGAACTTCTTCAGCTTTCGGCAAAAGCTTGCTTATTACTTCTACAAATCTTTGAACAGGAAGAGTAGTCTGAGCAACAATCCCAAGTTTTTTGAAATCAGGCAACTCTTCAATAGAAGTTGAATGATTTATCACTTGAGTTCCCATTCCGGCATGTCCCAAAATTCCTTTTACTTCAGGGTGTTCCTGCTCACCAATAATAATAACTTTGTATTTCTCTTTGTAAAGTTTTTTCGCATGATTTTGAGCACGTCTTACAAATGGACATACCGCATCCACCACGGAAAACCCAAGCTTCTCGGCTTCTCTTATCGCAGAAGGAGGTGCTCCATGAGACCTTAAAATTAATTTACCGGGTTTTACTCCTTCAAGTGACTCAATTGAAGCAATTCCTTGTTCTTCAAGTTTTTTAACTACTTGAGGATTATGAATTATCGGACCATAAGTATAAACCGGTACTTTTGCTGCTTTTATTGTTTCAAGAGCAATATCTATTGACCGTCTTACTCCAAAACAAAAGCCCTTATCAGATGTCTGAAATACTTTCATATAATTCCTTTATTTTACTCTCTATTTCTTGAGTAATTAACTCACGTCCTTCCTTGTTTGCTTTGATTCCATTTGTAGTAATAGGACTTCCAAACTTTACTCGTACTTTGCTTTTACGAAAAACTTGACTAACAAGAGAAGTGTTTGAATATTTTATAGTAGTAGGAATCACAGGAACTCCACATCTTAAAGCAAGCCATCCTACTCCTGCATTAAATTTCAAAAAATGTTTCTCACGATTTCTTGTCCCCTCAGGGAAAAGAATTAGCCCTAACCCTTTATTTATTAAATCGTACATATATTTTAACGTTTCTTTGCTGGGCTTTTTTGTGTCAACTGAATGTGCATTAAATGTTTTCATTATCCATGTGTAAAATTTATTGATTATAAAAAGCTCGCTTTTTGCAAAGAAATAACACTCACGATTCCAAACCGCTGCTCCCACAAGTAGAGGGTCAAAATTTGATAAGTGGTTTGAAGCAATAATCATTCCTCCTTTTTTAGGAATATGTTCACGTCCTTCCACTTGAAATCCAAATAAGATTCTCCATATCCAATAAATAAATCTCGTTCCTATCCGATATCTTAGTCTCATATTTTTGAGCCCTTAAGTAGTCAAACTTGATTGCTTGACTACCCGATAACTTTTTATTATTTCTATTACTTTTTCTACTTCTTCCTCAATATTAAGGTTTGTCGTATCTATTATATTTGCATTCTTCGGAACACAAAGTGGCGAGTTGGTGCGAGTTTTATCTCGCAAATCTCTTTCTTCTATATCCTTCTCTATATCAATTAGTCTTTTTGAAATTTCTTTCCCCAAAAGTTCCTTTCTTCTCCTCGTTGCTCTTTCCTTAATTGATGCATCTATATAGAACTTTAGTTCCGCATTTGGGAAAACTACAGTTCCAATATCTCTACCTTCACATACAATATTTTCTTGCCCTACGGATAGATGAGAATCTTTCTTGTTCTTGGGTAAATGAGAGCCCTCACTCTTATCAGAATTTCGGATGCCGGCAAGCTTTCGTTGAAGTGCTACCATATTTATTCGCACTTCTTTATAAGTTGAGCAAAAAGAAGCAAGATTACCTATTTCTTCGTCCCTTATTTGTTCAGTTACATCTTCTCCATTTAAAATAACTTTTTCCTCTTTGAAGTCAAGCTCAAGTTTTATTGAAAGTTCTACTACTTCATTTTCACTTTTTGAGTCTATCTCATTTTTTTTCACTGACAGAGCAAGTGCACGATAAGTAGCTCCAGAATCAATATATTTATATCCTAATCTCTGTGCTACAAGCTTCGCAATAGTAGATTTCCCTGACCCTGCCGGTCCATCAATTGTTATTATCATTTTATAAAATGGTCAAATCCCTTTACAGGAATCTCTTTTCCGTTTTCATCTATAATTTTACATTTTACATTTTGCGTTTCGCATTTTATTATCTCTCCGATTTCTGTAAAATCAACTATTTTTTTCGCTTTAGGGAGTTTATTTTTCGGGATTGTGAATAAAAGTTCAAAATCCTCTCCCCCATTCATCGCAAAATCTATCAGTGAAATCGTAGGCAACAAACCTACTTGTTCCATACACTTAGCTACTTCCTTATTTATAGGAATTTTATTTTTCCAAATTTTTGCCTCTACCTGAGAATCTTCAAGTATATGAGATAGGTCACTTAATAACCCATCTGAAACATCTATCATTGAGGTTACATAATTTGAGAGTTCCTGTCCTTCCTTAACTCTTGGCATTGGATTTAAATGTTTTTTTGTGAGTACACTCTTTATCCCATTTTGCAAAGCAACAAGTCCACTTGCTGAACTACCAATTTCCCCAGTTACACAAATTATATCTCCTACTTGAGCTCCGTTTCGCCCAGTAAACCGCTCGGTTTCTCCGATTATAACCACACTTATGAAAAAAGTATTTGATTTTGTAGTGTCTCCACCTATTACTTTAACTCCATACATTTCGCTAACAGTCTTTATACCTTCATAAATTTCTTTTGCAAAATCAAGAGCTCCGTTTTCAAGTCCAATTGATAGAAGTGCATATTTGGGAATTCCTCCACAAGCTGCAATATCAGATATACTTGCTGCGAGTGCTTTGTATCCCATATCATAGGGAGTGAAATACGAGCCAAAATGTTCTCCTTCGACAAAAGAATCTGTGGAAACTATTGGTAAAGACACACCATGACGTGTCCCTACACTAAAAATAGCTGCATCATCTCCGATATCAGGAAACCATTCTCGTAATTTGTTTATTAATTCAAATTCACTTGCCATTTTTTATCTTACTTCTTACCTTTCACTCTTTTACTCTTTTCAACGATATGAATGCTCCTTGTCTGGAAACTTTCCAAGCTTCACTTCCTGAATATATTTTTTCATTGCTTCTTCTATGATGATTGACAACTCAGCATATTTTTTTACATACTTTGGCAAAAAATCAGGGAAAAGTCCAAGCATATCATGAACCACTAATATCTGTCCATCGCAATCGTTACCTGCTCCGATTCCATAAAGGGGAACATTAATTTCTTTTTTAACCTTTTTTGCTACTCCTTCTGCCACACATTCAATAATTATAGAAAATACTCCTGCATTTTCTAAAGCTTTTGCATCTTGAATAAGTTTGTCTATTTCCTTGCTATTTTTTCCTCGCACTTGATAATTACCAAATTTTTTGAGTGATTGGGGTGTAAACCCAATATGTCCCATTACAGGAATTCCAATATCTACAATTGCTTTTATCCTATTGAGCATTGGGCCTGCACCTTCTAATTTCACACCATCTACATTCGCTTCTCCCACGAATTTTCCTGCATTCTTAATTGCTAATGAATTGTTTGGTTGATACGACATATAAGGCATATCTGCAATTACCATTGCCCTCTTTGCGCCTTTCCTCACTGCTTTACAACTTGTCAGCATTTCTTGCATTGTTACTTGAAGTGTGGATTCATATCCGAGAGTTACCATCCCAAGCGAATCTCCGACTAAAATTATTTCAATTCCAGCACGGTCTTCAACCAAAGCTATCGGATAATCATAGGCAGTAAGCAAAGCTATCTTTTTTCTTTGCTCTTTAAGTTTTTTTAGAATCTGCGGGGTTATCTTTTTTATCTTTTGCATAACTAAGTTTTAAATTGTTAAGTATGCTTCCAAGCAATTCTTCCTCTTCTTTTGTAAGATTGCCTTTTGTCTTTTCTTTCAACATATCAAGTGAGTCAATTGTATATTTTGCAAGCTCCAAATTTTTCTCCACTTTATCAGTAAGTGGATTCTTTACAAGTCCAAGATGCTGACTCGCTATAGTTGTCAAGAAAAGAACCAGTGAAGAAAAACTCGCCTCAGGTATTTTATCCATTTATCCTCCTATTCCTCAAAAATAATATAATCACCGCAAAGTCACAGTTATGTAGAAGCGTTAAATTTAATGCCACTACTGTTTACTTGTGTTCATCTGCGGGTTAAAACTAATTTACAATTTCACTTAGGTTGTTTCAAAGCTTCATCTACAAGCTTTATGGCACAATATTTGCCACACATTGTACAAACTTTCGGCTCTTCCGGTTTCCGTTCTTTACGACCTTTCTTCAATAACTCAGGATCTATAGCAAGTTCTATTTGTTTTTCCCAGTCTAATTTTTTCCTTGCAATTGACATATCAAGATCCCATTGCCGAGCTCCTTTTACTCCTTTTACCAAATCTCCGGCATGAGCTGCGATTCTCGTAGCTATTATACCACGTCTTACCTCATCAAGAGTTGGTAACCCTATATGCTCGGCGGGTGTTACGTAACATAGAAAATCCGCTCCTGCTCCAGATGCAATTGCTCCTCCTATTGCACTTGTTATTTCGTCATATCCGGGTGCAATATCTGTAACTACAGGACCTAAAATATAAAATGGAGCACCTTGACAAAGTTTTTTCTCTAATATTACATTTGCTTTAACTTCATGCAAAGGTATATGTCCGGGTCCTTCTATCATAACCTGAACTCCTCGCTCATTAGCTCGCTGTTTGAGTTCTCCGAGTATAATTAGTTCTTGAATTTGAGCACGGTCAGTTGAATCGGCAATTGACCCGGGTCTAAATCCGTCACCAAGAGATAAGGTAAGGTCATATTTATAAGCAATATCTAAAAGACGGTCAAAATATTCATACAAAGGGTTTTCTCTATTATTGGCAAGCATCCAGGTAAGCAAAAAAGCACCTCCACGAGAAACAACATCTGTAATCCGACCTTCATATTTAAGGCGGTCAAAAGCTGCTCGAGTTACCCCACAATGAACGGTAACAAAATCAACTCCATCCTGAGCATGATGTTCTATCGCTTGAAATATGTCATCTGGAGTCATAAATGTTATACCACCTTTTTTTTGCACTGTTTTAATTATTGCCTCATATATAGGAACCGTTCCGAGAGGTCCTGGGAAATTCTCTCGTATAATGTGTCTGAATTTTGATATATCTCCACCTGTCGAGAGATCCATAATTGCATCAGCACCTGCTTTATTGGATAATATCGCTTTTTTTCGCTCAAGCTCATAATCTATACAATCCGATGATGAACCAATATTTGAATTGACTTTAGTTCGAAGTCCCCTTCCTACCCCAACAGGATGAAGTAAATTATGTTTCGAATTACAGGGAATAACAAGTTCACCCTTACTCATACTCTCAAGTATAAACTTTTCAGATACTCCTTCTTCTTTGGCTACCTTCTTTATTTGAGGAGTAACTTTACCTTCTCTTGCAAATTCAAGTTGTGTCATAATTCATTAATTGTAAAAATACAATGTCTTTTGTTCTTATATGCTTCCATAGGTAGCATCATAAAACAATTATAATCTTTGTCAACTTTAAATATTGACAAAACTACTTTAATATAATAATCTCCTACTCTATGCCTACAATCACATTTATACTTATTGCCACTTCCATTGTGGGTTTTTATATGGCGTGGAACATCGGTGCAAACGATACGGCAAATGCTATGTCAAGTGCAGTTGGAGCAAAAGCATTAACCCTTAAACAAGCTGTATGTATAAATGGAGTTTTCAATTTAATGGGAGCTATGTTTGTGGGTAGCCATGTTACAAATACTGTTCGCAAAGGAATTGCAGACCCCTACCTTATGGGTAATCCTCATATAGTAATGATTGCATTCTTTGCCGCTATTCTTGGAGCAGGTTTATGGGTAACTATCGCTACATGGAAGGAATTACCGGTTAGTACTACTCATGCAATTGTTGGTGCTATAATGGGAGTGGGAATGCTAAGTGGAGGGATGTCGGCTATCCATTGGGAGAAAGTATGGGGTATAGTTGCTTCATGGGTAATTTCCCCGCTATTTAGTGGAATTTTGGCGTTTTTTATTTTTAAACTCATAGGTAAAATTATTCTTCAGAGAGATAATCCTGGGTTCTTTGCAAAGAAATATTCTCCATACTTTATCGCTGCAACTTTTTTTCTAATCTCTCTGTCGTTCTTTCTCAAAACACCTCTTGGAAAAACATTTAATATAAGTGATGCTGAAGGTGTCTTTATCGCAAGTGTAATTGGCGCTTTATTCGGGTATATAGGTTATAATTTCATAAGAAACAAAAAGATTCAAGATGCTGAGCAAGTTTTCAAAACTCTTCAAGTAATTACTTCTTGTTATGTAGGTTTTGCTATTGGAGCAAATGATGTAGCTAATGCAGTGGGACCGGTTGCAGCTGTGTGGAACATAGCCATTAGCGGTGAAATAGCCACAAAAGTACCGGTTCCGTTCTTCCTTTTAGGATTAGGTGGAATAGGAATAGTGATAGGAACTTTAACCTGGGGATATAAAATAATCAAGACGGTTGGTTTTAAAATTACAGAACTTACAAATACTCGTGGTTTTTCGATAGATTTTGGGGCAGCTACATCAGTGCTTCTAGCTTCCAAATTAGGTTGTCCTGTTTCGACAACTCATGCTGTAGTAGGAGCCGTTATAGGAGTAGGACTTGCAAGAGGACTTGATGCAATTGACTTGAGAGTTATAAAAAATATAGTGGTTAGCTGGGTTATTACATTGCCTGTAGCAGCCGGTATAGCCGCATTGATATTTATACTGTTAAAAAGTTTTTAAAACACTAATATTGAATAGGAGGAATTAATGAGAGTGCCAATACTTGAAGCATTTAGAAAATCACCATTTGATGGTTTACTTGAACATGCAAAAAAAGCAAAGGAGTGTATAGATAAACTTGGAAAAGCTGTAGAGTGTTATTGTAGTGAAGATTACGATGCATTTGAAAAACTTGCCGAAGAAATATTAAAGCTTGAGAATGACGCAGACTGGATCAAAGGAAATATAAGAAACCATTTACCAAGAGGAATTTTTATGTCTGTGGATAAAGGAGACTTTCTTTCTTGTCTTCAAGAACAAGATGCAATTTTAGACCTTGCTGAAGATGCTGTAATTTGGCTTGGATTTCGACGTACTAAAATACCAAAGGAAATAAAAGATGCCTTTCTCAAACACTTACATTATGTAATTGATACAGTAGAGACACTTGAAAACATTGTCGGCCAAGTAAAGTATCTTATTGGTCCTATCTCAAAAAAGGAACGAAATAGTGCGAAAGAGACCATTAAAAGTATTCATACTAAAGAGCATAAAACAGATGAAAGTATGCATGAACTTGCACGTTCACTCTTTGCTATTGAAGGAGATTTCTCATCAGCGTATCATCTTTTACATGTTATTTTTCTTATTTCTCATATTGCCGACCATGCTGAAAATGCAGGAGATAGAATTAGGGTAATGCTTGCGAAGTAACTAATTGTTTATACTTGAAATCCCATTAATACTGCCGTTATATCATTTTGAAATTTAAATTATCATTAAAGAGTGTAGATTGAAGTGAACAGTTTTCAGACCATTTATATTGTGCAATAGCTAAAGATCCTACGCTTTTGAACCGCAGCTCAACACTGATGAACACAGAAATGTCATTGCAAGCAACCAACGAAAACGTAACAATCTACGGAGATTGCTTCGTCGCTTCGCTTCTCGCAATGACATCCGTACGAGAATCCGTGTACTAATGTTTGTTTGTAATAAGTTCGTGTTTATTGTTTTTTCTGTGTAAATCTGTTTTATCTGTGAATATCTGTGTGCGATTTTTTGATCTTTTTTCACCACAAAATCGCAAAGAGCACAAAGAAAAGAAAATTTTTTGTTTGTGTAGTGTTCAAAGGTGTTCGTGTTCAGTTCGTGTTAAAAATCCTTTTTTTACCTGAAAAATCCCACGGCAAACTACAGGAAATACACTCGCTATTGCGGTTCAATCTATCTGGAACTTTCGGAAAACTACAATAATCATTCAAAGAACTATTTAATAGCTCTGAAGTTTTTAAAGGATAATTCTGAAGGTAGTTCAAAAATAGAAAGAGGTTCTTGACTTTAAGGTAGTTTTACGAATATAAGGAGTCCAGTCATCATTATGAACTCTATAATCGTTATATACAGCACTAATATGTGTTTTTCCACTTGGATTCCAACTCAAATAACAGCCAACTCTTTCTGATAGTACACTTTCATTTTCAAAAGGTAAGTGCATATAGATACTTAATCCACACCTCTTTGGTAAGCTGAAATGTATATCAGTACTCAGTGAATATGTAGTAGAGTTTAAATTGTTTTTTGGGTTAAATTCGTTCCATTGAGTAAGGTTAATAGATGAGAACAAGGAAGCAAATTTTATCCAGGGGTTAAAACTATTAATGACTATCCATCCCACATAATTTTGTCTGTAATTATAGGTTTTAAATCCAGAACTGCCAAGCTGTATACTGACATTGCGCGACCTATCTGTAAGAATTCCAATACCGCAAGAATGGGCATTGAATAAAGTATCAAGTTCAAAATCTTTGCCGTAAGATAAGTTCATATTTAAGGATAGTCTGTTTTGGAAATAGATCCAACCTCCTATATTAGTATCCCATACATACGGTTCCCCGACTTCTCTTTTATAAGAAAATCCCGTATTTGAATTAATAGAATATATTCCTCGCTTATTTAAAAGATGGCCATAACTAATATTAGTGCTTATGCTGTTCCATCCTTCCCATGGTATATATCCTACACCTTGGTCAGAAAAATTTTCTGGAATAGAAGTGATAGTTTCACTGATGGTTATCTCTTTAATTTGTTTAGAGAAGTTTATTTTTGTAGCATAGTCTTTTGATGTGTAATTATCAAACACTTGTTGTATACTTAAAGTTGTAAGTGGATCTTGATAAAAGACTTGTGTTCCCAATAGTCCTTTACCCTTTTCTTTATATGGAAAACGATAGGCACTCAGAAGTGAAATAGAGAAATTCTCCACAGGTAATATTTTTAATTTATTAATCAAGAAATCAGTGGATGATTCAAACTCAAATATATCTTGAGTTTCTTTTGTTCTTGCATGCAAAGCAGATACCTCAACTATGTCTGTTTTTAAAAATGATTTGCTGGCGGTTAATATTGGAATTATTTTACCTGACGGAAGTGTTTTCCCAATTTGTCGTGAGTGAAATATTTTCAAAGGACTCGTTCCACTCAACGAGAAAAATTCTGTACCTTCACAAAAGAAAGGACGTGTCTCTGAGTAAAATAGTGCATACTTGCTAAAATTGAGTTTAAAAGGATCGGCTTCTATTTCTGCAAAGTCCGGATTGAATGTAACTCCCAGTTTAAGATTTTCTCTCATACGTAGATAAATATTGCCACCAAAATCAAGAGCGTATGATTCTGTATCAGTAAAGTCTTCACCGTGATTAATAACTAACATGGGCTGCACTTCTGTAACGATTTCTTTACCTCTGAAATTAATTTCTTTCATAATCTTGAATCTTGATATGCGAAATCGCTCTTCGTATGGGTTATATGCAACCAATCCTCCACTTGTATTGTTTGGCAGCCCTCTTACTATTTCTAATCCCCACTTTCCTTTTTTACCCATTATTCCTTTCCATGGAATAAATATCTCTGCTTCAAAATAATTTTCTGCACAGTAAGCATTGCCTTCCCATAAAGTTTCAAAATCAAAATCATATTTTTCACCATCATCTGTAATTCGTGCATCCATTTTTGTTCTGTTAGCCGTAAGTTCAAATAAATATGCTGATTTTCTGTCTAAATATGTATCTAAATATATGCTAATTCTATCTCCAAATGAAGCTTTATCTGGACTTCGTCCTTCTGTATTGCAATGAAATCCAAAATAAATACCATCTTGAGTTTGAAAAATATATACAGTGGTTGATTCAGGAAATGTAGTATCAGGAACAGGCAAACTTTGATTAAACGAAGATATTTTACATCCTTCCTTATACACTGGCTCGGTTAACTTGCCGTCTAAATTTATATTTGCTTCGCTGAAAATAGGTATTTCTAAAGTATCCTGTGCACAAATAGTTCTTGCTGATAAGAGAATAAACAAAAAAACAGTTCTAAAAATCATATTTTTTAAATTCTCCTTTTAAATAGTGGGAAAACGCTCCTTCTTTTGAGTCAGCTTCCTTTAGTGGACCTATAATACCTGTTTCTTTTATCTTTTTCCCTTTAATTAAAAAATAAGTTGGGGTATATTTAACTTGATTGCCAAGTAAAATGCCTCCACTATCCCATATTGCTTCTTTCAGAGAAAGGTCCTGCATAATATATTTAACTTCCCAGCTCACTGGATGGTCAGTTGCGACTAAAACACTTAAATTAGAACTTTCAAGGTCAAATGTATCTTTCACTGCTTTTACTTCTTTTAAACAACAGGCACAATCATCTACTCTAAAGTATAAAAGAAGGGTCCAAGTATTTTGAGACAAAGTAATTGTATGAGGATGCGTTGTATCGGATTTTACAATTTTTACTTTTGTTGGCAATCCTTGGAATTTTTTTTGTGTTTCCAAATACCTTACTGTATTCTCATAAGAGGACTTTTTTTCTTCTCTATATGTAAGTAATGCTCTTACTCCGACGACGCCTATTAAGAAAGAAACTATTGTTATTATCCATCCTAAATATTTTCTCATTTTATTTTTACCTTAGTAATGTTTTTACCTTTTTTGAAGAAAATGTAGTTTTTGTGAGTTGCAAGTAATTCTCCAGAAGGCAAATAATCAGTTAGGATAAATTTATTCTTTTTTATATCATATATATCTAATATGTAATTGACTGTTTTTGCAAATTTAGGTGTTCCATTGAATATCTCTAGTATGCCTTCTTCTTTGAGAACTTCTCGAATGACTTTGTCCGTGCGAATACTTTTCCAGTTTTTTTCTAAATCTTCAGGAAGAATGGTATCAATTTTTCCTGCTGAATAAGATGTAATGAGTAGGTATTTTTTATCTAAAAGTTTAATATTCTCAATATGAATCCAACAATCTCGTCTGATTTTTCTAATCCTTTTGCCATTGAAATCAAAGATTTGTAAACTTGCAAGAGGCATTAAAACAAAAAGTGTTTTGTTTTTCCAATCTACTTCAAATGGTAATGCATTTAAATACCAGACTGCTTGACTTAGAGTTTGGTATATCAGAGATTTAGATAGATTTCCCTTTATATCATATTTTTGCAGGAACCATCCAGAAAAATTTGCAGAATCACTTCTTTCTTTTTCTTCTTTAAGTGTCCTGATTAAGATAGAACTTCCATCTGTCTTAATATATGAGGGAGGTAAAAGTTCGTTTGAAGTCAAGAATGAGTGGACAAAATTACCACTGGTGTCAAATATAGAAATACGTTGTAGTGCTAAATCGGATATTATTATCTTTCCGTTTCCATAAGTTATATCACACAAATCTTTTGCTCTTTTTATATCTCTTCCTTTACCTCTAATTAAAGTATCTATAACAGTTCCTTCTTCGTCTGCCTTAATCACTTTTTGTAGATTATTATCAAGTATATACAAATAACCAAATTCATCAATACATAATCCTGAGGGTGTAAATGAAGGTGGAAGAGATATTTCTTTTTCCTGAGCTAATTGAATAGCACTTACTTGATGAATACACAAAAAATAAAAGGTGAGTATGCAAAAAATATGGTTATTCAAATATTTCATTACTTTACCATATACTTGTTTGTGGAAGAGTAGCAGTTAAAATACAATAACAGGTTGCTGGTTTACATGGGCAGACACAATACCTTTTCCCATTTACAAAATAATATCTTCCAGAAGTTGTTCTGACTCTTACGCTGTCTGCTGCTGCCGCTACTATATTATGAGGATAAATGGTGAGGCTTATAATAACTCCCATTAAAAACCCTAAAAGAGAATTCAAAAATATCTTTTTCATTGTAATACCTCCATATTTATCAAAAAATCAACCTTTTATATCGAAGGAATATCTGGTTTTACCGGGCTTAATATGTAAACACAATAACACTCTTCTTTTTCGTCTGGACAATAACAGCGCCGGGTATTACCTATTTGCATAAATCGTCCCGGATATACCATATACTTATTTTCACCGCCATCATCTTTTGCATTTAGTGTGTATGGATGGAAAGCAAAGCCCACAACAATTCCTATTAAAATCCCTAAAACAGAATTTAAGAATAATCTCTTCATTTTTCTCACCTCCTTTCTTGAGTTTTTCTTGCATACTCACTCTCAATGATTGGAGATTACCCCCCCCCCCCGAGAGAAGTCAAGAAAATTCTTTAAAATTTTTTTTAAACAGATTCATCCACAAAAATACGAGCATGAATTTCTCCTAATTTTTCATCCCCCATAAAAAACATAAGGAAATTTTAGTGTGTCAAGCTTTTATTAAAATTCTGAAAATGAAAAATGTATTTCAAAGAATCCGATAGTGAATGGTTTTCAGACCGTTCATATTGTGCAGGAGCTAAAGACCCTACGCTTTTGAACCGCAGCTCAACGCTTTTGAACACAGAAATGTCATTGCGAGCGACCAACGAAAACGAAGCAATCTATGGAGATTGCTTCGTCGCTTCGCTTCTCGCAATGACATCCATACAAGAATTCGTGTGCTAATCTTTGTTTGTAATAAGTTCGTGTTTATTGTTTTTTCTGTGTAAATCTGTTTTATCTGTGAATATCTGTGTGCGATTTTTTAATCTTTTTTCACCACAAAGACACAAAGAGCACAAAGAAAAGAAAATTTTTTGTTTGTGTAGTGTTCAAAGGTGTTCGTGTTCAGTTCGTGTTAAAAGCTTTTTTTCACCGCAGAAACGCAAAGAACGCAGAGAAAAGAAATCATAGAATAAAGACTTTTTTTACCGCAGATTACGCGGATGACACAGATAAAACGAATTGACAGGATAAGATTAACAAAAAAAAAGAAAAATTAGGTTCTTGAATACAATTCAGTTAATCCTGTCAAAAAACAAATCCGTTCAATCCGTTTACTAAATAGTAGTAACGATCTTTTAGGCCGTTCACTACCGGTTCAAAAAGGAATCAAGAAGAGCAGTTCGAATTTTTTAACACTTCAGTTACTTATCAAAAAATAACGAGTCGGATATTGTTTTCCATTTATTCGTTGCTTTTCTTAATTTTTTAACTCCACCGAAGATTCTTGCGACGAAAGCAAGAATAGATATAGATAAGCAAATCCAAAATATCCAAATTGGTTCATTAAAGAAAAGAGTAACCCAGGGGATAATAAAAAAAAGTATAAATACGAAAAAAGCTGTACCTTTAAGTTTTAATAGTAATCCCAATAAAAAAAGAAATGAAAAACTAATTAGCAGCTCTATAGGAGCTAAAAAATACAAGAGTCCAACTGAACTTGCAATTCCTCTCCCGTCTCCTTTGAATTTTAAATATATAGGCCAATTATGACCTATTATAGCAAATATTCCGGTAATTCCGGCAACTACTTCAGAGTTCGTGATTGCTATTGCAAGAAGCAACGCTAAAATAGGTTTCAAAAAGTCCCCAAAAAATATACAAATTGCCGGGATAAATCCAAAGATTTTATGAATATTAGAAGTTCCTATTCGCTTAAACCCAACTTCTCTTACATCTATTCCCTTGACTTTACCGAATATATAACCAATAGGAATAGCCCCAATCAAGTAACCGAGAATTATTGCTAATAAATTCATTTTTTGTAAAATAATCGTTCGTCAAGTTCCCATTTTTGATTAAAGAAACCGAGAACTGAAGTTCCGGCCCAGCCCTTTTTAGTTACTTGAGAATCATATATTACAAAATCAGGTACTCCTGCCGCAGAATAAAGTGTAGAGAAAAAATGGCAAAATTTTTCTGCTTTTTTAGATGCACCTGCATAAAGAAGTACAAATTTATCAGGATTCAGAGGATTGGGATATATTTCTTGAATTGCTAAATCCATTTCAGGTAACTTGGTTTTGCCAAAATAAACATATCCATTTCTTATTTGAATAGGTAGCGAAGGATTTACTTTTCTTGTTATACTATTTACTTTCGGTCCACCAAATAATATAAGATTATAATTTTTTATTATAGAATCGGTTACTTCACTATCCGGTAAAACTTCACAAACACCATTTCCTCTTTTCCACCAAGTCCATGCCTCAAGCCATGCATTGTCAAAAGAGACTTTATTTGAACTCGAATCTCCCTGTGTCCCATAAATAAGCACGAAAGGAGTAAAATAAGCTCGCTTTATAGGACCGTAAAATTTAGGAGTTTTATGTGGTTTTTTGTAATTAGCCGTTTTAAAAATAAATTTCCCCTTTCTCTTATAAAAAGATACTGCCTGAAGCTTTTTGGAAGAAAAGTGCAGAGGACTCTTTTTATCAATTACAAAATTTATTTTACCGTATTCAAGAAGCTCTGGTGCAAGTTCAATTGTAAAACCTTTAATATTTTGAGTAGAAACATACACTGTATCCTGACTCATCATTGCTTCAATTCTTGAATCCTGATATAAAAGTTCCTGTTCATCTATCTGCACCCAATAACACCGATTATTGAGTCCCGGGTCCGTGATTCTAAAAATTACTTTTTGGGGATATGGATTTCTTGTTTTACTTTTCAAGAAGTTCATTAATTCCGGATGGTTAACGCAAGCTGTTCCTTCTATTCCTTTTTCACTCCACCAGTGTTTTTTGCCAGGAACTTCCATATACTTAAAGTCATAATCCAAATCTTTTAAATATTTCATAAATAACCTCGCATGTATAGTAGGTACCGATTCGTCTGCCCCCCCGTGTAATATAAAGCTCGGCAAGTTTAACATGTTCTCTAAAAATATAAGTGGATGGTCTTCTCTTAGTACCATATTTCTGTAAGCAATTTGCGATGGCTCTGCCCACCAATTACTTTTCTGCATAATCCAAGGAACATAAAATTCAGAACGGCTCCATCCTGCTGATGGAGCAATTGCTGCAAATAAGTCCGGATGTGTAGTTCCAATATGCCAGACCCCATGTCCTCCCATAGAATGCCCTGTGAGATAGATTCTATTTTCATCTATAGGAAATCGCATCTTTGTTTCTTTCAAGACTTCTAATGCATCAAGTCTCCCCCAGTCTTGCCAATCAAATCCAAATGGTCTGCGATTTGTCGGGGCAACAACAAATGCCCAATCTTTTTTTGAATAACAACCTACTTGCCCTTGAGCCTCACAGCTGGCACCGTGGATAGTTAAAATAAGTCCATATTTTTTTGTTTCTTCAAAATCAGCAGGTGGAAGGACAGCAAAATATTGCACCGAGTTATCTATATCAGAAATAAAAGTAATTTTGTAAGATTCTCCTTTTTCTCGCACTCTTAATTTAATACTGTCTTCATATATTTCTCCCGAATATTCAATTTTTATAGGTAGGAAACAGATATTAGTATCTCCTAAATCTCCATCTGTCTCAATTTTCAAAGCAATTTTCTTTACACAAAGTGGTAAGAAATTATTTACCTTTTTCTCGTATTTTTTGAAATTAGAATGCTCATTTCCTTTAATTGAAACACTTACATCGTTAAGTTTTTTCGTCGTAGTGTTAAGAAGTGTTATTCCAATCCAAGCAGATAATTTCTCACCTTTAATTATATCAGGTGCAGTATAGTTATTGATAGTAAGTATAGGTGCATCTACGGGTATTATTTTGAAATTGAACTTTCCTCTTGATGCAAGAAATATCTTATTTTCTCCATCTTCAAGAACGACAGGAGTTTTAATATAATCTTTCCTACTGTGATAAATGCCAGCAGGATATTTTTGATTATTTATTCGAAATCCTCCTATACCTTTTGTAATTACTATGGCTCGTTTTCTTCCTTGATTATTGAAACTACTCCAGCAATAACTTGTATTTCCTACTCCTGCAAACCCATATATATCTTGAAGAGTATCCCACCATACATTTTCATATTTAACAGCTATCTTTTTTGTGGAATCAAGTTCAACCCATTTCCAACAAACCTTTCCACCTTGTGCTAATAAGCTGGGTAGTGTGTCTCCTTCTCTTGGTATAAAATCTTTTATTGAGTCCAAAACTCCAGTAATTCCTTCTCTTGTGCCAACAGAAAAAGGACCTACGCAAAGCCATTTTTGCGGATAAATAGTATCGGTAATAGATTCTAAAAAAGCACACTTCAATGCAATAGGAATAAATACGCAAATAACTCCAATAAATTGAGACAATCTTCTCATGCTTACCTCCTTGTATAATGTTTTTTATGTAATTTACTAACTGTTTTCCCAACCCCAATTCCTATCGTACTGGCAAGGAAAACATCCGATGCCCAATGCTTATCGTCATGAATTCTTGATACTCCAATTATAATTGCCATTCCATAACTTGCTACTTTAACTAATGTATTCTCGGACTCACTTGCCAAACAGGAAGCTATTGCGAAAGCAGTTGAGGTATGCCCGGATGGAAGAGACCAATGAGATGCATAAATGCTAAAAGGAGAATACGAACTAACTCCTTCGTCAGTATCAGGACGTGCTCTTCCTATCAAAATTTTAAGAGCCCCGACAATTACGCCCGAGATGAGTGCACTTTCGCCACAAAGAAGAGTTACCTTTTTAAAAGTCGTATCCTTCTTTATGCATCCGGCTAAGTATAGTCCACCAAGTGCCAAAATAGCACCTTCTAAGCCGAATGGTTCTATTATATTAGTTATGCGATCTGATGTGGAATTTCGTTTAGCTTGAACTCGCTCCTGTACTTTTTCATCTGCCAACATAATACTGCCAGAAGTTCCAACAATAAAAGCACTTGCGAGCCAATCTTTTTTCTCCCATCTTGAAGGTGAAGAAAGCACATATTTACCATCTGAATACATTCCTTTCCAACAATTCAAAGAACTAATGTCCCAAGTCTGAATAGAGTCCTGATTTGTGGAGATTAAAGAAGAATTTAGTGTAAGATAAAGTATTAAAATAAAAGTAGAACTCACTTTTAAAAGTAAATTATGTAAGGGCGATTCGCAAACCGCCCCTACAAATATCTATCTTATAGTCTATATTTTTCAAGCTAATTCCTTCTCCATGTCGTCTTGCCTGATTTGTCTTCTATGTAGATACCTAAATCTTGAAGCTTTGAGCGGATTTCATCTGCTAACTTCCATTGTTTATCAGCTCTTAATCTTTCTCTTACTTCAATGAGTAATTCAATAAATTGAGTCCCTTCAATTTCAGCTTTCTTTGAGAAAGGAAGAATCCCAAGAATCTTGCCACCAAATTCTTCATAAATATTAAGAGTAGATTGTAAGGACATGCTATGGCGTGCCCCTACAACATCATTGTCCAGATATTTATTCAGCTCACGAGAAAAGTCAAATAATGCCCCAATAGCAAGTGGAGTATTAAAATCGTCATTCATTGCCTCTACGAATTTCTTCTTATGCACTTCAATAATTTTATCTATTTCTGAAGCAGGATTATCTTCAACCCCTTCGTTGTTACCTTGAACCCTTCGCTTGTCATTCTGAGTTCCCTTGTTGTCACCCTGAACTTGTTTCAGGGTCTCATTTATCCTCTCAAATGTATTATGAATTTTACGCATTCCTTCTCCAGCTCCTTGAATTGCTTTATCACTGAAATCAATCGGACTACGATAATGTGTAGTAAGAATAAAAAACCTTACTTGCTCCGGTGAGTATTTTTTTAATATCTCCTTAATTGTAATGAAATTACCAAGTGATTTGCTCATCTTTACGCCATCAACAAGAACCATATTATTATGCATCCAGTATCGTACAAATTGTTTTCCCGTAGCTGCCTTTGATTGTGCAATTTCGCACTCATGATGGGGAAATATATTATCTATCCCTCCACCATGAATATCAAGAGTTTCACCCAAATATTTCATTGACATTGCAGAGCATTCAAGATGCCAACCCGGATAACCGACTCCCCAAGGGGAATCCCATTTCATAATATGTTCTTTTGGTGCGAGAATCCAGAGTGCAAAATCAGCTGGATGTTTTTTCTCTGTTCTTACCTCTACTCTTACTCCGGCAACTTGCTCCTCAACTTTTCTATGAGATAATTTGCCATATTCCGGAAATTTAGTAATGTCAAAATATACTGTTCCATTGGTTTCGTAAGCATATCCTTTTTCTATAAGAATTTCTATTAGTTTAATTTGCTCCGGTATATGGCCGGTAGCTCGTGGTGAAATATCCGGACGCAAGATTCCCAGAGCATCCATATCCTCAAAGTATGTACGAGTGTATTTTTCCGTAAGCTCAATTGGGTCAAGTTTTTCTCGCTTTGCTCCTTTAAGAATTCTATCCTCACCACTATCAAGTAAATGTCCAGCATCAGTTATGTTTTGAACATATTTTACCTTATAGTCAAGCCAACGGAGATATCTGACCACGACATCAAATGAGATATAGCTTTTTGCATGTCCAAGATGTGTACCCGAATAAACCGTAGGTCCACATACATATATCCCAACTTCTCCTTTATGAAGCGGGATAAATTCTTCCTTTTTCCGAGTAAGAGTATTATAAATTTTTAATGCCATAAAATACTGTAGGGACACGATTTATCGTGTCCAATGAATCAGGATTTGATAAATCAAATCCCTACACAAATACCAAATAGATTTACTTGATATTTTTACTTCCTATATCTCTTCTACAATACATTCCATCAAAATGGATATGCGAAATCTCTTGGTAAGTTAAATCTATTGATTCTTTCAAGGTTTTGCCACTGCCTGTTACTCCGAGAACTCTACCTCCCGATGTAAGCATAGATATGCCCTGACATGTTTCTACCCTTTTTGTTCCTGCGTGAAAGACAGTTGCGTTATGTACTTCGGAAAGTCCTGTAATTTCCTTGCCCTTTTCGTATGAGCCGGGATAACCTCCTGATGCCAAAACCACACAAGTTGCATAACCCGGATGCCACTTCAAAGATACTGATTTTAAATTCCCTTCAATAGTAGCAAGAATTGGCTCCATTAAGTCAGACTCTAATAATTTCATTAACGGTTGGGTTTCCGGATCACCGAATCGGCAATTGAATTCAAGCACTTTAAGTTGCAAGGAAGAAGTAATTTCGTCTCTACAAAGTATAAGCCCTGCATATAATACCCCCTTATAAATAGCTCCTTCTTTTTTCATTCCCCAAACACATGGCTCAAATACTTGATTAATTACCTTACCTATTTCATCTTTTGTCAATACTGCCGGAGCATAAGCTCCCATTCCTCCTGTATTGAGACCCTTATCACCATCAAGAAGTTTTTTATGGTCTTGAGATGGAAGAAGGGGCAGAAAGTCCTTACCATCTGTGAATGCAATTACGGAAACTTCTTCGCCTTCAAGATATTCCTCTATAATTATTTTACTGCCTGATTTTCCAAATGCTTGCTCTACCATTATTTTGTACAATGCTTCTAATGCCTCTTCTTTGTTCTTTATTATGAGGACTCCTTTTCCTGCGGCAAGTCCACTTGCTTTTATTACGATTGGATATTTTATGTTTTCAATGAAATCCTTCGCAGGTTCGTAACTTGTAAATACTTTGAATTTAGCAGTTGGAATTCCGACACGTTGCATTAATTCCTTTGCGAGTGACTTATCTGCCTCTATCGTTGCGGATTCTCTTGTAGGACCAAACACTTTGTTTTTGGGAAGTTTGTTTACAAGTCCTTCTGCAAGAGGCACCTCAGGTCCTACAACAACAATGTCTGCATTTTTTGAAAATTCAACAATCCTATCAATCTCAGTTGCTCCAATAGGAACGCATTCCGCAAGCTCTTCTATCCCACCGTTTCCAGGAAGAGCATAAATTTTATCAACAAGTGAGGATTGAGCAAGCTTCCATATAAGTGCATGCTCTCTTCCACCACTTCCTACAACAATAACTTTCATTTTAATTTATTTTAATTTAATTCTTACGATTGTCAATATTTTTCCTTGCATTTTTCTATGAAATAATGTACTTAAAAATCACGGGAGGAATAAAGAAATGAAATCAGGATTCGTAACAATTGTAGGAAGACCAAATGTTGGTAAGTCCACCATTCTTAATAAATTATTAGGCACAAAACTTGTTTCAGTTACCGCAAAAGCACAAACAACAAGACATAAGATATTAGGAATCTTGTCGGAAGAAGATTATCAGATTGTTTTTTCAGATACTCCGGGTATATTTAAACCGAGTTATGCACTTCAAAAAGTTATGGTAAAAAAAGCAGTTGCAACTCTTAAGGATACGGATTTAGCATTAGTTGTTGTAGAACCATTTAAATTTGAAACTGACATATTAGAAAAACTTTCTTGTCCTGCAATTCTTGCGATTAACAAAGTAGACCTTTTGAAAGATAAGCCTAAATTGCTTCCATTAATAGATAAATACAAAAATTTTAAGCTTATACAGGAAATAATTCCTACTTCTGCCTTACGTGATGAAGGAATAGATGATTTGAAAAAAGAACTTGTAAAATTATTGCCAGATGATAAAGAATATTATCCGAATGACTTTTTATCTGATAAAAATGAGAGATTTTTTGCCTCTGAGATAATAAGAGAGAAGATTTTTCTCCTTTATGGGCAAGAGGTTCCTTATGCAACCACCGTAGCAATTGAAGAATTTAAAGAAAGGGCATTTGGAAAATATTTTATTCGTGCTGTAATTTATGTTGAGCGACAAACCGAGAAGATGATTATTATTGGAAAAAATGGAAATGCAATAAAAAAATTAGGCGAGAGAGCAAGAAAAGAAATAGAATTACGAATAGACCACCCGGTTTATCTTGAACTGTGGGTTAGAGTAAGGAAAGGTTGGCGTAAAAACCTGCAAGATATAAGAGAATTTGGATACGGATAAATGGAAATGCTTAAATCATATTTTAAAAAAATATTTGAGATTGCAAAAAGAGGAGATGCCAGAGAAGAAAGTTATTATTCAAGTTTAGAAGAACTCCTCAAGACTTTTGCAGTTTCAATTGACAAAAAGCAAGTCCACATCACTACATTACCGAAAAAGACCGAGGCAGGTAATCCCGATTTCAGAATTTGGGATGGAAAGCAACATATCGTTGGATATATTGAAGCTAAAGCTCCCACTACTGAAAGCTTAGACCACATAGAAGATTCAGAACAGTTGAAACGTTATCGTAAAACTTTCCCAAATCTGATATTAACCAACTTCTTTGAATTCAGACTTTATCGCAATGGCGATTTGATAGATAAAGTTCTTGTCGGCAGACCTTTCATTGTGCACAAACTTAAAACAATCCCGCCAGTTGAAAAAGAAGCAGATTTTCTTAAACTGCTTGAGAGGTTTTTTTTCTTCTCCTTGCCAAGAGTCTATAATGCTAAAACTCTTGCAATAGAATTAGCAAAAAGAACGAGTTTTTTGAAAGATGAGGTAATTGCCGAAGAGCTAATAGAAGAAGGAAAACAAGGAAAAGGATTTATCCTTGGATTTTACGAGGCATTCAGGGAATATCTCATAAAAGGTCTTTCAAAAGAAGACTTTGCTGACCTTTATTCCCAGACTATCACATATGGACTTTTTGCGGCTCGGACTCGCTCAGAAAATGGGTTTAATAGAAAACTTGCTTATGACAATATCCCACATACTATTGGAATTTTAAGGGATGTTTTTAAATTCATTTCACTTGAAGATTTACCCAAACAAATGGAATGGATTATTGATGACATTTCAGAAATCCTGGCAGTTACTGATGTAAAGAATATTCTTCACCAATATTTTCACGAAGGCAAGGGTAAAGACCCTATTATTCATTTCTATGAAACTTTTCTTGCCGAATATGACCCAAAGACAAGAAAAAAGAGAGGCGTATATTATACTCCAGAACCAGTAGTTTCCTATATTGTCCGTTCTTTACATAATATTTTGAAAGAGCATTTTGATAAAGAAGATGGATTTGCAAGCGAGTCGGTTACAGTTTTAGACCCTGCAGCAGGAACGCTTACCTTTTTGGCAGAGACAGCCAAATTGGCAGTAGAGGAATTTGTCTCTAAATACGGAGAAGTAAGGGGAAATTTCATCAAAGAGTATATCTTGAAAAATTTTTATGCCTTTGAACTAATGATGGCACCTTACGCAGTAGGTCATTTAAAAATGTCTTTTTTATTAGAAGAACTTGGCTATAAACTACAGGGAGACGATAGGGTTAAACTTTTTCTCACCAATACATTGGAGATGGAAGACCTTCAAACAATGGAAATCCCAGGTATAGGACGATCCCTTTCCCATGAATCCCAGGAAGCAGGAAAGGTAAAGAAGAAAACACCTATATTAGTGATTTTAGGTAATCCACCGTATTCTGGACATTCTGCAAATAAAGGAAAATGGATAAATGATTTACTCAAAAATGGTTATAAATTCCCTGATGGTAGAGAAGATGATGGATATTATAAAGTTGATGGCAAACCACTTGGTGAAAAAAACCCAAAATGGCTTCAGGATGATTATGTTAAATTCATCCGCTTTGCTCAGTGGAAAATAGACCAGGCAGGTGAAGGAGTTTTAGGGTTTATAACCAACCACCGTTATCTCGACAATCTAACATTTAAGGGAATGCGGCAATCTCTGATGAACAGCTTCAACGAGATTTATATATTAGATTTACACGGTTATATCAAGGAAAAACATCTTAATAAGGATGAAAATGTTTTTGTTGGCATTCAGCAAGGAGTAGCTATTGCCATTTTCATAAAAAAGAAAGGGAAGAAGAAGAAATGCAAGGTATATCATTCGGAGATTTGTGGATTAAGAGAAGAGAAATATGACTGGCTTTTAAAGAATGATACAAAAACTACAAAGTGGCACAAACTAAATCCGCATTCTGAATCTCACTTTTTTACTCCCATAGATGAAAGGCTTTTAGAAAGTTATGAGAAATTCCCTAAAATAACTGACATATTTTCGTTAAATAGTGTCGGTTTTTTGACCCATAGGGACAAAATAGCCATATCATTCACCGAATCTCAATTAAAACAAAATATCGATATGTTTGTAAATCTATCGTTGCCAGATGTTATATTAAAAAGCACATTTGGTCTAAAAGGAGATATATCTCAAAAAAGAAAAAGTCTTAAAGATGAGACAGATAGAAAAAAATATATTATTTCATGTTATTATAGAGTCTTTGATAAAAGATATGTTTTCTATAATAATATTTTAGTAGATAGACCTCGAAAAGAAGTGTTAAGACACATGTTAAAACATAATTTAGCCTTGGTATGCCAGAGACAAACCTATGGGTTAGAGTTTAAACATGTTTTCGTTGCTGATACGATTTCAGATCTAAATTATATTTCAAATCTTGGAGGTGGGTCAGTTTTCCCTCTTTACTTGTATAAGGAAAAGGAACCTAAAAAACGAGGAGTAAGGACTTCTATGATGATTTTTGAACCTCAAGCAGATTACGAAATAAAACAACCGAATTTGTCCCCAAAATTAACCAAACGATTAACTACATGCTATAAAAAGGAGCCAACACCAGAAGAAATTTTCTATTACATTTATGCTATACTTTATTCTAACACCTATCGCACAAAATATGCTGAATTCCTGAAGATAGATTTTCCAAGAATTCCTTTTACCAAAGATTATAAGCTCTTTAGCAAGATGGGAAAATATGGAAAAAAACTTGTTGATTTGCATCTCTTAAAATCTGTAGGGGCGATTCACGAATCGCCTCTACAACCCGTTGTTAAATTTCACGGTAAAGGCAATGACAAAGTTGAAAAGATAAGATACGAAAAAGGATGCGTTTATATAAACGAAAACCAACATTTTGAGGGAATTACAAAAGAAATATGGCAGTATCAAATTGGCGGCTATCAAGTATTGGCTAAATGGCTGAAAGATAGAAAGAGCAGAAATTTATCAGTTAATGATATAAAACATTACTGCAAAATTGTTACATCTCTTCAAAAAACAATTAAAATCCAGAAAACGATTGATAGCATCTATCCGGAAGTAGAGAAAGAAACCGTAGAATTTGAATACGGGTAATATTTGCTAACTATTTTCTATTTCAAGAAATTCGCAGACAGGAGTCTGCTCCTACATATTCTAACATCATTTTAACCTTGAGCAATCATAAATCACACTACAGGGTAGGTGAGAGCCCTTGCTCTCATCTATAATTGAAGCAGAAACTTTAACCTAACCTTTAATAACAATTTAAATTTAAAAAGGTGGGAGATAAACTCCCACGCTACATAAAATTAAGAACTATGTAATATGAGAATACTTTCAGAAATAGGTTCAATACAAACTTTACTTGCCTCTTACTTCTTACTTCTTTTTAATACTACGATTGTCCCCTCACAAAAATTTCTTGCTTCACGATGTAGAATTTTCCAGTTATATATTTCGTTGAATTCATCCCAGAACCTTGAACCTTTATAAGTTATGATTTTTCCATCAGGTAATAAAATTGGAATCACTGCCTTAGTAAACCATTTAAGATTACCCACCGATCTTGAAAAAATTATATCATAAATATCTCTATTCTCACTATTATCGCTACTAAAATATTCAACCCTTTCCTCGTAAATTCCAACAGACAATTCAAGAGTTTCAACTAAATGATTAAGAAAAGTAAATTTCTTGAGTTTTGGTTCAAGCAAATCAACATGAATATCATTTCTTACAATTTTTATTGGAATTCCGGGAAAACCGGCTCCACTTCCAATATCAAGAATTTTCGCTCCTTCAGGAATAAATTTAATCGATTCTAATGAATCAAGAAAATGTCGCTCAACTACTCTGGATTCGTCACGCGAAGATATTAAACTCATTCTCTTATTCCATTCCAAAAGTTCTTTTTGATAAATTTCGAATTTTTCTATCATTGAATCTGATAGCGTAATTTTGAGTTTCTTTGCCCCTTCTTCTAATTTTTCCTTTATCATAATTTAAAAGTGTCTAAACTAATTCCACTGTCAATTTTTATTTTCATATATATCGCTTGTTGTACCAATACATTGTTTTTATCCCATTCCTCAAAAATTATAGGTAAATGTAACTCCTTGTCAATCCAAAATTTCTTTTTTACAATGTTTCTATCTGTTTCCGACTTGTTTGCGATGAATTCAATAACCCATGTTTCTCGCTCCTCAAATATTTCCTCACCTACAAACTTTTGTTCATAAAGTTTCAAAGTACTGTCCCCTTCTTCAAATATTGTACCCCAATGAGATTGGTCAATCCTATCACCCCTTATAGAGAGAACCTTCTTATCAGATGAATTAGCTGTTATCTTGATAAACGAAAGGAGCCCTCCCTTACAAGCATAAATCTTATTTGTATTAGGATTATAAACAACTTTTGAGCCTTTGTGTTTCCCATCAATAATTTTTATAAATATCCATTTTGGCTTCTTGAATTTATATTCGTTAATTCTATAAGTACTTTTCTCACCCCTTTTAAGTTTGCTTTCAAATGTGCATTCATAATCTTCTACCGACTCCCATGCTTTTCTAAATAAAGTAATGACACTATCAGCATCTATATTTTTTGAAATAGCAGGGTCTCCATATAAAAACAAAAATAATATTAAGCTCAATTTCATTTTTTCTAAAATGTTACATAGAATGATAGACAAAATTTTTCATCCTGTATTTTATAACTTGTATCCAACTTTATTGAACCTTGTTCTTTAAATTTATAAAAATGGGCAGAAACATAAGCATCTACCATTGATAGCCCCCATACAAGAGCATCCCACCAGAAGAAATCATATCGTCTTTCGGAATACCAATCATAGTTTATACTCCCTTCCTTTTTTGCTTCTTCTGCTTTAAAATGTAAATAAATTGTTCCTCCTCCAAAGTATGCTTGTGCAGCTCCAAAAACCACTCCTTTGATATAATTTCCCGTATAAAACTGTCCTCCTCCGGGAAGAGTTGATAAAAGAAGTGCAACCGTTGGATCCTTCTTTGGATAATTTAGTTTCGTGGAATCTGAATTTAACTTGGTGGAATCGGGGCTTGACTTGGTAGAGTCAGGGTTTGTACTGACAGATTCCGGATTTGAATTAACCGAAACTAATAATAAGAAAAAGATTAAAGGGTTCATTTTAAAACAATTTTACCGCAGAGACGCAGAGAACGCAAAGAAAAAAACTATTTTATAAAATCTTTGTGCTCTTTGAGACTTTGTGCCTTTGTGGTTAATTTTCATATTTTTACACTCTGTATTTTAGATTTAAATTCCTGAACTCGCTCTAATAAATTCGGATGATTAAATATATCGGATGATACACATATTCCATCTGCCCCAGCAGATAAGACATCCTGAACTCGCTCAAGAGTAATACCTCCAATTCCAAGAACAGGAATATTAACAGCTTTTTTAATATCCGTAATAATTGAGAGCGGAATAAGTGCCTTAGACTTTGTAGTTGATGGGAATAGACATCCGACTCCAAGATACATAGCCCCTTCTTTCTCCGCAACAATTGCTTTGTCTATTTGAGATACGGAATAGCCAATTATTCGGTCAGAGTAGATTTTCTTTGCATAATCTAATGGGATGTCTTCATTACCAAGTTGGACACCATCTGCTTCTACAGCAAGAGCAATGTCTATCCTGTCATTTACGATAAATAGAACATTAAATTTTTTGGTTATTTCTCTTGTAATAAGTGCATCTTCTAAAAATTTACTTGTCCCTTTGGTTTTCTCACGAAGCTGAATTGCTGTAGCTCCTCCTTTGCAAATATCCGTTACCATAGTTGATAGCTTACCACTAATATATTTTTCGTCAAGTATGATGTAGAGACTTAAATCAAGCATAATTAAGAATATTAAAAATCAAAATGCAAAATTATAAACACGAACTAACAACGAACTTTCACGAACTTCTCACGAACAAAAAAATTTTTAGAAGCTCGTATTAAGATTTTTCCACCGACTTATTTTTGATTTTTACGTTTTCTAACAACATTTGTATTATTGTTTTCTCAAGCTCATAGATATTAAATCTAATTTCTTTGACTTTTGGAGGCAGTTCTTTGCTAAACGATTTACTGAATTCCTCAAGAACCCTGCATCCTTCCTGGGCACGAGATAAGTTTCTTTGTACGGTTTCAGGAAGACTGCGATAGGAGTTATCATTAAAGTCAAAGTTTTTATATTTTCCAAGATCTTTTGTTGTGTCTCTAAAATTAAGAAGGTTTTTGCTTTTAAAAAGAGTTGATAATTTATGCCGCTGTGTCTTTATTTCTTTTGTAAGCTTTTCATCACGAAGAATGAATCGTGCAACTTCTTCAACAACCCGAAGTCCTTCTCTCGTTCTATTTAGATTTGCATCAATAATCTGAGCAACTTCTTGTTCCATAGTTTTAGCCACAGAAATTCACGGAAAACCACGAAGTCACAGAGACACAAAGAACACAAAGAAAAGAGAGAATTATTTTATAAAATCTTCGTGTCCTTTGAGACTTCATGTCTTTGTGGTTAATCTTTATCTGTGTCATTTTGTGGCTCTAATAATACTATGAAACTAAAGAATGTCAACAGGAAAACTTGACAAAAACTTGACAAATGGAAGAAGAAAAACTCTAAAAAATCGCTTTTATGTCACCCTGAACTCGTTTCAGGATCTCGTAACGCATTGATTTTATTAGATGCTGAAACAAGTTCAGCATGACAATCTACGATGTATCACACCTTTTTCAAAGCTCGATGAAAAAATAATTTGACAAAAACAAGTTTAGGAGGTATATTATTAGAAAAGGAGAGGGGAAATGAATGTATTGATTTTCTTGTTAATAAATATGTCACCATCAATAAAATGGAGCTATCTTGCTCCTGATGGCGGTTGGGTTTGTGTTTCTCCAGCTATAGCTGATATAGATCCAGTATCTCCCGGTTCTGAGATTATCTTCGCTACGGGTGGTTGTCCTATACCACCATCGCATGTGTATTGTTTAAGTAGTAACGGGAACTTGTTATGGTCTTTTAATACAGAGGATGATATATATTCTTCTCCAATAATAGCTAATTTAGGTATTCCAGGAGACCCTGCAATTATAATAACAGATTTGAATGCGAAGATTTATTGCCTGAATAATGATGGAACATTTAGATGGTCTTTTTCTGGGATTGGTTCATCTGTATGTTCCAGTACTATAGTAGCTAATATTGATACCATTGGTCCACCTGAAATTATTATTTCATCTGATTCGTTCATTTATTGCTTGAATAATGATGGAACCGAAAAATGGAAAGTCTCTCTTCCTAACATACATCCGGGCAATTCTCCTGCAGTAGCTAATATAGATAAGCTCGGAACTCCTGAAATCCTGTTTTCAACTGTGGATTCACTTTATTGCTTAAATGGCGATGGAACTATTGGATGGACATCCTACCATGATTCAACTTTTATACAGCCTTGCTGCGGAATATCACCATCAATAGGTGATGTAGATATGGATGGTGATCCTGAGGTTGTGTTTGGGGATTGGTGTTTTGAGGCAAATGGAACACTTAAATGGCATTATGGACTTTTTTCTATAGCTGGTTTTCCTGCGCATAGTACTTCTGCCATTGCTGATGTGGATGGAGATGATACAACAGAAGTTGTAACATATTACCAATCTATGTTTCCACCTTCGTTTCTTGGCTCCCTCTACGTCTTTAGGGATAATGGGACTCCTGTTCCTACTGTAGTTTGGACAGCTGAAGCTATAGATGAAAGCGGTACAACTGGAGCAACTCCTATAATTTGTGATATGGATGGAGATGGAGATAAAGATGTATTGTGGCAAGGAACTCACTATCTGCGAATATACGATGGGGCAACCGGCACAGTGCTTTATGAGAATACCGAACTTACAACTCAAACTTGTAATGAACATGGTATAGCTGTAGCTGATGTAAGCGGAGATGAGAAAATTGAGATGGTAGCTATTTACAAGAATAAAGGAATAGCTCTTGTAGAAGATACTTCATGGGTAAATTGTGATAAAAACAGGTTTTCAGGCCACCTTTATCACATCACAGGAATAAATCCGAATTTATCAGTCCCAAATAAAGAGCCTTATAGCTGGGAGCTTCATAATACATGGCTTACACAAATTTGTGAAGACCCACATGGGATTAGAGAGAGTGAAAAGTCAGAAATACAAACTACACAATTAGAAATCTCTCCTAATCCATTTATTCACTCTACAACTATTAAATATCAATTATCTACCGAAAGCAAGGTCTCCCTTGAGATTTATGACATTGGAGGAAGGAAAGTAGAGGAATTGGTAAAAGAAATAAAATCACCAGGAGAACACACAACTCATTGGAAAACTGATAATATAAGTAACGGCATTTATTTTTGTGTATTAAAAAGCGATAAGAAGCAATTGGTAAAAAAGTTCGTAGTAATGAAATAAGTACTCTATACTTTTAGCCATAGATTACTATCTCAACAACCAGTAATCTTTAATGTTACTCTGAATGAAGTGAAAAGTCTCAATTTTTGTTTCAATATAAACTCCCACAGTTATTAAAACAAGAAGTTATAAGATTCTTCAGCTTCGCCTCAGAATGACAGGGATACTCAATCAAAATAATAGAAAGCCTCAGAATGACAAAGAAAAAAAAGAAATTGTAATCTTTTTATCTTCTGTATATCTTTGTTTTACCTGATATTCTATTCCTCTGTACAAATCTGTTTTATTTGTGCAAATCTGTGTGCTGTTTTTGTTCTTCGTGTTTTCAGCATTTTGTACTCTCGTAGTAAAAAGTTTTTCTTTGCATTCTTTGTGTCTTTGCGATGTAATGAATCTAAAATACGACAAACCTCAAGAAATAAAATGGCAAAGAATATAATAAAAAGAAATCAGTTTTCAAAAAACAAATTGACAAAAACAAATTGAGGAAGTATATTTTTAAAAAGAGGAGGAAAATATGAATCTATTGATTTTCTTGTTAATAAATATGTCCCCATCAATAAAATGGAGCTACTTTGCTCCTGATACCGGAAGAATTTGTGCTTCTCCGGCTATAGTCGATATAGACCCTGCATCAACTGGATCTGAGATTATATTCGCTACGAGTTACCCGGCTGTACCGGGAAATGTGTATTGCTTGAGTAGCAACGGAAATTTACTATGGTCTTTTAATGCAGATAACCAACTATACTCTTCTCCAATAATAGCTAATTTAGGTAACATAGGAGACCCGGCAATCATAGTAATGGATTGTTGTAGAAAGGTTTATTGCTTAAATAATAATGGAATATTAAGATGGTCTTTTGGAGGAGGCACAAACAACAATTTATGTTCCAGCCCTATAATAGCTAATATTGATGCTATTGGGACACCTGAAATTATTGTTGCATCCAGTTCAGCCATTTATTGCTTAAACAACGATGGGACTGAAAGATGGGCAAGCACTCTTCCTCTAATGCATCCGGGCACTTCTCCTGCAGTAGCTAACATAGACAAAGTAGGAGCACTTGAAATCCTATTTTCAACTGATGATTCACTTTATTGTTTAGGCAGTGATGGAAGTTGGAAATGGGCATCTGAGATTTCAAATCATTGGCATACTTGCAGTGGAGTATCGCCATCAATATGTGATGTAGACCTTGATAGTACCCCTGAAGTTGTGTTCGGAGATTGGTGTTTTGAAGCAGATGGAACGCTTAAATGGCATTACGGACTTTCTTCCCACAGTACTTCTGCAATTGCTGATATTGATAATGATGGATTTACAGAAATCGTAACATACTGCCAAGAAGCTGAATCCATTTATGTTTTTAGAGATAATGGAACTCTTGTTCCTACTGTAGTTTGGACAGCTGAAGCTATAGACAATAGCAGCACAGATGGAGGAACTCCCGTAATTTGCGATATAGATGGTGACGGAGATAAAGATGTATTGTGGCAAGGCACTGAATGGTTGCGAATATATGACGGAATAACTGGCGCAATACTTTATGAAAATACTGACTTCACAACTGCAACTTGTAATGAACATGGCGTAGCTGTAGCTGATATAAATGGAGATGGAAAAATTGAGATGGTAGCTATTTATAAGGACAAAGGAATAGCTCTTGTAGAAGATACTTCGTGGGCGAATTGTGATAAAAATAGGTTTTCGGGACATCTTTATCACATCACAGGAATAAATCCGGATTTATCAGTACCGACAAATGAACCTTTTAGCTGGGAATCACACAATACATGGCTTACACAGATTTGTGAAGACCCACAAGGAATTGAAGAAGATAAAAAGTTAGAAATAAAAACTACAAAATTAGAAATTTCTCCTAATCCGTTTATTCACTCTACAACCATTAGCTATTATCTATCCGCCAAGAGCAAAGTCTCTCTTGAGATTTATGATATTGGAGGAAGAAAAATAGATGAATTAGTAAAAGAGATAAAATCACCCGGAGAATATACAGTTTATTGGAAAACTGATAATATAAGTGGTGGAATATATTTCTGCATACTAAAGAGTGAAAATGAACAATTGGTAAAGAAATTCATAGTAATGAAATAAGTACTCTATAATTTAGCCATAGATTAGAACCAGTAGCTTTTGAAGTAAAGAGTCTCATTTTTCATATCAAGATAAACTCCCACAAGAAATTACAAGATTCTTCGGCTTCGCCTCAGAATGACAAGGAATTTAAATTGTCATTAGAGGGTAGGTTGAAACCTCTGCTTCAACCGGATGATAGCAAGGGCTCTCATCTACCCCATAGTGTGATTTATAACTGCTAAATGTTAAAATAATATTAATTCTCTGTATAAATCTGTTTTATCTGTGAAATCTGTGTGCGGTTTTTGTTTGTTCAATCCCTATATAATTTATGATACTATTACTTATACAGAGATTCGGCGAGGAGTTCGGAGATTGACTTCACCTGAATCGGTAGATTCAAAACCTTGACAGAATCCTCAAACATCTGAAGACAATAAGGACAAGCAACAGCAAGAATGAATTCGGGATTTGTTGAATCATCACTCGTTGATTTGTCAGAGGAAACTTGTGTCTTGTGTTTGTCAACCAATGAAGAACATTGTGTCTTGAAAACATCAAAAACTTGTTGGACACGGACATTCGCTATACGCTCTTCCATATCCCAACCTATAAAAATTCCACTTCCACCGCCACCACAACATAAGCTATATTTATGAGAAAAGTTAGGTATTTCAAAAAGCTCTATCCCCGGGATTGATTTAAGAACTTCTCTCGGAGCTTCATAAATTTCATTCTGACGACCAAGATTGCAAGGGTCATGATATACAACCTTTGCATTAACAATTTTATTAGGAATAATTTTTTTATTTTTTATAAGCTTTGCAAAAAGCTGAGTTTCATGAATTACTTCAAACTCTGCACCAAGTTCAGGATATTCGTGTTTGAAAGTGCTATAGCAATGAGGTGATGTAGTTATGACTTTTTTCACACCTGCATCTTTGAATGTTTTAATATTAGTAGAAGCAAGTTCCTTAAACACCTTTTCAGCACCGATTTTTCTAACAGATTCGCCACAACATACTTCCAACTCTCCCAATATTCCAAAAGATACTCTTGCTTTTAATAGGATTTTTGCCGTAGCAACTGCCATTCCTTGAGCTCGTTGGTCATAAGCCGGCATACAACAAGAGAAATATAAAAAGTCCATATCTGAAGTAAATTTCTGAACTGGCAATTCAGAAGCCCAGTCGGCTCTCTTATCTTTTGATTCCCCTAATGGATTCCCAGTGCTGAAAAGTCTTGAAACAACTCCTTTTAATTCTTCCGGGTATGAACCATAATCTACGAGTATTCTGCGGATAGCACGAAAAACGATAGGTAAATTTACTCCATGTGGACATTCTTTTAAACAACCCTCACAAGCACAACATCTGAATACTTCCTCTATTTCTTTGGCAAGTTCTTTCGTGTCTTCACTTGATGCAACTATCCCAAGTTTTACTGCTTGTGGAATCCGATAAGTAGGAAATGCAATAGAAGGCACTCGGGACCAAGGACAGACACTCATACATTTTCCGCATTGATAGCATTTATAAGTATCTTCTCCACCCAACTCAATAATAGCGTCTTTAATCTCCGGAATTAAAGTAATTTTATTAGGCATTATATAAAATTATAGACACGAACTGGATAAAACAACTCTCTATTTTTTATCACGAAAGCACGAAATTTTATAAACACGAACTTTCACAAACAGTACACGAACTTTATAAAACAATTCTCTCAAATTCAAAAAAAGATTTACCAAAATTTATCAAAAGTCCTAATCTTAATCGTGTTGCTTTAAGATAATTCTTTAGTTGAGCAAAGTGTATCGGATGTAATTCTTCTGTTACCTTCATCTCAATAATTATTTTATCTTCAATCAATAAATCAGCAATATATTCTCCCACAATTTCATTCTCAAAATATACTTTTATCGGAACTTGCTGTCGGCACTTAATATTCATTTTTCGTAATTTAATTGCCATAGCATTCTCATATACTTTTTCTAAAAATCCTGCACCCAAATATTTACGAACTTCAATTGCAGCTTGTTTGATTTTATAAGAAAGTTCTTTATAAAGAATTTTTTCTTGTTCGTGTCCTGTTCGTGTATCAGTTAGTGTGATGTTCGTGTTTCCTGTTTTCATCTTCTCTTCATAAATTACATCTTTATTTTTTCATCTCTGCTATTTTGTTCTTTATTACTGGAACAATTTTAAATAGGTCATCTACGATACCATAATCTGCTTCGTTAAAAATAGGAGCATTCGGATCTTTATTTATAGCGAAAATAGTATCTGCACCTTTCATACCTGTAATATGTTGGAATTGTCCCGATATTCCAATAGCGATATAAAGCTTGGGCTTTATGGTTTTGCCTGAACTTCCGATTTGACGGTCTTTAGGAAGCCATCCAGCATCTACAATAGGTCTTGAGCAAGCAAGAACCCCACCGAGAGAATCCGCAAGTTCTTCGAGTATTTTAAGATTTTCTTGCTCTTTTATACCTCTACCAACACCAATAACAATATCTGCCTTAGTAATATCTACTTCACCGATTGCAGCTTCAAGATATTCAACAAATTTCCTATAATCCGGTTCCTGAGTGAGTGGGGAAGTAAAAGATACAACATCGGCATTCAAATTAGCTGATTCTTGTGGAAAAGCAGCTTGTCTTATTGTTAAAATATATGAGTCTGCTTTTTGCATTTTATATTTAGCATCCAGTTTGCCACCATACATTTGACGAGTTGGAATTAGCTCGTCATTTTCAATCTCAATTTCCACACAGTCAGTAGTAAATGGAGTTCCAAGTTCTTGAGCGAGAGCAGGAGCAAGATCCATTCCGGATGCAGTATTTCCAATCAGTGTCAGCCAAGGAGATTCTTTTTTTATTATCTCCGAGAGCACGAGCTGGTAAGATTCGGCATTAAAGTTTTGTAAAATCGCCTGCTCAACTGTAAGAATATGATGAGCACAAGATTTAAGTTTTTCGGTAAACTGACTGGTGTTATCACCTAATAATAAAGCAGTAAGTTCTCCGTTTAATTTACTTGCAAGGTCTCTCCCTTTGGTAAGAAGTTCGTAAGTTATATCCCTAATTTCACCTTGTCTATGTTCAACAAGAACAAATATCTTTTTCATTGTTTCCTCCTATTTTTTAAAATCAACATTAAACACAAAGATTCTCTTTTTATAAGAGTGTTATCAAGAAAATCAAGCTTATAATTTTCACATCAATCTTTTTTTAGTTTAATAGCGTGGGGGATTATCCCTCACATTTGCCGAGGATTTTTTAACCTCAACGCTACTACGATTAACGAATAATTGTAAGTTTCCTTGTTGCCTTGAACTTTCCTGTCTCAAATCTAATGAAATAAATGCCTCTGGATAGGGAACAAGTATGCCTACTTCCTACATTATTTATTTTAATTGTATGCTCACCATTTTCTTGAGTCCCGGAATAAATCGTCTTAACCAACTTGCCTGATATATCATAAAGCTTCAAGCTTATGTCTGCCTTTTCCGATAATCCATACTTAATCACAGCATTTCCAAAAGATGGATTCGGAGAAACTCTTAACCTGTCATTGCGAGTGTCAGCGAAGCAATTTTTTTCCTCTATCCCTTGTTCTCCATAATATTCAATAATGTAAAGCCCTATGCTATCTGCCACATATGTAAGAGTATCAACTACATAGATACCATTTGCAGGACCAATTGTCTCATAAAATCCGACTTCTACCGGTAAAGCTGGATTTGCAACATTTATAATGCGAAGCCCACTATACTCACCAGCTACATACGCAAGAGTATCAACTACATAGACACCACATGCATAACCACCTATATCATAAAATCCTACTTCTATCGGTGAAGC
>JAUVIV010000074.1 GCA_030592575.1 bacterium | reverse complement strand
AGAAGATGTTGCATACATCTCAACATATTTGATGCTTACAGAAAGCATTATGGATTTTAGAAAATATGGATGCCATATTGTCCCTGTTGGAGGAAAAAGCTCAATTATTAAACCTTTGGCGGTGGCTAAACTATTAAATATACCAGTTTTTGTTGTTTGCGATGCTGATACTGATAAAGATCAAACTGAAGACGAGGATAAGAGAAAGTCTGAAGTAGGAAAGCATAAAAAGGATAATAGATCAATTTTAAATCTTTTAGAATATACAGACTTAAATGAATGGCCATCTGATTCAATTATCAAAATGAATTTATATATGTGGAAAACAAACCTCACAAAAATAATTGAAAATGAATTTGGCGAAGATTGGAAGACATATATAGATTCAGCATATAATTATTATGGAAATCCTGGCGGATTAAAAAAGAATCCTCTTGCAATTGCGCGTGCTTTAAAGTCTGCGTGGGAGAACGATTTAAAATCTGGTTCACTTGCTAAATTGGTTGAAGATATTGTTGCTTTCGCTAAGAAAGAAAACAGCTAACAAATCGTTGCAGCGGATGCTAACGCGCCGCTGGTTATGCTGAATGTTAAACTCTCTTTCACTTTCTCGTTATATTGCATAATAAGTGAGTTAAGTTTTTGAATATCTTGTTTGGTAATGCTATATATCCTACGCCTTCGCCTAATACTACACCTCTAAACATACAACAAGATACTATTATGCCCAAGATACAGAAGAGCCATAAATCACACTACGGGGTAGATGAGAGCCACCGCTCTCATCTGGTTGAAGCAGAGGCTTCAACCTACCCTTTAATGACAATTAAATTTAAGTTGACAGAGAAAATAAATTATATTAAACTAAATTTGATGCAAAGAACTAAACCATATATGATAGATTGGGCGATTACAATGAATTGCAATCTGAATTGCCAGCATTGTCGAGGTATGACACCCGACGAATTATCTACCGAAGAAACACTTAAAGTAGCTCAAGAAATAGTGGAACTTAACCCTGAATGGGTCATTATTGAAGGTGGCGAACCACTAATGAGAGATGGAATATGGGAAATCCTAAAAGTTCTTCAAGAATTAGATATAAATTTAATCACAAATGGAACTTTGATAAACTCCGAGAACATAAAGCAACTGAAAGATTTAGGCATAAAAGTAATGATATCATTTGATTCACCTTACCCTGAAGTGTATGAGCGTCTCCGAGCAGGTGCGAGTTTCAATGAAGTCCTACGCAACGGAGAAAAACTTGCAAATCAAGGAATATTACATTCTATAAATTTCGCTCTTTCAAAATATAATTACAAGGACATCCCTAAAATGTTTTCACTTACTAAGTCTATAGGTGCCGAGATGATAAATATTCTTGGGTTAAAACCCTGCGAAAAATACCAGGAACAACTTCTATCTAAAGAGGAATATAAAGCTGCTATCATATCTGCTTGTGAGTCCTCAAAGAACGGAATAAGCTTTTACTTTGATGAGCCGTTCTTTCATGCTTGTCTGGATGAATGGAATATAAAGCTACCTCAATTATCAACAGGTACAACCGTGCAGAAAGAAAGCAAAATACTCACCCCCGCAACTACAAGTT
The DNA here is from genome assembly GCA_030592575.1 of bacterium. Classification (GTDB taxonomy): domain Bacteria; phylum Hydrothermota; class UBA3073; order JACQXS01; family JACQXS01; genus JAGMCN01. Next base: position 11,182 of record JAUVIV010000074.1, on the reverse strand, counting down.
GTATCTTTGGAGAATATATATTTATAGAGCCGAATGGCGAAATAAAACCCTGCACTTTTGCTCCTTATGTACTTGGTAATGCCAAAGAAGGAGTTATAAAAGTCTGGGAATCTATGAAGAAGTCAGAATTTCTATCAAAAATCAAAAAACCTGAAACCCGCACAGGTGCTTGTAAAATTTGCAAGCATCTTGACAAATGTAGAGGCTGTAGGTCTCGCACTTATGCTTTAACTAATGACTGGTTTGCCAGCGACCCTGCTTGTCCGTTATCAAAAAATGGTTAAAAACTCTAATCTACTTAAAAAATTTGAGCAACAAGAAATTCAGAAAAGCAAATTGTCTTATTTAGAAGCTCTAAAGATTTTTGAAGCTATGTGGGAAGAAGCAAAAAACCTTGGAGTCTTACCTTCCAAAGATCCGATGGAGGGAATAGAAGTAAATATTAAGCTCGCAAAAATATTAAACTCATGTTTGAAGAAATCATAGCAAAAATAGGAAATTCATTAAAAGAAGCTCGCATACCATACATAATAATTGGTGGGCAAGCAGTTCTCTTATTAAGAAGACGGACTACTATTTTTATATAAAAAAATAAATTAAGTGAAGTAGGGAGAAGAAAAAGTGAAGTCATATCTTAAAATAGTAGTAATGTCTCTTATATTGACTCTATTTGTTGATACTATATTCTTAAAAAGCTTTGCAATGGAAAAACAAGCAAGAGAAGATACTGCAAAAACAACTCAAGTTCCTAAGCTTAAGAAGAAAGCAAAGATATATTCTAAAGAAACTGGTAAACCTTACAAAACAACAAAAGCTGATTTTTTGGAATTCGAAAGGATTAATAAAAAAATGATAGAGGAGCAAGTAAAGAACTTAAGACCAGAGGTTCCTGGACTTATAAAACGATTAAAAAATGAGAACATAGACACACGAATGTGGGCTGTTAATAGACTAGAATATTCAAGGGATCCTCGTGCAATTAAGCCTTTGCTTGTAGCTTTGAAAAACGATTCAATTTCTACTATCCGTTCCGATGCTGCACGGGCATTGGAAACAATATGTCTTTATTTAGGCAAAAAATATTCCATTCAAGCAATTCCTGGATTAAGAGAAGCTCTGAAAGATAAAACTATACGAGTACGCTATACTACTGCTAAAACACTAATTCATATAGGAGATAAATCTAGTCCTATTCCCACTCTTGTGAGTATTTTTAGAAAGAAACCAGATATTTTTAGGGCATCAATTGAAGTATGGGTTGAGCAGGAAGTAGTTCGTCCAGACTTACCCGATTTGGAACAAATAGAAATTGCTGAGCATATGCGAAATAAGACTCCCATAAATGCACTATATTTATTGATAGAAATTGGGAGTGAGCAAGTCAAAAAAGCGTTAGAAGAAGCAACGAAGGACAAAGACCAATGGGTAAGCTATAAGGCTTCTGAGGTTTTATCGCAACTCAGAAAAAAGAACAAGTCAAAAAAGGAGGAAAAATGAGAGTAATTGGAATAGACCCGGGAACTAAAGGATTCAGTTTATTAGGAATAGATAATGATAAAATCTTCTTAGACGAGATGTTTCCCACTGAGGAGATTGTCAAAGATGCCAATAGACTCGTATCCGCTCTTGAACAAAACCTCCCAGTAGATGCAATAATTGGTCCCTCTGGCTATGGCATACCTGTTACACATATCAAAGATAGCAAAGACTCGGATTTAGAACTTATGCTCCCAAAAGAAAGTGAAATATCAGTCAACGAAGCGATTCGCTCATTTTACTATTTCGGTAAAGAAAAAAAATTACCCCTGTATTTTACACCCGGTGTAATCCATCTCCCAACTGTACCAAAATATAGAAAATCTAACCGAATGGATATGGGAACTGCCGATAAACTTTGCTGTGCGGCTCTGGCTTTGGAACAATATTCAAAATATCATAAAAAACCATACTCCGAATGTTCATTTATCTTTCTTGAAGTGGGTTACGGATTTACCGCTGCCATAGGAATACAAAACGGCAAAGTTGTTGACGCAGTTGGAGGAACTTCCGGATTCTCCGGTTTCCTCTCCCCCGGCGCTATTGATTCCGAACTCGCTATTAGAATCCCAAAAGAGCCACAAGGAGTTCTGTTCACAGGAGGCGCTGCAGGAACAACTCAGGAATTATCTCCACAAGAGCTACCTCTAAACAATCTGAAAGCTTATCCTGATGTTTGGAATACTCTCATTGAGTCTGCAATTAAGGATATAGCTATTGTCACCACAACTACCGAAGCTCAAGAGATAATAATTTCAGGCAGACTATCCAGAATCCCCCAAATAAGAGAAGAACTAACTAATAGACTTTCTTGTTACGGTAAAGTAGTGCCTTTAACAAAAAAAGCAAAAGAAGCTTCCGAAGGTGCAGAAGGTGCTATGATTATAGGTATCGGATTACTTGGAGGGAAATATAAGGAACTCATAGAAACGCTTGAACTTCTTGATGCTCGTGGCACTATGTACGATTACATCACAATGAAAGTCAGATTAGATAAATAGCCACCACACCTTGTTTGTTTAACAGATATTTCAGCATAGTAACTTACCAGATAAAAGTAGGAACAACTTCCAGTTGTGCCCTTCATTTTTTCAGTAGGAGCAATCTCCTGATTGCGATTTTTTGTTTCTTGATTATCGCAGATAAAATCTGCTCCTACCAAATTTTCTTAATATAAAGTTACGGATACTTGTGGAAAATCGTCCCTTACAACTACCAGTAGGATAATAAATAATGGAGTGGGCTACAAATCAGAAGCGTGCGCCTGCAGTAAGTCCGAGTTGTGATACTTCTCCAAAGCCCGGGAACCCTTCACCTTCACCTATTTCTTTTCCCCAGTCCAATTCAGCAAAACAACACCACGGCTTCGGGGTAACAAAAAAGTATTCTATGCCAGTAAAAAAATGAAAGCCCACCCAATTATCTTCTCTGTTGCACTCTTCTTTTTTACTCCAGCTATAAAGATGTACTCCCGGTCCACCACCTCCATAAATTCCTATCCGAGAGTCATAGAATCTTTTAGTATATTTACTCGCGAGAATCACAGTAATATTCCGTAAACATAAGCCACCTCCTAACTTTTTATACCAGCTAAGTCTTGCAGTTCCACGAATCGCAAACGAGGACAAAAAACCCGGCATAGTAATTTCCATCACACTACCAATAACAGGCCAGGTTTCCGATGTATCTCTAAATATCTGAACTAACGCACCACCCGATACACCAATAGAAGACTTTGGAGGCTGCACTTCACCAAATAGCGATAAAATAATAATGATACTATAAAATTGCATTAGAATTTATAAGATAAACCTACACCAGGCTTATCTTCGTATAATCCAACCTCTATAAGACCGAGAGTTCGTTTTACCTTAACATTCATATTGATAGCCGAGCAATACGCATCAATAGGACCAAACAACCAATGTCCTAATAAGCAAATAGCAGAAAAATCGGCATACGGACGAATTATTTTTTCATCTCTTAATTCAGTATATGAAATTAGGGTAATCCACCCAGCAATTCCAACTAAATTTATTCCGCCTTTTATCCAATCATGATTATAAAATTGCCCGGCTCCAGGAAGTAAAAAAGATGAAAAAGCCGCAAACCATGGATCTCTTCTTCGTGTAATATATTCCTGTCGCTTTTCAAAACTCCAGTCTGTCTCTTCAGAAGCAGTCATGTTAATACAAACCATTAAAATTATGGCTCCTATCATTTTATTTTAAAATATTACAAACAATCATAAACATCTTTATAAATAAAATACTTCAACTTTAAGTCTTTATTTATCTCAAGACTTGAGTAATGTGCATGATTAGAAGATACTACCATATGCCCCAATAAAGACACAGCACCCAACATATTATAAGGATGCTCATAAACTCTTTTATGCTCTAAATGAAGTCCTTCACCGGTATATGCTATCAGCCCATACAACAAAAGGTTACCAATTAAAGAAATTGCTCCTTTTTTATATTCTTTGTTGTAAAATTGCCCGGCACCAGGTATCATCCACGACAAAACAAAAGAAATTCCAGGATCTCTTTCCTTTTTTTTATATGCTTTATACCTCCACTTAAAATTGTCTTCATTTTTATCAAGTGCATCCGCATTAATACAAAAAAACATCACAATTATGATAGTCAATGCCCTTTTCATTATTAATAATGTATACTGTTTCGGTTTCCTATTGTCAAGAAAAATATATTTTATGATTTTTTTTTACTTGACAAGGTTTTAATGTTATAATAAAATTCTGAACAGTCAGTATTTGACTAATCAGTCAGAAAATGAATAGAAGGGAACGAGAAAAACAGAGAAGAAGGAAAGAAATCCTTTTGGCGGCAATGACTATTTTTGCAGAAAAAGGGTTTGATACTGCAACGCTGGACGATATTGCAGAAAAAGCAGAGTTTTCAAAAGGGGCAATATACGGATACTTTAAAAGTAAGGATGACCTGTTCCTTAGTTTGATTGAAGAAGGACTTAATAATTTATCAGAGATAATAAAAAGTGTAGTTGAAAGCTCCTCTTCCCCTATTAAGCAAATTGAAGATTTAATTCAAAAAATTTTTGTATATTTAGAAAAGAACAAAGATTTTTTTCGTATATTTGCACCGGAGCGAGGTGGATTTACGGAGAAAAAACATCCCGAAGCATTAAAAAGAATCCTGCCAAAACATCAAAAAAATATTGAAATGGTAACTAAAGTTATGAAAGAGGGAATAAGAATGGGAAAGCTTAAAAAAGTTGAGCCCAGAGTTTTAACATTCACGCTTTTTGGTATAATTCATTCAAGTATTGGTAGATGGGTTATGGAAGGGGAAAAGGGAGCACTTAAACGAGACGTTAAAGCAATAACGACTATATTTTTAGATGGAGCACGGAGGTGAAGATGCAAAAAAAATTAAAATTGATAGTAATTATTCTTTTTATGTCATCAATTGGTAGTTCATTAACTATTACTCTTGATAAAGCAATTGATAGGGCGATTGAGTACAATGAAGAGCTCCTTACAGCAAAAGATGTGGTAAATCAAGCAAAAGCAGGAGTCATATCTGCAAGGGCAGGATTTTTGCCTAAAATAAGTGCTCAAATAAGTTATACAAAACTCGCAAAAGCACCTGCTCTTGATATGCCATTTACAGTACTTGAGCCGGTTATTGACTCAACAGGAACGTGGTTCAAGATAGTGGGTTTTGATGTTATGGAATTTCAGATGGGCGAGAATAAAAATTATCTGGGAAGAGCAACTTTACAACAACCACTGTTTACCTGGGGGAAAATTCTAAACGGCTATCAAATTTCAAAACTAAATGTAGATGCTTCCAAAGAAAACTACAGAAAAAAAGAGAACGAACTGGTATTTAATGTTACCAAGTCATTCTACGGTATTTTGATATTGGAAAAATTCACTAAACTTACCGAAGAAGCTTACAAACAAACAGAACGGCACATAGAAATTATAGAGAAAAGATATAACGAGGGACTCGCATCAAAATTTGATTTGCTAAGAGGAAAAGTTCAACTTGCAAATATGAAACCTCAGGTAATTAAAGTGAAAAATGGATTAAAGATTGCGAATACAGGATTTAAGATGCTACTCGGTTTACCACAAGACACACCAATTGAGTTAAAAGGAGAGTTGCAATACGAAGGGACTGTTCGCGAAACACCTTTACAAAAATGTATAGCAGATGCAAAAGCCAATCGACCTGAAATCAAATCATTGTTTTTTAGAAAGCAGATGGCGAAAAAAGCACTTACAATTGCAAAGAAATCAAACTTACCAAATCTTGCATTTGTAGGAAATTATGATTACAAAAAACCTCTTTACTTTAAAAACGAATGGGGAACGGATTGGAATGTAACAGTTGCTTTGCAAATGCCTATATTCACCGGGCTTGAGAATTTTGGGAAACTCCGACAAGCAAAATATCAATTGAGTCAAGTAGAGCATGGACTCAATCTATTAAAAGAAGGTATAGAAATGGAAGTGAAAGTAACATATCTTCAACTGGAAGAAGCAAAAAAACTTGTAGAATCTCAAGAAGAGAATATTGCTCAAGCCAAAGAAGCATTGGAAATTGTTGAGGAGAGATATAAAACTGGAATTGCCACAAGTCTTGAAGTAATGGATACTCAACTTGCTTTGACAAAAGCAAGAACAAATTGGCTTCAATCTTTATCAGATTGTTTTATAGCAAAAGCAAAGTTGGAAAAAGTAATTGGAAAGTAGGAGCAGATTTAATTTATGATTATTGAAAAATAAGAAGATTCGCAATCAGGAGATTGCTCCTACTGAAAAAATGAAGAATGCAACTGGAAGTTGCTCTTTAAAGAAAGAAGCACAAGAAATTACACAAATGCTTAACGGATTGATAAATTCTTTACAAAAAAACCGTTAACGGTTCCTGAGGGAGGTAAGATGAAAAAACTTGTATGGTTTATAATAATTGTTGCTGTTGGAATCGTTGTTTTTCGGATTGTCAAAAAAGTTCGGAAAGTAGAAGAACAAACAAAGGCAGAAGTTCCTATGGAGGTTGTAATAGAAAATGTTCAAAAAGGTAATATTGCGCAAATTCTTAAATATACAGGAAATATTGTAGGGCAGGAACAAGTACAAGTTCATCCTATTGAGGAAACCGGTAGACTCATAAAATATCTTGTCAAAGAAGGCGACAGGATATCTAAAGGAGATGTTATCGCTCTCGTAGATAGATCCATTAAGGGGTTAAATTTTCAACCTGCAAAAATCACATCACCTATTTCCGGAACTGTAGCAATGTTGTTTCTTGATAAAGGAGCTATGATAGCTCCACAGATTCCAATAGCAATGATTGCCAATATAAGTAAAGTAAAAGTAGAGATTCAGGTAGTAGAAAAGGAATTTACAAAAATAAAGAAAGGTCAATTTGCTAAAATAAAAGTAGATGCCTATCCTAACAAAATTTTCACAGGAAAACTAACCGAATTTTCTCCTGCTGTAAACCCATTAAGCAAAACAGCAAAATGTGAAATTCTTGTCAATAACCCACAACATTTACTAAAACCCGGAATGTTCGCACGAGTAGAACTCGTAGTAGATGAACATAAAGATATATTAATAGTTCCAAACAAAACAGTGCTACAACGAAAAGATAAAGAAATCGTATTTGTAAGCATCGAAAATATTGCAAAAATCAAAGAAGTTAAAACAGGATTTAAAGACGAAAATTACACTGAGATAATTAATGGACTTGAACTCGGAGAGTCTATTGTTGTACTTGGGAATTACGAACTTAAAGACAGCAGTAAAATAGTAAGCAATAAACAATAATGAATTAACCACAAAGACACCAAGACACAAAAAAAAGAATATAAAATGAAATATAATCCATTATCTAACAAAGAAGAGCAAATAGCAAAAGTTATCGTTGACGCAGCATATAAGGTACATAAAGAACTTGGTCCTGGTTTGCTGGAAAGTGTGTACGAAGTATGTTTCTGCCACGAATTAAATAAAAATGGGGTTTTATATGAACGACAAATTTCTGTACCAATTATATATGATGGAATTAGATTTAATGAAGCTCTACGTTTAGATGTATTGGTTGAAAAACTTGTTATTTGTGAATTAAAAGCTGTAGTAACAATGAATCCAGTTTTTGAAGCACAACTTCTAAGTCATATGAAACTAACACAAAAAAGACTTGGGTTTCTAATTAACTTCAATATATCTTTGATTAAGAATGGTATTAAACGAATTATTTTGTAAACTTTAGATAATTGTACCCAAATAGCTATATTCAAATGAAAAAACTTCACCATAAAAACTTAAATCACAAAGTCTCGCACATAAGACTTATATGCAGGATAAAATTTCTTTTTCTATCCTTCGTGTCTTTGTGCCTTTGTGTTAAGGAGGAATAATGAGTTTACCGCAATTTTCTGTAAATAAAAGAGTTACCGTTACTATGATGGTTCTTATAATAATTCTCTTGGGATGTATATCGTTCAGTAAACTTGGATTAGATTTACTCCCAGAAATTGAATATCCTATCGTATCTGTAATGACAACTTACCCGGGTGTAGCTTCTAAGGAGATAGAAGAACAAATAACAAGACCGGTAGAAGAATCTGTTTCAATGATAAACGGGGTAAAATCTGTAAGTTCAAATTCAGAAGAAGGAGTTTCAGTAGTAATTGTAGAATTTGAGTGGGGAACTAATCTTGACTTTGCCGCTCAAGATATTCGTGATAGAATTGGTCTCATAGAAACCTGGCTTCCTGAAGATGCAGGAACTCCATTAGTCCTTAAATTTGACTTAAGTATGATGCCTGTGGTTTTTTATGGTATTACAGGCGATTGCAATTTAAATGAACTTCGGAAAGTTCTTTCGGAAAGAGTAAAAGATAAATTAGAAAGAATAGACGGTGTAGCATCCTGTATGTTGATGGGAGGATTACATAGAGAAATAAATATATCTATTGATAAAGCAAAACTTATCTCTCGTAATATCGGACTTAATCAGATTATTTCGGTACTACGAGCAACTAATCTGAATTTTAGCGCAGGACATATAGTCCGCGGATATAAAGAATATTCAGTAAGAGTAGTAGGAGAGTACGAAAATATTGATGAGATAGGAAATACGATAATAGCCAATAAAAATGGAATTCCTATTCGACTTAAAGACATCGCTGAACTTAAAGATACTAACAAAAAAATTAGAAGCTACGGAAGAACTAAGAAAAAAGAAAGCATTATAGTGTTTATAACAAAACAAACCGGAGCAAATACTGTAATGATTTCGGACAAAGTAAATAAAGAACTTGATAAGATTATACCTGCCCTTCCTCACAATATTCAATTTCATTTATTTTTTGACCAGGGAGATATGATAAAGAAAATAAGCAAAAGAACTGGAGGAACTGCAATCTGGGGTGGTATTTTTGCTATTTTATTCATACTATTTTTCTTAAGAAACTGGAGACCTACTATAACGATTGCTATTGCTATACCTTTTTCAATTATTGCTACCTTTATAGCTATTTACTTCGCTGGATATACACTTAATCTAATGACTCTTGCAGGAATAGCTCTCGGGGTAGGAATGTTAGTTGATAATGCTGTAGTAGTAATTGAAAATATCTATAGGAAACTGGAAGAAGGCAGTGATAGGAAAACTGCTGCAATATATGGAACTACAGAAATTGGGATGGCAATCACAACATCAACTTTAACCACTGTCTCTGTATTTATCCCGCTTATCTTTTCTGACGGAATTGCAGGCAAATTATCAACTCCTCTTGCTCTTACCATATCTTTTGCTCTCTTTGCCTCCCTTTTTATAGCGTTTACCTTAGTTCCAATGATTGCATCTATATTATTCAAAAAGAGAATTAAAAGTTCGAAAAAAGAAAAATTTGACATCTTCAGAGAAAAATATGGTAAATTACTGCAATACGCTCTTATTCATAAGAAGAAAACCATCTTGACAACAGTTATAATATTTATTGCAAGTATGTGCCTAATTCCTCTTATAGGAACAGAATTTATGCCTAAATCGGATATACCTTTTTTATCAATAACTCTTGCAATGCCTGTGGGAACTTCTCTTGAGGAAACAAATAGAGTAACTTCTCAACTTGAAGATATTCTTATGGATATTCCGGAAATAGAAAATGTAAGTGCTTACATTGGACTAAGTGAAGAGACTCAATCTGATGTAGCATCCGGCTCAGTAAGCCCGGGAGTAAACCAAGCTCAAATAATGGGAAGATTGGTTAAAAAAGCTGACCGCGAAAAATCTGCTCAAGAAATTACAAAAGAAATAAGATCAAAAATTCCTCACATAGAAGGAGCAATTGTAGAATTTGCAGATATGAGTGGACAAATGTTTGGAGGTAGTGAAGGAGCCCCAATAAACATAAAAATCTTTGGCAAAGAACTATACATTCTTAAAAAGATTTCCGAACAAATTGCATCTGCAATAAAAGATGTTGAAGGAGTAAAAGATATAGACATCTCACTCAAACATGGAAAGCCTGAACTACAGGTAAAAATCGACAAAGAAAAAACAGCTCTTTTTGGACTAACAGTGTATCAAATAGGACAAGAGGTAAGAACAGCTATTCAAGGTATGACTGCTTCAAGATTCAGAGAAAAAGGAGAAGAAGTAGATATACGAGTAGAACTTAAAGGAGATGATGTAAAAAGATTACAGGATATTGAAAACATTCCTATTACAACTCCTTTTGGCACAACAATTCTTTTGAAACAAGTTGCAGATATAATTTCAACTGAAGGTCCTGTTAAAATAGAAAGAGAAGAACAAAGCAGAAAAACTTCAGTTACAGCAAGTATTGAGCACAGAGATTTAGGAAGCATTGTAAAAGATATTACTAAAAAAATTGAACCAGTGGAGAAAGCTCTTCCATCGGGGTATTCAATAGAATTTGGTGGCGAATATAAACAAATGAAAGAGACATTCACAGCACTTGGTATTGCCTTCTTATTGGCTATAATTCTTGTATATATGGTAATGGCAGCTCAATTTGAGTCCTTTCTTCATCCATTTATAATAATGTTCACTATGCCTTTAGCCGCTGTAGGAGTTATCTGGGCATTCTTTCTTACCAATAAAGCAATATCAATGCCAGCTCTTATGGGAGTAATAATACTCGCAGGTATTGTAGTAAACAATGCCATCGTCTTTATAGACTACACCAACCGCTTACGGAAAAAAGGAATGGAAATCTACGAAGCTCTTATATTAGCTGGAAAAACGAGATTAAGACCCATTCTCATAACAGCTTTTACAACTATTTTTGGAATGCTACCTATGGCAATAAGTAGTTCGGAAGGTTCGGAAATGCGTTCTCCTATGGCTATTGTGGTTATAAGTGGACTACTTGTTTCTACCTTACTCACTCTTATTGTTATACCCGTCATCTACACAATATTTGATGACCTTGCACACAAAGCAAAAGTAAGAACAAAGAAAATAGTACAGGGAGAATAACTTTTTAATAACACTGAATTCAACCAGCAAGTGCAACGCTCCTTTCTTTTTCTAAGACTTCCAATGGTGTTTGATAATTCAAGCACTTCCTTGGTCTATTATTAAGCCAATCTTCAATCTCTATGATTTCTTTT
>JAUVIV010000126.1 GCA_030592575.1 bacterium | reverse complement strand
ATTTTATTGAAGGTTCTGGCAAGAGTCAAAAAGAAAAAGCTATTTTCCTTATTCACAAATTCCATAATCTTGCCTTTGCTCTTTTACTCAGATATTGTAACCATCACTTAAAGACATTACACTTTACATATAAAGGATAGATAAAAACGAGATATGACCAAAAGTTAGATTTATCTTCTATCCCAAGATATTCTTCTCCTGTCTTTCTCCATACTTTACCAAAATCAGCATCGGGATTTTTATATAATTCAAGTTCAAATGCAAATTCTCTTATATTAGTCCTTCTCCGATATGTATTGATTAGTGTTTGATTATTGATAAATTTGTCTGTCTCATTAGAAGAAAAGGAAGCAAATTTTTGTAGCCATTCTCTTTGTTCAAGCAATCCAGCCCATATATCTGCCATACCTTCACAAAACAGGTGTCCATCTATAAGTAAAGCTGTATTTTGTGGTGAATACGCACAATGCATTGCATGACCAAATTCATGAAAAAAGACATTGTAATATCCATATTCTCCTTTTGGATTGACGATAAGTCTTATATCTTTACGCATTTTAAGCCCATAACATGCTCCAGCATTAGGCATGTCATAAAATTCAATCTTAATGGGCAAAGACTCAAGAGTTATATCAAAAGAGGAGAGTGTAAGCTTAAGACTCTCAAGCATTTTTTCCTTCGGGAATTTTTCATCTGGTGGTGAGTAAAACTTATTGATGAGATAAGATAGGTCATAAGTTTCAATATTCTGATAGTCTATTTTTTTTGTAGTGCTTTCAATGTAGTTTTTCCAGATAATGTCTGTTTCTTTATTGATTTTGGTGAATACATCTGAAATATAATTAACTGACAAGTCTTCTATTGAGAGACGCAATTCAGGATAGTTGAAAAACCCTTCATTTCTTGCCAATTCATTTGCCAGTTTTATTGAAGCTCGTGCTTTTTTCTCAATAGAGTCAAGAAGTGGTTTTATGCTATAATATGCTTCTTTTCGTTTTTTTCTTTCAGAAGTTTTTCTCAATATCTCCCATCTTTTTGTATAAGTAGTTTCTTTGTCCTCTATTACAGGATTAAATTGGTTTACTGTTTCCTCTATTTCATTTCTTAAACGAAACAAATCTTTATTGTAATCAATCTTTGTCTCAATAATCCACTTTTGCAGAATTTCTGCCTTTCTTCTCCTTGTTGGATTTTCTTCTTTCTCAAGAAGTGTTTCGGTTTTTTTGAGAAGAATGGGATCAAGAAGTATATTTTTCCATTCTTCTGCCTTCTTATCCAGTTTCTCTTTGTCTAATTTCTTTCCCTTGTCACTTAGATAATATATAAATGTTTGCTCTTCGCTAATTTTTTTGAGTGTCAAATCTATTTTGTCTATCCAGTGCATTTTTGATAATATGTCAAGTAAATCATTTCTCTTTTGAAAGGGATTTTAATTTTTTCAAGAGAAGAAGTGCCTCTATCGGGGTTATTTTATCGGGGTCTATTTCCGCAAGTTTTTCCAGTAATTCTGTATTCTCGGTTTTGGGCGAACACACGGGTTCGCCCCTACTTTGCGGAGGATGAATCTCCGCTCTACTTCGGGCAGAAACCTCCGCGCTACTCCGGGGATAAACCTCCGCGCTACTTCGGGCAGAAGAATTCTCGTTACTTTGCGGAGGATGAATCTCTGCGTTACTTTGTGCAGAAATTTTTGTGCTACTCTGTGGAGAAGGTTCTGCGATATTCCGAGTAGAAAATTCTGTGCTTACATCAAAGAGAGTATTCTGTTTTGAGCGGGTTCTTATTTTACTTGCTTTCTGTTCCTTTAATTCAAGAGAATTCAGTATGGAACGAGCTCTTTTAATTACCTTCTCCGGTATGCCGGCGAGTTTGGCTACATCTATTCCGTAAGATTCATCGCATCCGCCCGGTTTAAGTTGATGCAAGAATATTATCTTATCTTCGTATCGCTTTGCACCTATTTGGTAATTCTTGATTTTAGAAGAAATTGAATGAAGTTCTGTGAGCTCGTGATAATGGGTGGCGAAAATAGTTTTACATTTTATATGCTTAAGCAAATATTCAGTAGTAGCCCATGCAATTGACATTCCATCAAAAGTTGAGGTGCCACGACCTATCTCATCAAGAAGGACAAGACTCCTACCCGTTGCATTATTCAATATATTAGCAGTTTCATTCATTTCGGCAAGGAAGGTTGAAACTCCGCGAGCAAGGTCATCTGAGGCACCAATTCTTGTGAATATGCGGTCTGTGAGCCCGATGAGTGCGTAAGATGCGGGAACGTATGAACCGAGTTGAGCCATAAGTACTATTAACCCTACTTGACGTAGATAGGTTGATTTCCCGGACATATTAGGTCCTGTGATTATATAAGTTTTTTGTTCCGTGTCCAGTGTAGTTGGATTGGGAACAAAATCTCCGTGTGATAGGAGTAGCTCAACAACCGGATGTCGTCCGTCCTTGATTATTATAGAATCATTGGTTGTGAGTTCCGGTCTTGTGTATTTATTTCTTTTCGCTACATAAGCGAGTGAGGAGAAAACATCCAGTGTGGCAATTTTATGTGCAGCAGTTTGGATGTTTTGTGTTTGAGTTGCTACCTTTTTCCTTATTTCGCAAAACAGTTCGTATTCAATGCGACGTATTCGTTCTTCTGCTCCGAGTACTTGAGATTCATATTTCTTAAGTTCTTCGGTAATAAATCTTTCATTGTTTGCGAGAGTTTGTTTTCTTATGTATTCTTTGGGAACGAATTTAAGATTTGGGCGAGTAATTTCAATGTAATATCCAAAAACATTATTGAACCCGATTTTCAATGAATTAATATGGGTACGTTTACGCTCTCTCGCTTCAAAGTCCGATATCCATTTTTTGCCGGAATGAGTAATTTTTCTTAAATCATCAAGTTCCTTATTGAAACCATTTCGTATAATTCTACCTTCGTGCAAAGCAGGAGGTGGATTATCGGTAATTGCTTGTTCAATGAACTTTACAGTGGAGGTAAATTTCGGAAGCTTATAATCTTTAAATCCTCTTGCATTTACACAATTTGAAATTGTGTCTGTGTTTCCGGCTTGAAGTTTGAGATTGGTATCACTTATAACGGAGTTTATTTGAGGTAAGATTTTAAGTGCCGCTGAAATTACTCTCAAATCTCTTGCATTTGCTCGTTCCATACTGATTTTGGTTATGAGCCTCTCAAGGTCAGGGATTTTTGATAAAAGTTCACGCAGTTGTTGAAGTAGTGGAGGAGAGTCCACAAGTTCTTTAACTTTATCAAGTCTGGAATTTATTTTACGTAACTTAGTGAGCGGAAAGTTAATAAAATCCCTTAACATCCTTGCTCCCATTGGAGTAAGTGTGTGGTCAAGGATATGGAGTAATGTTCCTTCATTTTCTTTGCCATTGATTTTGTGAGTAAGTTCAAGGTTTTTACGAGTAGGTTCATCAATGAGCAAATAATCGGAGAGCAAATAAGGAGCTATATGTTTTATATGTGGAAGTTTGTGTTTTTTTGTATCACGTAGGTAAGTAAGTACGGCTCCTGCGGCTCCTATTCCGAGTTTTAAATCTTTGCAGCCGAATCCATCAAGGGAATTGACTTTAAAGTAATCTGTGAGTTCGCGAAACCCGAAGTCATAGGAAAATTCGTAGGATTCCCTTTTGGTAATATTAAAATTCTGTGATGTTTTTGTAAATTCAAAGTCAAAGTCTTCCGTAGTAATAATTTCAAGAGGTGCGATTTTTTTGATTTCATCTGTTAATTCTTCTTTGGATAGTTCTGTAAGTCGGAAATCTCCTGTGGATAAATCAACGAATGCAAGTCCGTATCGGTTACCGTCAAATGAAATGGATGCAAGATAATTGTTCTTTTTAGTTTCAAGTAAAGAATCGTCAAGCATAGTGCCTTGAGTGATTACTTCTACGACGTCTCTTTTTACAAGTTTTCCTGGTTTTGGTGTTTCAAGTTGTTCGCAAACAGCAACACTAATGTTTGCGCGAGTAAGTTTAGCAATATAAGGAGTTACTGCATGATGAGGTATGCCGGCAAGAGGAACTTTATTTCGTTGTGTTAAAGTGATTCCGAGAATTTTTGATGCAACTTTAGCATCCTCGTAGAAGGTTTCGTAGAAATCACCCAATCTAAATAGAAGTATTGAATCAGGATATTTCTTTTTGATTTTTGACCATTGTTCAAGAAGAGGAGTAAGCCCCATTTTAAATTGTTCTTGCAGGTTGCATTTTTTTGGTTATGCCTTTAAGTCCGTTTTGGAGCATAAAGTTTTTTGCTTCTTCCGATGAAGAAAAAGGTCCTACCCATACTCTATAATGTTTTCCTTCTTTTATCACACGTGGGTGGAGTTCTTTTAATTTATTAGTTAGACGGCAAGCGTTTTCTTGAGTAGAAAAATAACCAATTTGGATAAAAATAAAGGAAGTAAGTTTTTTGATTTGTTTTTTAGCGTTTTTTGCGGAAACGGAATTTGGGTAGGATGATATGATTTTTTTATGAGTTTTGAGTGCTTTCTGATATTCTTCAAGTGCATAATAATATTGGGCAATATCATATAAAGCATTAGGTGCTATTTTGCTTTTTGGGTGGTTTGATGAAAGTTTCTCGTAATAATTTAGGACATCTTCTGATTTTCTCCTTAATATCGCAGCGTAATAGAGAACAAGGGGAGTATGTTCGGTTTTTGGATAATTAACAAGAAATCGCTCGAATTTTTTACTTGCAAGTTCAAAGTTTCCTTTTTCATAAGCAGTTTTTGCCTCTGTGTATAAGCCTTTTGGGGAAACAAGAAAAATTAGTAATAAGATATACATATTTTTGATTGCGATAATTAATTTCAAAAATATATAAGCGAGGAAGGGGATATTGTCAACAAAAATTTGTTGATTGATTTTTCTTTTTAGGATAGCTAATACCTATACATATACCTTTTATGAATTTGTTAATACATTAAGAGTAGTTGTTTTCTGTGGTGCTGACGGATTGCCAAAGTTCTACCCGACTTTAGTTGAGGATTAAATTACACTTTTTTGTAGGAACAATTTTAAATTGCGATTTATATTATCGTAGATGAAATCTGCTCCTACACAAGTTATTCAGTATCTTTTCTTTGGAGTGCCTTTTGTGGGAAAAGTTTCCAAACCTTGAAAATCTATCGAGACTGGGAAGTCTCTACCACACTGAAGACCATTTTTTATACAGTCGTTCCCGTAAGCATCCACGCACATGGATCCTT
>JAUVIV010000047.1 GCA_030592575.1 bacterium | reverse complement strand
ATTTTATTGAAGGTTCTGGCAAGAGTCAAAAAGAAAAAGCTATTTTCCTTATTCACAAATTCCATAATCTTGCCTTTGCTCTTTTACTCAGATATTGTAACCATCACTTAAAGACATTACACTTTACTTGTTTAATATAATTAAAATTTTTCATAGAATCCTTTATAGAAATCATAGTATTCCTTAGAGGTTTTTTCATCTCTGAAAAAATTTCTTGCAATCCAAAAAAATTGTTTTATTAATTTAATTAATGTTTTCTTCATTTTTAATTCTATTTTTTAGTCTTGCAGTATATATCCCCGTAGAATCGCAATTAGGAGAGGGGATAAATGAACTTAGGGTTAGAGGAATAAAACTCGTTAAATATCCGAATATAAAGAATTATTGGTTTTCGGAGATTCCTGAAGGAAGAGATTTAATGACGAATATTCTTCTGTCAAGGATTTCTTCGCCTGTTTCAAGAACAAGCATTAGAATAGATAGTACAAATGTCGTACATCCCAGCGGTTTTATTAGGTATGAAAAAAATCCTGTAAGTATAATCGTAGAGCCAATTGCAAAATTTGGAGAAAATGCTGTTTGGCCTAAGGAAAAATTTAAGGGAAAATTTGCAGCTGATTATGAACGAGCATTTATAAGATTAGCCAATCCAACATTCTCAGGTATTTTTGGGAGAGAGCGATTTGCATTGGGACCATCATCAAGGTATAATCTTTTGCTCTCAGGATATTCACCTCCTTTGGATGGTGGATTTTTATCTTACGAAGGGAATAAATTCAAATTGAGTTTTATTTTTTCAAGACTTGAAGATGTAAAGGATGAGACGTTAAAGTTTGTAGGAGATACGGTACATACGGATATGGCTATTGCATCTCGTTTTATGTCAGTTCGTAGAATAGATTTTTTGCCCAAGAATTGGATAAATATAGGGCTTTCGGAACTTGTGATTTTTGGAGGACCATCCGGGTTTCCTTCGCTTTATTATTTGAATCCCATTGCTCTGAGTTATCCTTATGAATATGTCAATAAATCGGCTAATCATAATATATTCTGGGATATAGATTTTAGATTAGATTTTAAAAATATGGCTTTGTATGGAGAATTTTTAATGGATGATTTTCAATACGGAAAAGACCCACAAAATGAGCCTAATCATATTGGATTTTTAGCTGGAGTGGAAATTGCAGACCCCTTAAAAATTAAAAAAACTTTCTTGTGGGTGGAATATACAAGAGCAACAAGATGGTTATATAATCATTTTGTTCCTTGGCAGAAATATGAATATACGGGTTATCCTATCGGGCATCCACAGGGATCTGACTTTGACGAACTTTTTACAAAAATTACATATCACTTAAATACAAAATTGGACTTTTATGGAAAATGTGCATATACACGGCATGGAGCAGGAAAAATAGATGATATATGGCCTGTACCAGAGTCTCCTAGAAAATCCGGAACTTATTTCCCAGATGATAATTTTCTTTTATCTCCGGTAGATAACTACTTAGATTTAAGACTTGGAGTAAATATTTTTAAACCGATTAGATTACAAAACTTTGAAATTATGGCTACTTTTTCGGGGGAAGTGGGATTTTGCAAGCCATCTTATAAAGATTATTTTCCTGTATTTAATGCATCATTTATTTTTGGGAAATTCTAATAAAAAAGTCTTGACATCAGTAAACTTTAAGTTATTTTTTCAAAAGATGAAAGAAAGGTATGATATGTTTAAGTATTTTGCTTTAGCAGTAATTGTTTCAGGAGTAATGTTATTTGGATGTTCACCAAAGGAGGAAAATATTTCTGTTAAAACGGTTGGAGCTACTAAATGTGTATTTATTTCCGGACAAGGAAATTATTCTGAAGTCGGTTTGATATTTGGCAAGCTTTTTGAATGGTTAATAGAAAAAGATGTTAATCCAATTGGTCCACCTTTTGGTATATATTATGATAATCCTAAAGAAGTGCCACTTGCGGAATGTAGGTATGATGTATGCGTTCCTATTAAAGTAGAAATTGAAAGCGATAGTTTGGTGCAAATAAAAGAGATATGTGAGATGGAAGTAGCTTCACTTATGTACAAGGGACCTTACGACAAAGTGGGTGCTTCTTGGGAAAAACTTTATAGTTGGGTATATAAAAATAAATACGAACCTGCAGGACCAGGGATGGAAGTATATCTCAATTCACCTGCTGAAGTATCTGCAGATTCACTTCTGACAGAAATTCAAATTCCTGTCAAGAAAAAATAAAGGAGGCAAAAGTCATGGGTAAGATAACAATATCTGTTATAAAAGCGGATATAGGTGGATACGTAGGACATTCCTCATCGCATCCGGATATTATTGAATTGGCAAAAAAAGATTTAGGGAAAGCAAAATCAGAGGGATTGCTTGTTGACTTTCGGGTTCTGACTTGTGGAGATGATCTTGAATTAATTATGACTCACGAGAAAGGAGAAAACGCAGAACCAATACATAAGCTTGCATGGGATACATTTCTTCATGGTACTGAACTTGCGAAAAAATTAAAATTATATGGAGCAGGACAGGATATTCTATCGGATGCATTCTCCGGAAATGTTAAAGGAATGGGTCCAGGTGTAGCAGAGATGGAGATTGAAGAAAGAAAATCTGAGCCTATTCTTATTTTTATGGCTGACAAAACATCACCAGGTGCTTGGAACTTTCCGTTGTACAAGATGTTTGCAGACCCATTTAATACTGCGGGATTAGTAATAGACCCAAGTATCCATGATGGATTTAAATTTGAAGTGCTTGACCCTCACAAAGAGGAAACTATAGTATTTTCTGCACCTGAGGAGATATATGATATGCTTGTCTTTATTGGTGCAAAAGAACATTATATTATACAACGTGTATGGAGAAAATCAGATAATAGAATTGCGGCAGCATCATCAACGCAAAAACTTGCTCTTATTGCAGGCAAATATGTAGGCAAAGATGATCCTGTTTTAATTGTTCGTGCTCAATCAGGATTCCCAGCAGTTGGTGAGGTTCTTGAAGGATTCTCATTCCCATTTCTTGTTGCAGGTTGGATGAGAGGTTCACATCATGGTCCATTTATGCCAACTTCGTTTAAAGAAGCAAATCCAACAAGATTTGATGGTCCACCAAGAGTAACTTGTGCTGGATTCCAATTGGCTGATGGAAAACTTATAGGACCGAGGGATATGTTTGATGATCCATCATTTGAGAGTGCACGTAGAAAATCAGATGAAATTGCAGATTATATGCGTCGGCATGGACCTTTTGAGCCAGGAAGATTACCACTTTCAGATATGGAATATACTACTTTGCCAGAGGTTCGCAAAAAGCTGGAAGGTAGATTTAAGAAAGCGTAAAAACAATGATTGCTATATCCAAGAAAGAAAATATATGCTTTGTAGTTGTGCGAAGAGTTAACAATAAGCCCGGAATGGGAGCAATTATTTTGGAATCATTGAAAGAAGCCAGAATAAATATTGAGAATCTTCAAGTAATAGCTGATCCTAAGAGCAAATACGAAGGTGTTATTATGATGGCAATAAACAAAGTGGATGTTAAAAAAACCCTGCAAAGCATAGAAAAAGCAATTGGAGAAGCTGATAGAGACATCTCGGTTATTAAAAATCTTATTGGGGTTACTATTCGAGGAATTACTATTGCAAACTCAACAGATATTCTTCACCGAGTTTTTAAGATATGTGGAAAGTTAAAGATAAATGTAGCTATGTCATATACTACACTTATATCCTTGAGTATTTACGTACAAAAAGGGCTTTCGGTTAATAGGTTAATTAAGGAGCTCAATCGAGAATTTGAGGAAGAATGAAAGCTAAAGTGCATATTATTGAATCACTTTGTAAAGAATGTGGTTATTGTATAGGAGCATGTCCCAAGAAGATATTGGAACCTGCTCCTTATTACAATCAGAACGGATTTCATCCTGTTAGAATTACGAATATGGAAGAATGTACAGGTTGTTCTCTCTGTTATCAAATATGTCCTGAAATAGCAATTGAGGTGCAGAAAACGTGAAAGAAATGGGAATAGAAAAATATAAAAAGGGTACAAAAGTATTGATTAAGGGGAATGAGGCAATGGCAGAAGGTGCTGTCAGAGCAGGATGCAGGTTCTTTGGAGGTTATCCAATTACCCCGCAAAACGAAGTTCCTGAATATTTGAGCTGGCGATTGTTTGAAGTTGGCGGTACCTTTATTCAGGCAGAATCTGAAGTTGCAGCAATCAATATGTTATACGGTGCATCCGCTTGCGGAACAAGGTCAATGACTTCCTCGTCCGGATGCGGAATATCCTTGAAACAAGAAGGTATATCTTATATAGCAAGTGCAGAGCTTCCTATTTTCTACGCAAATATGATTCGTGGAGGTCCTGGGCTCGGTAATATTGCTCCCTGTCAAGGAGATTATTTTCAAGCAACTCGTGGAGGAGGGCATGGAGATTATCGAGTGATTGTGCTTGCACCTAATTCTGTGCAGGAAATGGGAAACTTTCCCAAACTTGTGTATGACCTTGCCGATAAATATAGGATTCCTGCTATGATACTTGCTGATGGGCTTCTTGGACAGATGATGGAACCGGTATCATTTGATTTTGATTGGGTTGATATAAGTAAGATTCCTTCAAAGGATTATATTCTAAATGGGTGCAAGGGTAGAGAGAGAAGAGTAATAAATACACTTCATATGGATGTTGATGTTCTTGAAAAACATAACTGGCATCTTTTTGAAAAGTATAATAAGATTGCGGCTAATGAAATACGATTTGAAGAAAGATATACAGATGATGCAGAACTTATTATAGTAGCTTATGGTACTGCAGCAAGAATTGCAGTGGATGCTATTGTAAAAGCCAGAAAAGAAGGAATAAAGGTTGGTCTTTTGAGACCCATAACTTTGTGGCCATTCCCTGAAGATGTTGTTGCTAAACTTGCGGAAAGAGTTGGAAAAATTTTAGTAGTTGAAATGAGTCTTGGACAACTTGTTGAAGATGTTAGAATGTTTGCAAATGGAAAGTCTGAAATTTACTTCTATGGTCGTCCCGGTGGAGTAGTTCCAAATCCGGAAGAAGTTCTGGGAGTAATAAAAAGGGCAATGAAAAGTAATATTAAGGCAGGAGAATTTTGCCATTTAAAGAAACTATGAAAATTTTCAAGAAACCTGATTGCCTGACGAAAATCCCGATGAGGTATTGTCCCGGATGTGGACATGGTATTGTTCACAGGTTAATTGCAGAAGTAATTGATGAACTTGGAATAAGAGAAAATACAGTTGGAATAGCACCTGTAGGGTGTTCTGTTTTTATTGACGAGTATTTCGATTGTGATATGATACAAACCGCTCATGGCAGAGCTCCGGCAGTAGCTACGGGTATAAAACGTTGTCTCCCGAATCTTGTTGTATTTAGTTATCAAGGTGATGGAGATTTGGCAGCTATAGGTACTGCAGAGACTGTTCATGCAGCAACAAGGTCGGAAAACTTTACTACTATTTTTGTAAATAATGCAATATACGGTATGACCGGTGGGCAACAGGCACCAACAACTTTGCCTACTCAGAAAACTACTACCACTCCTTATGGAAGGGATACCAAAATACATGGATTTCCCGTGAAAGTATGTGAAATGTTAGCTTCTCTTGATGGTCCTACTTATTTGGAAAGAGTTACCGTAAGTAAAGTTGCCGGTGTTCTTAAAACAAAACGTGCAATTAAAAAAGCATTTCAATTGCAACTTGATGGGCTTGGATTCTCGTTAGTTGAGGTTCTTTCTCCTTGCCCGACAGGTTGGGGAATAACACCTCAAAAGGCATGCGAATATGTGGATGAAGTAATGACTCCATATTATCCGCTTGGAGTGTTTAAGGATTTAACTAAAAAATGAGACAAGAAGTAATAATATCTGGATTTGGTGGACAAGGAGTTATAAAAGCAGGAGTATTATTGGCAACTACTGCAATGACGGAAAATAAACACTGTACTCATTTTCCATCTTATGGTGCTGAAATGAGAGGTGGAACCGCTAATTGTTCAATTATCGTATCTACCGACGAAATAGCTTCTCCCATAGTCAATGAACCGGATACAGTCATTGCAATGAACGAACCTTCTCTTGATAAGTTTGAACCAAAACTTAAGAAAGGTGGACTTCTCATATATAATTCTTCTCTTATTTCTAAAAAGCCATCAAGAAGTGATATTGAGATTATTGCTGTTCCAGCTAACGAAATAGCAGAGCAAATTGGTACTACAAAGTGTGCTAATATGGTTGTTATGGGAACATATGCAGCAAAAACAAATGCAGTATCAATTGATGCTATAAAAGCCTCGTTATCTGTGGTTTTCGCCGGAAAAGATAAGTTTCTTGATATAAATAAAAGTGCCCTTGATGAAGGTGCTAAACTTAAGTAGCATCTTATTATTCCATAAATGATTCTTTCTGTCAGTCATAAAACAATACTTTTATGCTTTCTGAGCGGATTTTTAGCTCAAGCTATAAAGACTTTTTTTGGTTATATTAGAGAAAAAAAATTAAATCTAAGGAATCTTGTCGAGCCGGGAGGCATGCCAAGTTCACATTCTTCGTCTGCAGCTACTCTTACTACTTGTATCGGATTAGCATCTGGCTTTGATTCTATGTTATTTACAAGTACGCTTTTCTTTAGCGTTATTGTTATGTATGAAGCAACCGGACTCAGACGAGCTGCCGGAAGACAAGCGAAAATGCTAAATCAACTTCTTGATAGAATATATAAAAAGGAAGATACTGGAAACATGAAGCTGCGTGAACTTTTAGGTCATACGCCAGCTGAAGTCCTCTTAGGTGCTTTGATGGGAGTTGTGCTTGCAATAGCGTTTTTTTGATATGAACACGAATTTAAGATTTTGAATTAAAAATAAGTTCGTGTTCTAAAAAAACATTGAACTTCTGTTTATTATCCTTATTCCTTCTTTATAAAGCCAGTCCTAATTTTACAATCTCCTTTCAACCACAGGATATCAAAGTTGCTCAGGAAATTATTGAATTTGCAGAAATTGAGCTACTTCGTATATCAAAAGACATGGAAGTAGAACAAGGATTTATCTCACATATTAATATAAGACTTGTTTTTTCAACTTCTGAAGTTGAGGAAATTAATGTATTTCCTGATTGGGGAATTGGTTGTGCGATCCCTGATAAATATATGATACTTCTTAAGTCTCCGAGAATTATCAAATACCCTATAGACATCAGAACTCTTGTTGCCCATGAAATATCTCATATAATACTTGGAAATATATCTCCTGTGAAAATCCCGAGATGGTTTGATGAGGGTATGGCAATGTATGAATCTTCTGAATGGAAACTCGGTGAAAGTATATGGCTCTCTTGGGCAAATTTCACTCATTCAATTCTTCCGCTTTCAAGTATTGAGACATATTTTCCTGAGAACCACAGAAAAGCAAAACTTGCGTATGTTGAAAGTTTCTCTACTATTTCTTTTATAGTTAATCAATTTGGAGAGGAGTCTCTCAAAGAAATAATTCGGACGCTTCGGGGTAATAATAATTCTTCTGACTCGTTGATTCAAGAAACTCCTCTTTCATCATTTAGTCAGGTTTTACAAAATGTTTTGGGATTAAATTCTGATGATTTTACAAAAGAATGGGAAAAATGGGTAAAGCGTCAATATACTGGTTTTAGCTTGCTTATTAACACACTTTTTCCGGGAATATTACTTCTTCTTGTTTTTTTTCTTGTAATTTGTTTAAAAAGGAGGAAGATTAAAGCAGATAATATAAAAATTTGTGAGTCAAAAATTAACACTAATGAACACGATTAAGTTTTTATGTTTTAAATATATTCGTGTTGTTTGTTATTATTTATGATATTATTACTACTCTTGTTAAATTTGGAAACTCCTTTGAGGATGCCACAGATACTGCTAACTACTCCTTTAAATACTTATCAATTCGCTCCACTTGATAGATATGAAGATTTTTTTCTTTCCTATCCCTTTATAAGCATTAAAAACGACTCCATATATTTTCGAGGGTCATCTAAAGTTCTATTGCTTTTAGATGGAATACCGATTCAATCTTTAAATGATGTACCTTTCCCTGAAATTGAAAAGATAGAATTACTTGCGGAACATTCAGGTTCTCCTTATGGAGATTATGATGCGGTTCTCAATGTTATTGTAAAAAAATTCAGTAGCACCGAGATTCATTTTTCACAGAGCATTGCAGTCTTTCAACCTGCGAGTACTGAAACTCAACCCTCTATTTGTCAGCTTGCTCCTTTAGTTTTTTGTGATTCTGCACAAAACGAAGAACCTCCTACCAAAAGCGTCGAAGTTCAGCAACTTGAAAAGCAAATGCCATACTCAAATATCAAATTACTTAAGAATCCGGATCATGTTCAATTTGAATTTGGGAAGATGCTATTTAGAGCGTTTGATTTTTATCTGTCGGGAGATTTAGATACAACTACAAATTTAAGTGCTAATCTCGGATACTGCTCAAAATTTATGAATCTCAGGGCTTATTATACAGGAGCAATTCAGGAATTACCTTTGATGTTACGAGGTTCATTGCTTTCTAATTTCAAGTTTTCTTTGGCTCGGGATTTTGTTTCTGTAACCCAGCAGATTGATTTTAAAGAGCATAAATTTTTACTTGGCACAGAAAATAGATTGGAAACGAGTAGAGCAACGGCATTTTTTGTTCAGGATTATTGGGAAGTATATCCTCTTTTATATCTTGTTCCAAGCGTAAGGTATGACAAGGAATTTCATCCTAAGATTTCTGTGGGGTATGTTCCACAACTTAATACAACAATTTTCTCAGGACTTACGCAAAATCAGGTAAATATTGGAATCAGGGCATTTAATTCAAGTGTTAATTTTTATTCTATGTTTAATGAGAATAGACAGGAAATAGAAACAAGGCTTACTACTCCATGGCTGTGGGATTTTAAACTCACAACAATCTTTGCATTATCCATAATGTCAGACAGTCAGGCAGTTCAACTATCGGAAGACTATTCAACGGTTATAGCTGAGTACAGAAAAGAATTTAAGGATGGAAAGCTCGGCTTGTATATTCTTGGAGACCTGCTTACAGAAACCGTACGTTTTGAATTCCAATTAATAGACACACGGATATATTTCCGATTAAATCCCGAAATTATCTCGTACGGATTTACCTGGCATTTCTGGAACTAATTCCTTTTTTTTAGCCACGAATTCACGAATAACAAATTTTAACCACAGAGTACACAAAAAACGCAAAGAAAATAATAGTGGCAAACTCCTTCATTCCACTTTTCTGATATAATACGATTTTAATCTTGGCATGGCATAAATAATCATTTTTTTCCTCTCTGTCATTCCTTTGTTTTCGCTCAGGACAAGCCTGAATCCTTCGCTTGTACATTCGAACCCTTCACTTGTCATTCTGAACGAAGTGAAGAATCTTAAAATAGCTACGAGCAACTATCTGCACTAACTCAACATTAAAATGAAATAAGAACTGCCATTGCAATGAGCCGAATTCCTCTTGCGTCATCACGAAAAGCAGAATTACTCCCGTGTTATCGCTAAGGAGTGTAATTTCTCCTGTGTCATTGCGAGGAGCAAAGCGGCGAAGCAATCTCATTCGGATTTACCTGACACTTCTGGAACTAATATCAATTATCTAACCACGAAGACACAAAGAAAAAGATTTAATCACGGAGACGCAGAGGGAAAAAATTAACCACAGAGAGCACTGAATTCACAGAAAAAAACTAGAAGTCAATAAAGATTTGTTTATTTGAGAAGTCTTCAAAAAACTTGACTTTTCAATAAAATCACTATATGCTATATTTCATCAAATGAAACATATTAAAAAAATATTAAGTTCGGTAGTGCCATATTTGATAATGTTATTCATTGCTTTAGTTTATATAATATGGATTAATAAATTAAAAAGTAGTAAGGATCTTTCACCAGAAAACTTTATAAGCAATATTACTATTGTTTTTGGATGGGCAGTTTTATTATTGACAGGATTTATACATTTACAGAAACTGAGAAAAGATAGTCAAACAGCAAAAAGAGAAGAAATCAGAAAATCATTAGAAAGAGAAGCATTCCGTGAGATAAATAGGGCTATTACTAAATTTTCACACATCCTAACAAAGATACATATAAAGTATCTTACGTTACCCGGTGACTTAACCTTATATATACAACATCCCAATGTTTTTACATTTGATAACCTGAGGATTGAACCCGAATTACGATCTGAAGTTATAGATTTACTGAATGGCCTGACTGAATTTATATTAGCTATTGAAGCAAATGAGATAGTAGTAATTAAGTTTGACCATCTAAGGATGTATATTCAGTTTAAAGCTTATGATGTAAACAGATTAATTGAGGATTTTCTGATGTATTTTGGGAATATTGAAAAAGAGAAATTACTAACAAAAGATGGGCAGTCTGAGTTTAAAGAAAAATGTGATAAAGTGTATAAGAAGCTTTTGGATATTCAATTTTACTTATCTGATTACCGAATTGAATTAATGAACTCCTTCTATGCGGAAATATTTGACGATAAAGTCCTTATCCGTAAACCCAAAGACCCAAATTGTAAAATACTCACAGAAGTTGCTATTAAAGAAGATGTTGAAAAAGAAGAACAAGAAAGAGAAGAAAGGGCTTTCAGGGAAGGAATTTATTAATAATTTAGTATTTGTTTTGTATTTTACATATCCAAACTTCATTCAAAAAAATATTGCAAGTAGGTTACTACAATTTTTCCTTAAGCAAATCGGGGATTTCCATTGGGGTGCGAGCTACGGCTACACCTGCTTCTTCAAGTGCTTTGGTTTTTGCTTCTGCAGTTCCGGTGCCTCCTGCTATTATAGCTCCTGCATGACCCATTCGCTTTCCGGCTGGAGCCGCACGACCTGCAATAAACGATACAACCGGCTTATGCATCTCGGCTTTAATATAAGAGGCAGCAAGTTCTTCATCTGTGCCTCCAATTTCGCCTATTAAAACTACAGCATTTGTATCGGGGTCAGCTTCAAAAAGAGGCAATATATCCATAAATGTCATTCCAACAATTTGATCTCCTCCAATACTAATACAGGTACTTTGCCCAAGCCCAGCATTACCAAGTTGGTTAACTACTTCATAAGTAAGGGTTCCGCTTCTTGAAACTACTCCAATCTTGCCGGGTTTATGAATTATACCGGGCATTATTCCAACTTTTGCTATACCGGGAGTAATTATTCCCGACGAGTTAGGTCCTATCATAGTAGTTGGTTTTCCTTTTAAGTAATTATATATTTTTAGCATTTCTTGCGTAGGAATACCTTCTGTTATAGCTACAATCAGTTTAATTCCAGCATCTATGGCTTCATAAATAGCATCCGGTGCAAAACGAGCAGGTACATATATTACCGATGTGTTTGCTTTTGTAGTCTTTACAGCTTCGTTCATTGTGTTGAATACAGGAACTCCATGAATTTCTTGTCCTCTTTTACCGGGAGTAACACCAGCAATCACAGGAGTTCCATAATCTATCATCCCTTTTGTATGGAAACTACCGTCTCTTCCGGTAATTCCCTGTACGCAAACTTTTGTATCTTTATTTACTAAAATGCTCATTTTTTTCCTGCAAACTCTACTGCTTTTTTAACTCCCTCAGCGAAAGAACTTGCAAAGGTTAAATCTGTATCGGCAAGCATTTCGCGAGCTTTCTCTTTGTTAGTGCCCGTTAACCTGACTACAATAGGATACGGGACTTCCATTTTATTCATTGCTTCTATTATCCCTGCGGCTATATCATCGCATCTTGTAATACCACCAAATATATTAATAAGAATCGCACGTACATTTTTGTTGGTTAATATTATTCGCATGGCATTTACTACTTTCTCAGGTGAAGAGCTTCCTCCTACATCAAGAAAATTAGCTGGCTCTCCTCCATACAATTTAATTATGTCCATAGTGGTCATAGCAAGTCCTGCGCCATTGACAATACAAGCTACGTTTCCATCAAGACCTACATACGAAAGATCGGATTGCCGTGCTTCAAGTTCTAACGGGTCTTCTGCATTAGGATCACGAAGATTAGCTAATTTCTCATGAAAAAGAGCATTGTCATCAATATTGATTTTCGTATCGCATGCTAAAAGTTTTCCATCTCTTGTTAATACAAGAGGATTAATTTCAGCTAAGCTACAATCATTTTCAATAAATGCCTGATATACTTTTCTGATAATCCAGCCAGTTTCACGCTGAAGTTCCTTGTCTTTGAAAAGTGGAGCAACCAGTTTTTGTATCTGGTAACTTCTAAGTCCTATTAATGGATCAACTCTTGCTTTGTGGACTTTCTCAGGAGTTTCACGTGCTACTTCTTCAATTTCTACCCCACCTGCTTCAGAGGTTATTAACGCTATCTTTTTCTCTGCTCTATCTATCACTACTCCAATATAAAATTCTTCTTTAATATCAATTGCTTCTGTTACCATCACTTTTTTAACCTGTATACCCTTGATCTTCATACTGAGTATATATTTAGCTAATTCCTTTGCCTCATCTGGATTTTTAGCAAGTTTTATTCCTCCAGCTTTGCCTCTCCCACCCACCTGAACCTGCGCTTTAATAACCACTGGTTTTTTTATCTTCTTGGTTATTTTTCTTGCTTCTTCGGGGGTATCACAAATCTTTCCATATGGAAGCAGAATCCCATATCTTGCAAATATTCTCTTTGCCTGATATTCGTGAATTTTCATAAATTTTTCTCAAAAAATAAATCTTATTTTACAAGTACTGCCTGTGGTGAAATATAATTCAAATCAAATCTATAAGTCTTTGGATCTAATCCAAGTGCGACTGCCAGAGCTTGAGTGAAATAAACTACAGGTATTTCTTTGAAATTAGGATATTTTTTCTTTATATCTTTTTGTCTTTTATCTAAATTAAATTCACATAAAGGACAACTTGTTATTATTATATTAGCTCCCATACGCTGTGCATTATTTATTATATTATATGCTTTATCTACTACAATATTCACCTCGTTTACAGTTTGATATGCACCACAGCATTCGTTCTTATAAGGAAAATCAATTGGTTCTGCTCCGATAGCATATATAAAATCTTCTAAAATAGAAGGGTTCTCAGGGTCGTCAATTCCTATCTCGTCAGGTCTTAAAAGCAAACATCCATAATAAGGAGCAATTTTTAAACCGTTAAGTATAGGTGGTTCGTGAACTTCTCCTACTATTTTGGTTATCTTATCAAACCCTACTTCGTTCTTTAAAACCTCAAGTCCGTGCAAAACTTCAATATCTCCTTCATATTTTACTTCTTCTCTATCCATAAAATTGTTTATCTTTTCTCTATCCTCGTCATTATTTTTTATTCGGATGGCGGAACGCTTCAAGGTATTATAACACATACTGCAAAATGTAACCACTTTGCTTTTACCTTCTTCTTTTACTCTGATGAGATTTCTTATAGGGGCAAGATGATGCATAAGGTCATCCGAAGTAAGTGAATAAACAGTGCCGCAACAATTCCACCTTTTAAGTTCCTCAAGTTCAATGCCTAACTTTTCAAACGAAGCAATAGCGGAATCTTCAAAGTTTTTTGCCTGAGTCTTTAAGGTGCAACCTGGATAGTATGCCAATTTCATTTTTTATTGGACACAGATACACGCATATTTTATAGATTTCAAATTCAAATTTTTTTATTTATCCTGCTAATCAGCGAAAATCTGCGTCCCATTTTTCATTTTCTAAGCTGTAAATTTGCGAAAATTGCTTACCAATGCTATTTGAGGAAGTTCTCCTATCTTCTCTTTCGAAAGATTAAGGGGTTTCCCATAATCAATATTTTGACGCAATTGAATTTGTCTTAATGCTTCCATGATTTTGGCTAAGTCAACTCCTTTTGGACAACGAACAGAACAGGTAAAACACGATGCACAAATCCATATAGTTTTAGAATTCATAAGTTCTTTTTTCATTCCAAGCTGTATCAATCTAATAACCTGATTAGGTAGAATATCCATAAAAGGAGCCGATGGACATCCGGCCGAACATTTGCCACATTGATAGCAAGCCGAAAGGTTTTCTCCCGATAGTTCTTCAACCTTTTGTACGAACTTATTTTTAATCTTGGATTCTAATTCAAACTTCATCCCCCTGAACATATACTTTTTTCTTTGCTTGTCAATCAAATTTTCATTTATTTTAATTAATTTTTATTTTCTTGTAAAATCGTACTTGAAAAAGTTCTATGATCCTTATGATTTCTTTTGAAAATAGAAATTCTTGACATAATAAAAAGTTAGAGGTTATAATTGATAAATGAATATTTTCGAAGTTACACATCAATCTAAATTATCAAAAGCTCGTACCGGTAAACTATATACTCCTCACGGGATAGTGAAAACTCCTTGTTTTATGCCGGTTGGAACTCAAGCCACAGTTAAATCTCAAATGCTTCGCAATCTTCAAGAAAATGAAGTTCAGATGATTTGTACAAATGCTTATCATATCTATCTTCGTCCGGGGCTTGATATTATCACAAAAGCCGGTGGGCTTCATAAATTTATGGGGTTTAATCAACCAATCCTTACTGATTCCGGTGGGTTTCAGGTTTTCTCTCTTGCTAAAATTAGAAAAATTGATGATGATGGTGTAACCTTTAGGTCTCATATTGATGGTTCTTCTCATAAGTTTACTCCAGAATTCGTAGCTAATATACAAAACGTTCTTGCTCCTGATATTAAGATGCCACTCGATGAATGCATAGAATGGCCATCTACTCGCGAAGCTACACTTAAAGCCCTGCAACACACGACTTCTTGGGCAAAGCGATGTAAATTAGCAAATAAAGAGGGTCTTTTGTTTGGAATAGTGCAAGGAGGAAGTTTCTCCGATTTAAGAAAACGCTCTTGCCATGAATTATTAGAAATTGATTTTCCGGGATTTGCCATTGGAGGAATTTGTTGTGGAGAGCCGAAGCAAATTTCTAAGGAAATGATAAGAACTGTAATAGAAGAGCTACCACCAGAGAAACCGAGATATCTTATGGGGGTTGGTCCACCTGAGGATATTGTTGAATATGTAAAACTTGGAATTGATATGTTTGACTGTAGTATTCCGACTCGTGAGGGAAGAACGGGAGCTGCATTCACCTCTCAAGGTAAACTTGTGATAAAAAATGCACAATATAAAGAAGACTTTACTCCGTTGGATCCAAATTGCGAGTGCGATACCTGTACTAATCATACTCGTGCGTACGTAAGACATTTATTTCAAACAAATGAAATGCTTGGTCCGATTCTTCTTACTTTTCATAATATTCACTTCTATATGAAGCTTATGCAAGAAATAAGAGAAGCAATTCAAGAAGATTCTGCAAATTTATATAAAAATATATGTTTTTATACTTGACAAGAGAATATATAAATATTAAGTATTGAACAGTTCTTTGATAATTATATATGGATTGGTGATTTTGAGAGTTTTAAATAGTAAGCTACTAAGAGTATATTGGTGGATGCCTTGGCACTGAAAGGCGATGAAGGACGTAGTAAGTTGCGATAAGCTTCGGAGAGGTACAAACAACCTTTGATCCGAAGATTTCCGAATGGGGAAACCCATCTTGATTAATATTGAGATACTCCGTATGTAAGTACGGGGGGCGAACCTGGGGAACTGAAACATCTTAGTACCCGGAGGAAGAGAAAACGAAGTGATTCCCTGAGTAGTGGTGAGCGAAACGGGAAGAGCCTAAACTTGCTTGTGCGTTAAAGCCTGCGTGCGTTGCACAAGGAGGGTAGCGGGGTTTAATTGGAGTCAAACGCAGTTAGATTCGAAGGGTCAAAAAATTTATACTTAACTAAATATTTTTGGAAAATAAAGCCATAGAAGGTGATAGCCCTGTAAGTGAAAAGTATGAATCCCTTTTAATTGAATACCCAAGTACCACGGGACACGAGAAATCTTGTGGGAATCTGTCCAGACCACTGGATAAGGCTAAATACTTTTCAGTGACCGATAGTGAACTAGTACCGTGAGGGAAAGGCGAAAAGAACCCCTGATGGGGAGTGAAATAGAACCTGAAACCATATACTTACAAACTGTAAGAGTCTAAAGCATGAAAGTTTACTTTTGTGTAATGGATGATTGCGTGCTTTTTGCAGCACGAACCGGCGAGTTATTCTCAAGAGCAAGGTTAACTTGCCTCAGGCAGGGAGCCGAAGCGAAAGCAAGTCTGAATAGGGCGTTAGTTCTTGGGAGTAGACCCGAAACTGAGTGAGCTACTCATGGCCAGAGTGAACCTTGCCTAACAGCAAGGAGAGGCTCGAACCGGTGTAGGTTGAAATCTGCTCGGATGAGCTGTGAGTAGGAGTGAAAGGCCAATCAAACTCAGCAATAGCTGGTTCTACCCGAAATAGCTTTAGGGCTAGCCTCGGAAGTTGAGTTGTGGAGGTAGAGCACTGGATGGATAATCTTGAACGTAGTTCGGGAAAGTTCAACCAAACTCCGAATTCCATTACTTTAATTCCGGGAGTCAGGGGCTAACGGATAACCGCTAGTTCCAAGAGGGAAACAACCCAGATCATAGGCTAAGGTCCCCAAATAAAAGCTAAGTGGTAAAGGATGTGATTTTACATAGACAACTAGGATGTTGGCTTAGAAGCAGCCATCATTTAAAGAATGCGTAATAGCTCACTAGTCAAGCGATCTTGCGCCGAAAATAATCGGGGCTTAAGCTTTTTACCGAAGCCATGATTTTGCATGTAACTTGTTATATGTGAGAGGTAGGGTAGCGTTCCAACAGGATTGAAGCCTCACAGCGATGTGGAGTGGACTTGTTGGAAGAGATAATGCCGGTATGAGTAGCGATAATCCGGGTGAGAAACCCGAACACCGAAAACCTAAGGTTTCCTGGGGAAGGCTAATCCGCCCAGGGTAAGTCGGTCCCTAAGCTCAGCCCCGTGTTGTGCGGGGGTAGGCGATGGGAAGTCTGTTAAAATTCAGACACCACCAAAAAGACGCTGACCGAAAGAGGGACGCGAAAGCAGCGATTGGCCTTGTGACGGAATACAAGGTTCAAGCCTGTACTCTCGACTTGTCGAGGGGAGGGGTGATGAGGACCCGTAAGGGATAAACCAGTCTTAAACTTTTGCCAAGAAAAGCTCCGTAGGAAGTCTTTAGGGTGACCGTACCGCAAACCAACACAGGTAGGTGAGGAGAGTATCCTAAGGTGCTCGAGATAACCCTCGTTAAGGAACTCGGCAAATTAGCCCCGTAACTTAGGAAGATGGGGTGCCTTGAGTAGGTGAACTCCTTGTGGAGTAAGCCCAAAAAGGCCACAGCAACAAGGCCCGAGCGACTGTTTACCAAAAACATAGGTCTCTGCAAACTCGTAAGAGAAAGTATAGGGACTGACACCTGCCCGGTACTAGAAGGTTAAAGGGAGGGGTGCAAGCTCTGAACTGAAGCCCTAGTAAACGGCGGCCGTAACTATAACGGTCCTAAGGTAGCGAAATTCCTTGTCGGGTAAGTTCCGACCTGCACGAATGGTGTCACGACTTGGGCACTGTCTCAACGAGGGACTCGGCGAAATTGAATTACCTGTGAAGATGCAGGTTACTTACGACAGGACCGAAAGACCCCGTGAACCTTTACTATAACCTGGTATTGGATTTTAGTGAAATATGTGTAGTATAGGTGGGAGGCTATGATACCTTGCCGCTAGGTGAGGAGGAGCCGTTAGTGAAATACCACCCTTATTTTATTGAACTTCTAATCCCGATTGTGGAAATCGGGAGACCATGCCAGGTGGGTAGTTTGACTGGGGCGGTTGCCTCCTAAAAGATAACGGAGGCGCCCAAAGGTTGGTTCAATTCCGTTGGTATGGAATGTAGAGTGTAAAGGCATAAACCAACTTAACTGCGACCCCGACAGGGGGAGCAGATGTGAAAGCAGGGCTTAGTGACCCGACAGTTCCGTGTGGAAGGGCTGTCGATCATCGGATAAAAGGTACTCCGGGGATAACAGGCTAGTCTCGCCCGAGAGTTCATATCGACGGCGAGGTTCGGCACCTCGATGTCGGCTCATCGCATCCTGGGGCTGGAGAAGGTCCCAAGGGTTGGTCTGTTCGCCCATTAAAGCGGTCCGCGAGCTGGGTTCAGAACGTCGTGAGACAGTTCGGCCCCTATCCGTCGTAAGCGTTAGGAGACTTGAGAGAAGCTGTCCTTAGTACGAGAGGACTTGGATGGACGAACCTCTAGTGTACCAGTTGTTCTGCCAAGGGCATCGCTGGGTAGCTATGTTCGGAAGAGATAACCGCTGAAAGCATCTAAGCGGGAAGCTCCGCTCAAGATTAGGTCTCCCTTTTCCAGTGCTTGCATTGGAAACTAAAGGCTCCTTGAAGATTACAAGGTTGATAGGTCGCAGGTGTAAGCTCAGTAATGAGTTTAGCCGAGCGATACTAATAAGCCGTGAGGCTTATTTTTTCTCCAAATCACCAATCCGTATTTAATTTTTTTTATGAATAATATAGTTATTTGGATTTTCTACGTAGTTTGAAAAACTTCTTTGATTTCTCTTATTACTTATACTGTTTTTGTCTTAGATGTTAAGTACATACTTATCTTATTTTTTCTTTAAGATATTTTTATCGGTAATTTGCCATATCAAAGTATTTATGTGTCCTGGCTCTAAGATGTGGTTACAAATTGACATGCCAGAGCCTTCTCTTTTTCCATAAAATCATTGCCTAAAATCGTTTTTTCTCTTACCTCCATTCCATTCCCATTTTTCGAAACTGT
>JAUVIV010000104.1 GCA_030592575.1 bacterium | reverse complement strand
GAAAAAGAAATCATAGAGATTGAAGATTGGCTTAATAATAGACCAAGGAAGTGCTTGAATTATCAAACACCATTGGAAGTCTTAGAAAAAGAAAGGAGCGTTGCACTTGCTGGTTGAATTCAGTGTTTTAAATATCTTTACATTTGACTTAATAAAAAAAGTAAGGGTATCCACTTTTTTATAAGCAGATACCCTTATCTCTTTTAAATCAAGCTCTTAAATTACTTAAGCAAGATTACTTTATTAGTCTTTTCTTCTTTTCCTACTTTAAGCTTGTAAAAATATATTCCACCGGGTACAAGTTTTCCATCAGAGTCTTTAGTGTCCCACGTAATAGAATTCATACCAGTTTCCATTGGATTGTCTAAGAGAGTTTTTACGAGTTGTCCTGATACATTATATATCGTAAGAGAAACATCTTTTGCTTTCGGTAGTGAGAAACGAATAAGTGCCTTATTATTCACAATAGGATTAGGAGTAATCTGGTATAGATTGAATCCGAAAAGTTCATTAGATTCTTGCTCTTCAACTGCATGTGGATAGTTAGCAAACACACGAATCATATAATCTAAACCTTCTTTATTTCTACTTGGAGCCCATGAGCTTGTAAATTCCCATGCTCGTCTTGAATATGGGAGTGATAGATCATTTGCAATACTGGGGAAACTATCTCCTAATTGAAAAAGCCCAATATAAAACTTACCTTCAGTAATTGTATCCATTGCTGGAGGCGTTACAGGATACCATGCAAAATCACTGGGATAAAGATCTAAAGTATCCGCATATAAAATTGTGCCCGGACCACCTCCAGGACCATCATCATCCATTATTAATACTGGAAGTTTAACTTCATCAGTTGTTACTGCAGCAATTAATATTGTATCTATCATCATTGGATAAGTTGGTGGCTCAAATTCTTGTGCCCATCCCGAACCAGATGTTGCCCAAAGACTTTGTGAAACTGAATCCGGATTATTATCATATCTAAGCCATGTAGGGTAATTTGCAATACTCAGTTCTACAATAATCGTGTTATTAAATGAAGCCATATCTCCTGCCAAATTAGACGTTACAGTAGTTGCGTAAGTGGCTTCTGTTGTAGAAGACCATTCATCAAAATTAACAATACTTGATGCTCCTGATGAAAGACTTGCTACAGTTTGTGTATCAACATAAAAAACAGTATCTCCTGTTGCGTTTGTAATTGTGCAATAAATATCAAAGCTTCCGACATTTGTATTTCCACAATTAGTAACAGTTACAAAAGGAGTATCTACTTCACCTGGTGACAAGAAAATTCCTTTACTTCCTTCTGAAAAAGCATCACTAAGACCTACATCTGTTACCTGATAGGTTGTCGAATCCGGAGGAATAAACTTAACTATTTCCCCTGAATCTGGTATTGTTTCTTTAAAATACTGAAGCCCAACATTTCCTATCCCATTTTCAATTCCTGCACAAGATTCGTTACTAGTAAATCCTTCTACCTGCTTTCCGTATTGAAAAATAATAGTGCTGTCCGATTTTATAAGAAGTAATTGAAATGTATGTGAACCTATAAGAGCAGTTCGTCCCCAAGCCGGTACATTGATAAATGAAACAATAAGAGTATCAAGATTGTTGGTATAGTAATAGCATGTGGCACCAGAACCTGTTTCAAATGATAAATCTCCTCCTAAAGGAACAATCAAGTCATTTGGAGCTACCGTATTAGGAATAGTATTTCCACCTGTATTTTGTGGAAAATATATTTCTGCAGAACTAAACGATATTGCACCATTAGAATTTACCCAAAAATGATCTACTTGATACCAATAATATGGAAAATTAAATCCAATATCAAATGGACCAGCATTATTATCATCACTTAATCCCGTAACTTCTGTACCAATTGTAGTTATATCAACCCAATTATGCGTAAGAAGAGTATCTACCCAATAATAGCCATATAAATCAGTATCTTTAGTCTCAAAAAATGAAGATTCCTTATAAAAATTATCCTGCATTCCAAAAACTGTTACACTAAAAAATAAAACTCCTAATATTCCTAAAACTTTTTTCATTTTCTATCTCCTTTTTTTACGATAAAACCATTTTTATCATCATAATTAAATATTTATTTCTTTATTTATTCTCACCTCCTTTCGCTATGTAACTTAATTGATAATTGTTATTTGTCAAGGTTTTTTTGCTTTCTCGCTAAGACCAAATTGTCAAAAATTCAAGATACCTTCTTAGTCACATAATCCAATATATTATAGCGTTGCACTTTGTCATTGAACTCATAGGTTTAAATATCTCTGCACTTAACTGGATAAAAAAAGTAAGGGCATCCACTTTTAAAGCAGATACCCTTATCTTTTTTAAATCAAGCTTTTAATTTATTGTATCAAGATTACTTTATTAGTCTTTTCTTCTTTTCCTACTTTAAGCTTGTAAAAATATATTCCACCGGGTACAAGTTTTCCATCAGAGTCTTTAGTGTCCCACGTAATAGAATTCATACCAGCTTCCATTGGATTGTCTAAGAAAGTTTTTACGAGTTGTCCTGATGCATTGTATATCGCAAGAGAAACATCTTTTGCTTTCGGTAGCGAGAAACGAATGAGTGCATCATTATTCACAATTGGATTAGGAGTAATCTGATATAGGTCGAATTTTGTAAATTTGTTGTCATCTTCTTCAACTCCCGATTCTTGAGTATAAAGTAAGAAATCATCTATAAAAAGTCCTTCACTACTATCACCAGGTGCATCTTTATCAGACCTAACATATATTTTGAACAGTAAAGACTTACCGGAATACATTGAAATATTTGTTGGACTAAAAACTTGCCAAGGTGTATATGGACGTATCGGATAAACATAATTTGTGTCAAGCGTATCTCCTGTAGGATTGCTAAAACTATACCAGGTTTTACCAGTATCAGGAGAAAGTTGTGCTGCAAAATAGTCACATGAATCTATTGAAATTTGCTGATCATGAAATCCACCTCTTAACCAGAATTGTACCATAATTGTATCTGCTACAGGTAATGTTATTAGAGGTGAAATATATTCATTCTTCATATGCGACTTGTAAGTTCCGGTAGCACTATCACCACACCAAACAGCATTAATAGGAGATGGACAACCTGCATCTCCTGTAATATGCCATAAATCTCCTCCGACCACTGATTCGGATGTTCGTGTAAACCCAACAGTATCTTCTCCTGCATTGGAAAATACACCCGCTACATCAATATCGTCTATTTGTACACCAAAAAGTTCAGGTTCAGTTGTTGTGCAAAGTCCAGGATCTGATGCAAATGCCCATCTTATCTTCACTGTATCTTCAGCATATGTAGAAATATCAAAAGCTACTTCAACCCATCCACCGGATAAACCGCCCCATCCAGGAACATTCGGTCCTTCTTCATGCTCACAACCAAAACTATACATACTTGTAGAATTATATGCAGGAGTTGGATTTGCTAAAACTGTCCACGTAATTCCTTCATCCGTTGAAATACGAACATTAAATCCATCCCATCCGTTATAAGGAGATGATGCTCCATCAAGGCCTTCAATAGCTCTGTTCATCATAAATTTAAGACTGCACGCACCTGCTGGAAGAATAATCTCCGGTGAATCAAGAACCTGATACCAACAGTTTAAATATCCTTTAATTGTTGGGTCTCCCATCCACCACGAACTCCCACTTCCTCCATATGCTTGAAAGGTATCAGGATGCCACATTCTGGGAATATCTGTTAAATCCACGGATACCCATCCAGGTGCCCCACTCTCAAAATCCTCATAATAAAAAGTATCAACCAGAGTCTTTTGTGCTTTTCCTGTCCAATCATTCAATTGAAGAACAAATTTTTCGTTACTTGAAAATGCATTAGTAAAACCTATTACCGAAGAAATCAACACTATAAACTTAACAAACCTTTTCATTTTGTACCTCCTTTGTTTATTATGAAACCATTTTTATTGTTATAAATATTTATCTATTTATTCTCACCTCCTTTCGTTATGTAATTTAATTGCTATTTTTTTATTTGTCAAGAGCTTTTTACCTTTTTAGTCAAAGCTAAATTGTCAAAAACTTCAGATAACTTATTAGTCAACATAATCCAATTATATTTTTTAATTTTTTCTTCTGGTAAACTTCCTAATTTTCCTTTCTTAAACCTTGAATAAAAATCATAAAGTGCTTTTTTAATTGCTTCTATATCTCTTGGAGGTACTACAATCCCAGATTGAGTTTCTCTAATGACATCTGCACATGGACATTCCGGGACAGTGGCTAAGATAGGTTTTCTTGCTCCCAGATATTCTCCAATTTTACCTGTTGATACTCCTTTTTCCGTCTCATCAATCATTACCCAAAGTAAATTTGCTTCTTTTAATTGTTTCACACAATATTTATGAGGACGATAAGGTTCAATTTTTACTATCTTTTCCAACTTTGAATCTTGCAAAAATAATTCATGAGGTACTTCTGCAGAAAAACCAATTAACTTAATTCTTATATCATCCGAATTCACTTTCCCATCAGAAATAAGCTCAGATAAAGCTTTGAGAAGATACTTAGGTGTTCTCGGAGGTATAAATGAACCTGTATATACAATTGTGAATTTATTAGAAGGGTTAATTTCCATTTTGAAATCATCTTCATTATAACCTGTTGGAATAACAACTACTGATTGATGCTTCTTAATTATAGCTTGTATATCTGTCTTAATAGGATTGTTTATTGATATTATTGCATCTGATGCGTTAAGCACTTTTCTTTTTAACCACTCGTTTAATCGTTTATGAAGTGAAGTAGTATAGGGGAAATAGGGCCAAGGATCTCTGAATTCTACGACTAATGGTACTCCGCTTATTTTTTTTAATATCCATCCGATTAACAAGCCGGTATATGGAGGGGCTGTTGCAAATATAACATCTACATTTTTTATAGACTGAAGTCCTTTACGTATTGCGAATGGAAACCATCCAATCTTATTATCAGGAATAGATAAAAATTTAGACAATCCTTGAGAGCGATTGCGTATCTTGCCAAATTCCTTGCCAATATTTAGAATCTGCATTATTCTCAATGGGTCTATTGATTCACTCCTATGAACTTCACATTTAGATTCTTTCATGAAATCCTGGTCGTATGCGAAATATTTTATAGGTTTAACTGTTAGAACTACAGGGGTCCACTTAAATTTGGGTAAGTGTTGACAAAAATTGACTATCCTTCGTACACCTCCCATACCTAATGGTGAGAAATAATACGCTATTACAAGAACACGCTTTTGCATTTAATTTTTGCATTTAATTTCTTTTACAATTTTATTTATATGTTGTGAAAAATCAGTTTTTGAGAGTTTATTCACATCACCGAGTGAATCTTCAAGGTTTTCATCAAATTTTATCGTACCCCAAAAAGGCACATTGAATTCCTTTAATTGCTCTTCTGTATGTGAAGCTCTTGCCAATTTCATATTTTCAAGAATACCAATAATTGGAATTTTCAATTCCGTTAGTAGTTGTAATACTTTTTTAACTGTTGCCAATGCTATTTTTGATTGAGTTGTTACTATAAGAAATTCCACTCTTTTCATCAGACGAATTGTATCCAATATTGAATCTCCGATTCCAGGTGGCATATCAATTATCAGAAAATCCAATTCACCCCATTGAGTAATGGCAAGTAATTCTATTATGGTGTTTGAGATGTCAATTCCTCTCAAAGGCGAAGGATTATCTTCGGTATAATAAATAATTGACATAAATCTTATGCCGTAAATCTCGGGTGGAATAATTCCTTTTTCTTCTTCGGGATAAACTCCTTTTATTCCTAATATCGTATGCGCAGAGGGACTGCAGAAATCTAAATCCAATAGTCCCACTTTGTAACCCGCATTTGATAGACTTAATGCTAAAGTAGAAGCAGTTAAGCTTTTGCCAATACCTCCCTTTCCGCCTCCTACTGCAATCAATCTTTTGATTTTTTCTAATCTCTTATCAATAATAGTTAATCTTGGGTCCATTTTAAATTATCTTAATCCTTCAACCGTTTCTATCAAAACTCCCCTTCCTTCTACAATTTTAAAGTCAGGGCTTCCGCATTTGGGACATCTTGTATAAATATGTGCTACTTCAGGAACAAAGTGAATGGCTTCGCCGTATTCTTCATTTAAATTTTTAATTACTTCCTTGAAATCCCACTTATTACTACAAACATTACATTTCAAGAGTCCTTTTTCTTTATCAATTTGCAACTTTGTTTTCTTAACAAGAGCATTAGTTCCTATAATTTCTTTTAAAAGGAATTCAAATGTATCAATATCTATTTGTTGAAGTTCGCCTATTTTGATTTTTATCTTTGTAATCTTTTTGAACTTCTCTTTCTTCGCTACTTTAATTGCAGTAGAAATTACTGCTTCTGCTAATGCCCATTCATGCATATTAACATATCCTCGGTAATTGTTCTCCTACCATCATATCCACGATTCTTGTCCCACCTGCCTTTGTTTTAATACATACTTTTCCGTGTATGGAAGAGAGGTTTTTGTTATCTATAACTTCGCCAATAATTTGTGCATCTTTGCCCAGCGTATGTTCTTGCATTACATTGATTAACTCGTCAGCATCTTCCGAAGCTACTACAATAATTACTTTGCCTTCGTTTGCAAGATAAAGTGGGTCAAATCCCAATAACGCACATACTCCTTTAACTTCTTCTTTTATAGGTAAATTTTCTTCGTGAAGAAGTATACCAAAATTTTTGCTTTCTGTTATTTCGTTTAAGACAGTAGCTATACCACCTCTTGTCGGGTCTCTCATGAACTTCACTTTGTGAGAACTTGTTAGTACCTGTGAAATCAAATCCCATAAAGGAGCGCAATCGCTTTTAATTTCTGTTTCAAGACCAAGAGATTCTCTTGCGGCTAATATAGCAATTTCGTGGTCACCTATTCCTCCGCTTATCAAAATTTTATCTCCTATTTGTACTTCCTTGAATTCATATTCGCAAATTCCTATTCCGGATGTATTAATAAAAATTTTGTCTCCCTTACCTTTTTCCACAACCTTTGTATCTCCTGTAACTATCTGCACTCCTGCGATTTTTGCAGTCTCACTCATTGATTTAGTTATCTTAACTAATGCCTCATAATCAAGTCCTTCTTCAATTATATAGCCACAGGAAAGATGCAATGGTTTTGCTCCCATCACAGCTAAATCATTTACAGTCCCACATATTGCAAGCTTGCCGATATCACCACCGGGGAAAAATATAGGAGTAACAGTATAGGAATCAGTTGTAAATGCTATTTTTCTGCCATTCAGGTCTATAATGGCAGAATCAGATAATGGTTTAAGCAAAGGGTTTTCAAAATTAGTTAGAAATACTTCCTTTATTAAATTATGTGTGAGCTTTCCTCCGCTCCCATGAGCGAGTGAAATCTTTTTTGTTCCTTCTCTTTCCTTCATCTGAAAATTCTTTCCTTAAATTGGTAGCGTGGGGTCTTTAGACCCTGTGTAATATGAACGGTCTAAAAGACCGTTCACTACCATGAGTTAATGAAATTTTCTCTGTTCCTTTTAAAGCCATTACAATCCTATCAATCCTTCCATCTTATCAGATAACGAATTTCAGCATAAAAAAAGTTTTTATGAAGCAAAAACTTGATTGGGTCCCGTTAGTACGAACTTTTATGCTGTGTTATGTGTTGTTTGAAAATTTATAAATCAGTTGTCCTGGCTCTAAGATGTGGTTACAAATTGACATGCCAGAGCCTTCTCTTTTTCCATAAAATCATTGCCTAAAATCGTTTTTTCTCTTACCTCCATTCCATTCCCATTTTTCGAAACTGTTCT
>JAUVIV010000129.1 GCA_030592575.1 bacterium | reverse complement strand
TACCCGATACGGCTTTTATTTCAAGAATTATCTTATCAAATACTACAAAATCAGCATAAAATTTATGAGGTAATATTTTCCCTTTATAATTTACTATATAAACTTTTTCTCTTTCGTAAGGTATTTCTGCTTTTCGGAATTCATACTCCAATGCATCTTTATA
The DNA here is from genome assembly GCA_030592575.1 of bacterium. Taxonomy (GTDB): domain Bacteria; phylum Hydrothermota; class UBA3073; order JACQXS01; family JACQXS01; genus JAGMCN01. The sequence goes on along the minus strand of JAUVIV010000129.1, from coordinate 4,942 downwards.
TACAATTTCTAAAAAACCAGCACCAAGATTATTATGAACTTCAAAACATTTACCAATTATTTGATAACTTTCTTCTTTGTAAATTAATTTACTCATATTCTTTTTTTTGCCACGAATACACTAATACTCTTTTATTCGTGAATTAGTGGCATATTTCTTTTCTGCCACGAATGCACTAATGTTATTTATGAATTAGTAACTTGTTTTTTGCCATAAATGTACTAATGTTCTATTTGTGCATTAGTAGCTTATATTCTTTTTTTTACCATTAATGTCTTATTCGTGCATTAGTAGCTTATATTCTTTTTTGCCATCAATGTTTTATTCGTGCATTAGTGGCTATTATTTTTTTCTATAAATAATATATTCAACAATTAAAAGGTACAGCGGGAAAGAAATACTCAATAAGATTTGAGTATCTAAACCAATAACACTTTCTCCTTTTATTAGATTTAAAGACCTAAATAAGAGAAATATAATGATTCCTAAAGACAGACTTTGAAGTATCCCAAAAATCCAAAATATTTTTGTTTTCATAGTTAACCTCCTTGTCTAATGTTATTAAACATTACACCTATATCTTAACCATTGTTGTTATTTTTTTACTAAATAAGATTATTTGATGAAACCTTTATTAAGTATAGCTTTTGTTATGTAGCGTTTTGTTTTAATTCATTAATCTTATTAATCCATTCATTTGGAGAATCAACTACAAATCTTTCTGCTTTACCCATATTTGTAGTAATTCTAAGTCCATTTGGAATTAATCCAATTGTTTTAACTTTTTCAACTTTTTTAATCTCGCTAATTTTAATTTCTAATTCGTGATTCTGAATATTAAATTTATGAGATTTAAAAATTAATCTTTCATTCGTTAATAATAGCTTTCCACCAACATTTTCAATTCCTTTAAAATGACTTGCAAGCCTTTCTTTAAGATTATTTTCACTTTCTCCTATTTCAATCTTTATTTTCTTTATCTTTTTAGTAAATAGTTTCGTAAAAAAACTAAATACCAATCCACCAACAAGTCCGCCAATAATACCAGCAACAACGATTTTCCAATTAATACTTTTTTCCTCAATAGAGTTTGAAACAATAAAAAAGATTGACATAAAAATCCCAAAAAATAAACCGGATTTTAAAAATTTGTTTTTCATAAGTATTTTAATTTAATGCTACTTAATAGTTTTTATGTATACAAAGTATGAGACAAAGCCAAGCATTTTGGTAATTGGAGCGAATTGCATATACTGTGTTACCTACTGTCGCAATTTTATTTTGTTTACAAAAAGCCTACACATTATTTTCTATAGATTTTATTGTAATGGTATTCAATGTACTTTTTTTTAGGAGCAGGAGGTATTAAAGTAAATATTTTATTGTGCTCTTTGTATACCAATGTTTTACAATCTTTAGGAGATATAGCAATCTCACCGTAGTCAAATAAAACATGATGATTAGGACACAGTACTAACATATTTGCTTTTATATCAGGTCCATCATGACCTAATGGCTTAACATGATGGATTTCTGCATATCCTTTTCCTTTTATACTTAGTCTAATACCACATATCTGGCACTGATGATTCCGTTCTTCTTTCACCTTATTAGATAATGCAGTATCACGAATTACCCTTGTAATTGTAGCAGTTACCTTGTCAGGAGGATATTCTTCTTTTTCTGGAAAAAATTCTGGCTTAGGTTGTTTTATAATTTCAATATAATCAGATATTTTAGTATAAGCATCATTAAATTTTTCATCTGAAATATAGAAGGTTCCATCTGGATTTTTTGCTAATATTTTTTGTTTTTCAAATAATTTCTGCTTAGCTGAATCGATGTGGTGCTTCCACTTTGAATAGTTTTTTGTAGGCATAAGTTTCCAATCTTTATCGTTCAAGATGCCTATTGACTGCACGTATTTTTTAAACTTAGGCGGAGTATATCTTTCATCCTCAACTATCATATAGATTAGAATCAGGTTTTCAAAGTAATTTGTGCGTATTTGATCATCCTGAGTTCTTAGTGGATTGTTAATATAGTTTTTACCTTTTGAAGTTATTTGGTAGTTAATCATTTACTCACCTTTTTTTTTATGATCAATGGCTTTTCTGCATGTAAGCAATGTTTATCATACATTTATTGTTCTTGTACCTAACTACAAACCCTCAACGATGTGACCCTCTTGACCGTTTTGTGTCCCTGCCTTTGTTCTCTGTTCTTTTCTTAGAATAGCCAGACTTTCGTCCCTTTTCCTTAAAGCTACCACCGGTTTTATCTGTTTTTTCAAAGCGTGACCCGTATGACCGTTTTGTGTCCCTGCCCTTGTTATCTGTTCTTTTCTTGCTATAAGAACCCGACCCCCGCCCTTTTTCTTTAAATTTATCCTTGTCCTTCTTCTCTGTTCTATCTTTAGCATGAGCAATTAGTGGCTTCTGTCCTTTTTCTTTAAAGCTAACAACAATTTTCTCCGCTTCTTCAAAAGGTACATTTATAAAAGAGAATTTGTCCATTATTTGTATGTCTCTAATATCTCTGGGTTTAACGGAGGTTTTGTTTGTAATAAGCTCAACAAGCTTTTTGGCATTAATATTGTCCTTCTTGCCAAGTGCAACAAAAAGTCTCGCTTTACCCTCTCTATCAAGTTGTCTTCCCTTCGCACCACCTACATCTCTTATCTCTCCATAGATATCAGGATTGAGCCTGTCTTCAAAAGAATAATTAAGTATAGCGGCTAATATTTCGGTCGGATTATTATCTCCAAGCAATTGTTTAGCCCAGTTATAATAATCAACATCAACCTTATCTTTAAGAATAGCAGTCAGTTCATCGGATATTTTTTTCTTCTTAGTTTCAATAATATCCTTTACCTGTGGCATTTTTGATTTCTTAATATCAGTTTTTGCCATCCGCTGAATGAACATCAGTCGCTTATACTCACTCGGAGTAATAAACGTAACAGCAGTACCCTCATTCCCGGCTCTTCCTGTTCGGCCTATTCGATGAACATACGAATCAGGATCGTGAGGTAGTGAATAATTAATAACATGAGTAAGATTAGAAACATCAATTCCACGTGCCGCAACATCCGTTGCTATAAGAATTCTGATTCTTTGTTTCCTAAAATTCCCGAGAGTTCTTTCTCTTTGTGCCTGCGAAATATCCCCATGAATAGATGCTGCATCATATCCTCTATCTATTAAATGATTTGCAACAGAATCAACATCACTCTTTGTTCTACAGAAAACCAGACCGTAAAAACCATCTTTAATATCAATTATCCTGCAAAGTGCCTCAAATTTATCAGAAGCTTTTACCTCAAAGTATATTTGCTCCGTAAGATCAGTTGTTAATGTCTCTTTCTCAACCGTAAGAAGTTCATAATTCTTCATATATTTGTGTGCAAGATCTCTTATCCTCTTTGGTATTGTTGCCGAAAATAATAGCGTTCTTTTGTCAGAATTCGTATATTTCATTATTTCTTCCATATCTTCAACGAATCCCATATTCAGCATTTCATCTGCTTCATCCAGTATCAAGTGGTCAATATTCCCAATCTTTAGTGTTTTTCTCTTAAGATGGTCAATTACTCTTCCCGGAGTTCCAACTACAATCTGCACACCTCTTTTCAATCTGCGTAACTGCTGGTCAATAGATTGACCACCGTATATCGGTATTATTTCTATATTCTTGTTTCCTTTGAGCGATTTAATTTCTTCCGATACCTGAATAGCGAGTTCTCGCGTAGGAACTATAATTAGTGCCTGAACTGTTTTGGAATCTGCATCAACCATTTCTATAAGAGGCAATCCAAATCCGGCTGTTTTGCCTGTACCTGTTTGTGCCTGTGCGACAATATTAGTATCATCTCTTAGCATTACAGGGATAGTTATTGCCTGAATTGCGGTTGGTTCTTCAAAACCCTTTCTATTAATTGCTTCCAGTACTGTTTCCGAAAGTCCAAAATCATTAAATGTTTTCTTGCTTTCCATATTTCTCCCTTTTTCTAATTAATCTCAATTGCTAATTATCATCCTTTATCCCATTTTGGTAATATAGTTTTAAATACATCAATCAATTCTGATAATGATTTTGTTTTTATCGTAAGGACAGGTCGCGACCTGTCCCTACATTTTTCATTATGAATAAATATTTAAAACTCAAAGAATTATCTTTCAAAATATTTTAAATTACCTTTTAACCAATCATAGAAATCTATTTCAAGAAATTTAACAAAATTTTTAAAATCTTTTTCCTGAAATTTGTTTTCCTCTTCCTTGCACTTATTTTTATAAAAATTGCGTATTTCAGTTAAATTGATAATTGTACCATTTTGTATCATAGGATTTTGTTTTAGATTTTTAGGTAATAGTTCATTTTTTCCATACAATGTGTCCATTAATGTCATTTTTTTCAAACACTTCCAATACTTGAGCACAAAATTTCATTGTTTTGCTATCACCAATCGCTTTTGCAGCTTCATATAGACGTATAAACATTTTTTTTCCTGTTTCAGTTTGCTTGTAATTTTTCTTCCTAAAGTTATGTGTCGCACAAAGGGTTTGACCATTTTCAATAGTAGCTTTTCCCCCTTTGTCTTTTGGTTTTATATGGTCAATATGTAGCTCAACACCGTTTGCAATTCCTTTGCCACAAATGACACATTTGTATCCATCTCTTTCAAGAATAATTTTCTTTTGCTCTGGTGTAAAATCTTCAAGTTTTCGTTCTTGAACAAAATCAGGGTCATATTTGTAGATACCTTTTTTTATTTTTATTAGGAAACCATTTTGATGAAGTTTTCTTATTTGTCTATCAGGATCTCTAAAAACTTGGTTTGTCCGCTTTAAATATTCCGAAACAATCCAATCAACAACTTCAGGATGCGAGATATCTCGTTTTGGATTATTTTTAAAATATTCCATCACAATTTCTGCTT
>JAUVIV010000043.1 GCA_030592575.1 bacterium | reverse complement strand
GAACAGTTTCGAAAAATGGGAATGGAATGGAGGTAAGAGAAAAAACGATTTTAGGCAATGATTTTATGGAAAAAGAGAAGGCTCTGGCATGTCAATTTGTAACCACATCTTAGAGCCAGGACACTTATACCATCCGACAATAAGACAATACGACCATAATCTCTCTCACTGTTTTACACTCTACCCTATCTTAATCTTATTACTTTGGAATGCAAAAGCAAGCTTTTGCACTCTTTCGCACCTATTTCGCAGTAGCAAGCTACTGCACTCCATATATTACCTTAATTTTATTATTTTTGTAGGTTTATAACCTCTTACTTTCACAAAATAAACACCAGGTAATAGTTTTTCCCCTATCTTACAATCTTTAACTTGAGTACTCTTGTCATTCTGACCACCCCTATCATTCTGAGCATCAGCGAAGAATCTCTCCTCTTTCACTCCCATAAAATCCCTGTTCTTTCATATACATCACTCTACCTAAAGTTCCTAAAAAAACTTCTTTAAATTAAGAGATAGAAGAATGAATAGCGGTTTTGTAAAAATTGGCAGAAATTATCTTATTATCCGAAAAATTCTATTGATTTTTATTTCCCTTTTGCTATCTCAAACTCAATAAAATCACAGTGATGCACTACAATTGCTTCGGGACTTCTCTCAATCTTATCCCCTTCATGTGAATGAGCAGCTATAATGTGAGCTACCTTACGAGAAAGACCCACACGTAGAGCAAGTTCATATCCGGAAATCGGATGGCGAACTCGGATTCCAAATTCTGATTTTATAACTTTGTTTCCTTTCCGAGTATATTCAAGAAGTTTACCTACATCGTGGGTTAAAGCACCGGCAATTAAAATATCTCTATCCAAATCATCTCTCACTTCTGTAATAGAAATAGCCATTTGTGTAACTCTCCGAGTATGCTCAATTAAAGATATTTTTGTTGGGATAAGAAGAGTAAACGGAATATCATCTATGCGTTTCCATCCTCCTCGTTCACATCCCAAAACCCATACTTTTATTACTCCTTCTTTAAGAGTCTTGTTTTCTATCTTATGAAGTTCTATAAACTCTTTTCCTATATAATTTTTATCTATCATTTTTGTTTTTTTAAATAATTAATCAGTCCATTTGCTTCTATGATATCAAGTTCAAGTCCGGATAAAGGAAGTCCTTTGTAATTTTCGTTCTTATCAGGATTTACAATTTCTCCCTTAGTCAGGTCCACAATAATATCATCACCTTCTTTGATTAGTTTTATATCCTTACACTCAATAACAGGCAATCCAAGATTTATTGCATTTCTATAAAATATGCTTGCAAAAGATTCCGCAATTACACAAACTATTCCTACTCCCTTAATGGTTACAACTGCATGTTCTCTGGAGCTTCCACACCCGAAATTTTTCCCTACAACCATTATATCTCCCGACTTCACATTTTTTATGAATTTCTCTGCGTCAGGAACTCCTTCCATTGCATGTCGTGCCATTTCTTTTTTATCAGTAAGAGGCAAGTATTTTCCCGGATATATTTGATCTGTATCAATATTATCCCCAAACTTCCAAACTTTTCCTTTTATCATAATATACTCGGTTCTGTTATTTCTCCTTTAATTGCTGACGCTGCTGCTGTTTCCGGTGATGCAAGCCATATTTCTCCTCCCTTACCAAGTTTCCCAATAAAATTACGATTCGAAGTAGAAATCATTCGTTCCCCGGGAGCAAGTATTCCAGGATGTCCGGTAGTACACAAAGAACAGCCAGGATTTACCACAACTGCTCCAGCATCAAAAAATATTTCATAAAGTCCTTTTTTTAAAGCCTCTTGTGCAACCTTTGTGCTTGCAGGAACTATTATCAATCTCGTTTTCACTTTTTTGCCTTTAAGTATTTTAGCAGCTCGTTCTAAGTCCTCATACCTTCCATTTGTGCAACTCCCTATAAATACCTGGTCTATCAGAGTACCTGCAACCTCTTTAACATCTTTTACATTGTCCGGTGAATGTGGACAAGCAATTTGCGGAGAAATAGCCGAAACATCAAACTCGTATGTTTTTTCATATACCGGTGATTGTACAGACGGTTCTGACTTTACAAAAAAACCAATCTCACCTGAGAGTTCTGTTACCATACTTGCCAATGTAATCCGTTCCGCAACTCCCATTGGCTCAATTGTTTCTCCTGCAAACTCAATTGCCATTCCTATAGCTCCGTCAGTACCTAAATTTTTTAGCACCCAAAGTATTACATCTTTTGCACTTACAAATTTTCTTAATTTCCCGTGAAGCTCAATTTTTATAGTCTTAGGCACGTGATACCAAAATTTACCATATCTCATTCCAGCCACAATATCAGTAGTGCCTACTCCGGTTGCAAATGCTCCGAAAGCTCCGAGAAGATTCATATGAGAATCCGTTCCGATTATAGTATTTCCGTTTTGTACCATACCATGTTCCCATAAAATATGCTGTCCAATTCCCTGATTTATATCAAATACTTTCGCACCGGTAACTTTTGCAAATTCACGACAAATCTGTTGATTTCGTGCTACTTTTTCATTTCTCGGCGGTATATGCAAATCAAAAGTTATTGCCACTCGCTTTGCATCAAACAAAGGAGCATCACCAAAACTCTCTTTATATCCTAAAATTGCATTAGGACCACCGAAATCACGCATTGTTACTAAATCAAGCGGAACCCAAACCCTCTCTCCGTCAGTTACTTCCCGCCCAACTTTCTTAGATAAAATTTTCTCAATAACAGTCATTTTATTTTTTTGATTATCCAATCTACTATCTGTTTTGCCGCTTCTGATTTCGGCAATACAGGAAGTTTCTTTGCTTTTGAATTTTTGTCAATTAAGGTAACCTGAGTATTGAGTCCACCCAAAGAACTCACAGAATTGGCAATTATAAGGTCTAAAGATTTCTCTTTAAGTTTGGCTTTTGCTCTATCTACAAGATTATCGGTCTCAAGAGCAAATCCAACAATAAACAACTTCTTATATTTTTTCCGAACAAGTTTTAAAATGTTTTGAGTCTTCTTGAATTTAATTGTCAGTTTGTCAGCTTTTATTTTATTGTTTTCGTAGTTGACAGGAGTATAGTCTGCAACAGCCGCTGTACCAATAAGAATATGAGCATTACTGGCTTGAGTTAAAACTTCATTAGCAAGTTCTTCAGTTGTTCGCACTTTTATAAGTTCTACTCCTTTCGGGGGTTCAATCTCGGTATGTCCTGAAATCAATACTACATCTCCACCTTGAGCAATTGATTCTCTGGCAATCTCATATCCCATTCTACCGGATGACTTGTTGGTAATACATCTTACAGGATCCAAATCCTCTTGAGTACCTCCAGCAGTTACAATTATTCGTTTTCCCTGCAAAGACAAATCTGTTTTTGCATTTTGATTGATAATCTGATACACCTTTTTGACAATTGAATCCGAGTCTGGAAATCTTCCTTTTCCAACTTTGCCGGTACTAAGCCTACCTGTCTCCGGTTGCATAAAATAATAACCCAACTTCTTTAGTTTTTTTATATTTTCCTGTAAAATTTTATTCTCCCACATATTAGTATGCATAGAGGGTACAAAAACCACAGGGGCTGTAGTTGCAGAAATTACAGAACTAAGCGTGTCATCAGCTATACCACTTGCGACTTTGCCTATGAAATTATAAGTGCAGGGAGCAACAAGAATAACATCCGATGCAGCAAGGTTAATATGTATAGGAGTATTTCGCGGTTCAAATAACCCGGTTATAACCGAGTTTCCGGAAAGCGTACTCAACGAAAAAGGGGTAACAAATTTTGTTGCTTCAGAGGTAAGAACACAAATTACGTCTTCTCCACCTTTTTTAAACTCTCGAAGAATCTCAATCGCCTTGTAAGCAGCTATACTACCTGTTATCCCCAGAATTATTCTCTTCATTCTTTTTGGAATTCTCAAGTATTTTATAAATCAAACTTTCTTCTCTGCCACCAATCAAGTCAAATTGGCTTTTTATTTCTTTAGCTATCGCTACTATAGCATTGAATGGATTTTCGCCTTTTCCCGTAACTGATTCAATCGTAATATAGGGCTTCTTGTTTCTTATATCTTCTTTCTTCATAATCCCCCCACTTTACATTCTTCAGCGATTATTATCGCATTAATTTTTTCTACTGTTTTATCAATATCATCATTTATAATAGCATAATCAAATTCTTTTACTTTAGCAAGCTCTTTTTTTGCTGAATTCAATCTTTTTTTCGTTTCAGTTGATAATTTATCCCGTTTTACCAACCTTTTGGTAAGCTCATCCATAGAAGGTGGCAAAATAAAAATAGAAACCGTATTAGGATATTCACGCTTTAGAGCTTTTGCACCCTGATAATCCAAATCAAGAAGTACATGCGAGCCTTGATTCAAATATCCTGTTAATTTTTCTTTCGGTGTCCCATACAAATTATCATAAACTTCCGCCCATTCACAAAATTTCCCTGCTTCTATCCACTCCTGAAATGTATCCTTTGATATGAAGTAATAATCCTTTCCATGAACCTCATTAGGTCTTGGTTTGCGAGTAGTAACAGAAACAGAAGGCTTTATCTTAGGCGTTTTCATAAGAAGATGTTTGCATAACGTGGTCTTACCAGCACCTGACGGAGCAACAAGAACCACAGGAAAATGTTTCTCTTTACATAACATTTCCAATTTGTTCTCTTAAAATTTCAAGCTCTCCTTTGAGTTCAACTACAAGTTGAGAAATATTTGCATTCTTAGCTTTTGCACTTATAGTATTTATCTCTCTCTCCATTTCTTGAATCAAGAACGAAAGATGTTTTCCAGAGGGCTCTTTCCTTTTAACAACTTGCTTGAATTTATTCAAATGCACTTCAAACCTTACTCGTTCCTCATTGAAGTTTTCTCTTATAAGCCACAATGTCAATTCTTCTTTGAGCCTACGTTCATCCAATCCTTTTTTTATCAGATTTGAAAATTTCTTTTTGAATTGTTTTTTAATATCCTGCTCACCTGGAGTTTTACGTTTAATCTCTTCTATTCCTTCTCTTGTTTTTTTGAAATGTAAATCAATGTCCTCTTTTAATTTCCTACCTTCATCTTTTCTTGATTGTATCAATGATGAAAGAGCAGAATTTATCGTAGTTCTCACATCGCCCCAAGATGCAGTTGTTTCCTTTTTGAAATCAAGAAAATGCCCAATTGATATGTTTCCTGAAAGTCCAAGCTCTTCCTTCAAGCTATGAATGAATTCATAATATGCTTTTGCTCTTTTAATATCAAGCTTAATTTCCTGACTTTCTATGTGAATTTTCAAAGAAACAGCACCTCTTTTAATACGTTTTTTTAAAAGCTCCATTATCTTTAATTCGTGAGGAGAAAGCCAAGAAGGAATTAGAAGAGTTATATTGAAAAATCTATGATTTAAACTTTTTATTTCACAATGAATATTACCTCGTCTTGCTTCTCCATAACCTGTCATTGATTGAATCATAATTTTAAAAAACTACAGAAAACGATAAATCCACTTTCGATTCAGTGTTCTCTGCAGTTTATAATTTTTTATTCATTAACTTGATAAAACAAAAGTAGCAGGACCTTCATTCACAAGGAAGATAGACATTCGCTTGCCAAACTTGCCTTCTTTAACTTTAATTCCTTGAGCAATAAGAAATCCTATAAATTTTTTGTAAAGGGTAAATGCTTTTTCTGTAGGACAAGCTTTATCAAAACTTGGTCTTAATCCTTTATTGCAATCAGCACATAAAGTAAATTGTGATATAACAAGAACTTCTTTATTATTATCCTTCAAAGAAAAATTCATCTTTCCCTCTTTATCCTCAAAAATTCTTAAATTTCCACATTTATAAGCTAACTTCTCAGCATTCTGAATCTCATCTCCACATTCAATTCCAATAAAAATCAATAATCCTTTTTTAATTTCAGAGACAATCTTTCCATCAATTTTACACTCCACTTCATTTACTCTTTGCATTACTATCTTCATTTTCCTTTAATAAAAGTCGTACTATTTCTTCTCCGAATTGTTTCGCTGTAATAGGTCCGTTCGCAGTTACTATATTATCACTTGTTACTAATGGTCTCTGTACATATTCAACTTTCTCTTGTTTTAGAATATGCTTTGTTTTAGGACTGGGCCAAACTGTCGCTGCTCGCCATCTTAAGGCACCAGCTTTCGCAAGAATCACAGGTGCTGTACTTATAGCTCCAATCACTTTGTTGCCTTTTGCTGCGGATTTTATAATATTATGAGCTGCTTCATTATCCCAATATTTTCTTGCTCCCATACCTCCAACAAATACAAGTCCATCAAACTCAAATGTCTCAATTTGTGAAATCAAAGTATCTATGTTCACCGTAAGTCCTCTCATTCCCTTTGCAACACCTGTATCAGAGGAAGCAACAATTACTTTGGCGCCTAACCTTTTTAAAATATTTTTTGGAATTTGGTATTCCTCATCCCTGAATTCCTTACGTGCGATCACAAAAAGAACGCTTTTATTGGCTAATGGCTTTATTGTTTTTAAAGAAAGAAAAACAAGAATAAGAGGGAAAATGTACCCCATTTGATATAAGTTAATATTGAAGTTTTGTTTGTCAAGAAAAAAGTGTATCATCTATTTTGGAATGTATTTTGGAGTGCAACCCTGAACTCGTTTCAGGGGATGATTTTGTCATTGCGAACTCTTCGCTTATCATTCCTTCGCTTTCGCTCAGGACAAGTCTGAACCCTTCCTCTGTCATTCTGAACGAAGGGAAGAATCTCAAACTATCGTTCAGGATAAACTCCGTGAAGAATCTCGCTCAGAGCAAGCTCCGTGAAGCAATCTCAACGAGATCGGGACTCGCAATAACAGTTGGTGCACTCCATATTTTAAGACTATTACGATCATAAAATCATTCGGCTATGCTTTATTGTGTATTGCCTCGTAGCGAGGGGGTTTATCCCCCGCATTTGCCGAGGATGAACTTCGGCGCTACAATTCATTTATTTCTATTTCTGACTCCTTAATTCCTCTGCCTTTTTGAAAGATTTCTCTGCTTTTTTGTATTGCTTGAGCTTGCGAAGTGTATAACCTTTGAGATCCCATATCCAAGCAGTATTAGGATCATTTTTAGATTTCGACTCTCTTAATTCTATTGCCTTCTCATAGGCATTAAGTACTTCCTCATTCCGACCGAGCCTGCGAAGTGCATAACCTTTGCTAACCCATGCATAAACATAATTCTTCTCTAATTCTATTGCCTTATCATAATATTTTATTGCCTCATCATAATTCCCTTTCCGATATTCTGCGTTTCCATGCTTCATATAGTCAGAAGGGGCTTTCAACTCTTGAGCAACTGATTCTCGTTTCATCCCTTTTTCTATTCCCTTATTTCTCTTCTCTTCGCCTCTTTTCGCCCTTTCTCCTCTTTCCAAAAAGTAAATACACCACATTGCGATTAGAGTTCCTATAGCAACAACTAATGAAGCCAATGCTATCCAAATCATAGTTTATAAGTATATCTTCCTTCCTGTCTTGTCAAGGGAAAGAGAGATGAGTCTATTGAAAAAATAATGAATCCACTAATAATTGTCATGCTGAACTTGTTTCAGCATCTAATAAAATCAATGCATTGCGAGACCCTGAAACGAGTTCAGGGTAACATAAAAGTAGTTTTTAACACACTTGATATTACAGACTTTATGGTTTAAGTAAATGTAGCCCAAGTTTCAAAAACTTTGGGCTGAAGGTAACGATATTCTTGATTATCTCAAGCTCATTTATCTCGGTGATTGGCTTTCCCTCAAAGTTCTTAACCCCAAAATCAAACAGCAGTTCAAGCTCTGAATCCTTGAGTTTCATAAATACATCTCGTACCTTGAACTTGAATCTGAAATTCTTTCCTTCTTCCTTGAGCCACTCTTTTTCATATTGTTTGAGTTTAGACATATCATTGTTCTTAATAGCATTCGCACAAGCTTTACCTGCTAATTTGCCAGAAAGCAACGCATTCCCGATTCCCCCTCCTGAAATAGGGTCAACAAGTCGTGCCGCATCTCCAACTATGCAAACATTATCCTTAACAAGACTCTTTAAAACTTTAGATGGGATTATACTCTTATATATGCTCAAGATACTATATTTCTTAAACCTCCATTTAAGCAGCTTCTCAACAAAAAATTTTGGGGATTTTTTAGTACATGGAGGGTAAACACCTACACCAACATTAGCCAAGCCATCTCCTTTTGGAAATACCCATCCATATCCGCCCGGAGCAACTTCTTTACCTGTCATAAATTCAACTTCTCCGGGAGTTACATCCACACCTCCCAAAAGATATTCATAAGCAGCCCACAAATCTTTTCGCCCGATTCTTGCATCAATTCCTGCCCATCTTGCTACTCTTGAGCCAATGCCATCAGCCCCAATGATTATTTTTGCTTTGACCTCTCCCCTATTGGTTTGGATACCATTCTCGGTAATCCCAATTGCCATTGTTCCGACTCTAATTTCACATCCGGCATTTGCAGCAAGAGACGCTAAATCACGGTCAAATACTTTGCGTTCAAGTACATATCCAACATTGGGATAGCTCACCTTAAAGCTTCTTCCTGACGGAGAATAGAAACGAGCTCCATCAATAGTGGAAGCAATCCATGATGATTTTATAGTAACAAATTCCGAGAGCCATTCTCTTGAGATGCCTTCACCACAATTCAAAGGAGTTCCAATCTCAGGATGTTCTTCAATTAAAATAGTTTTACACCCTTTTTGAGCGGCAGTTAAAGCAGCTATTGAACCAGCAGGTCCCGCTCCTACGACTACTATATCATATATTTCAGACATATTTACACAATCTTCATTTTCTTATCTTTTGTAATCTCCCCTATAACCCACTTATTTTCAATTCCTTCAAATATGGCAGGGTCCTTTACAACTGCTATTATTCCTATACCCATATTAAAAACCTTAAACATTTCTTCTGTATCAACATCTCCCTCTCGTTGAAGAAACTTAAATAACGGTGGAACTTCCCAGGAGTTTTTATAAACTATAGCTCCGACTCCCTTAGGTAAAGCTCTTGGCAAATTCCCATAGATACCTCCTCCTGTTATATGAGCAAGTCCCTTTATGTCTTTAAGAAAAGGAGTAAGTAAATCCTTGTATGCCTTGTGAACTTTCAAAAGTGCCTCTCCAAGCTTACATCCTAATTCCTCTATATACATATCAAGCTTAAGTTTCTTGTCTTTTATGATTTTACGCACAAATGAATATCCGTTTGTATGTAATCCACTTGATGGGAATCCCACAAGTTTATCGCCAGGGATTATATTTTTGCCATCTATTATGTCAGACTTCTCAACTATTCCGGTAATAAAGCCAACGAGGTCATATTCTCCGAGAGCATAGAATCCGGGCATTTCTGCCGTTTCTCCTCCGAGAAGTGTGATTTTATTTTTACTACAAGCTCTTGCGATTCCGGTTATTACTCCTTTTTGCTGTTCAATATCCAACTTGGCAGTCCCTATATAATCCATAAAATATAGAGGCATCGCTCCAGTTGTTAAAATATCATTTATAGAGTGATTTACGAGGTCTTCCCCAACCGTATCGTGAATCCCAAGCTCAATAGCAATTTTTAACTTTGTCCCTACTCCGTCTGCTGAACTTATGAGACAGGGGTTTTTGTATCCGGAAGGAAGCTCAAACATTCCTCCAAATCCTCCAATTTCTTTACTTAGCTTTTTGATGTATTCCTTGAAATTCTCACCCGCTTCAATATCTACACCTGCTTCTTTGTATTTCATCGATTTAATCCTGTTGCACTTGGACATATTATTTTTACGGGCTCTGATTTATTTTCTCCGGGCAAAATACAAGCAGCCCCAAGCTCAATCGCATACTTACCTAAAGTTCCTATTATGCTACCTTTTTTAGTATGATGCCAAAGCTTATCTTTAGTTTTATCATTAACCGCCACAATAAGATAAATATTATCGGGCTCCATATCCGCAATATCTTCTCCCGAAGGAGTTGCTTTAGCTTTATATTTTCCCCACTGGGTATGAGAATGAAAATCACCTATTACATTAACCGGCATATCTTTGAGGACTTCTTCCATCCGTTCTGATGCTCTTGATTTAGGAGCTACCCAAGAATATCCTTTAACTGCTGTTTGGTAAGGAATGCCGTATTCAATCACAAAACCATCCCTACTTCTATAACCCAGTAAAAGTCCAAGGGTCTCATGTCTATAGACCTCGATAGAGGATAAAATCATAGACAGCAAAGCACGTTCTTTTATATGAACAACTTTCATCTAATTTTCAATCAAAGAGCAATAATCAAAAATTTTTTATTTCTTGGTACTCTTTGCTTTCTTCTTTGCCGCTTTTTTGGGCTCTTTTTTTGAAGCTTTTTTTGATTTTGTCTTCAGAGCTTTTTTGGGAGCTTTCTTCGTATCTTTTGTCAATTCTTTTTCTGCTTTTACTTCTACGGATTTTGCAAGCAATGATTTTTTACGAGCTGCAGTATTAGCATGAATAATCCCATTTTTCAAAGCTTTGTCAATAGCAGAATAGACTGTACTCAATTCTTCTTGAGCTCCTGATTTTTTTATCTTCTTAACAATAGATTTCATCCTATTCTTGATTTTACGATTCTTAAGCATCCTTTTCGTATTCTGCCTTGCTCTCTTGATAGTTGAACTATGACGTAACATTTACTCCTCCTTTTTTAAATATAACTTTAGACACAAATAAGTTCTCGTCAATATAAAATCTCAATTTTTTTTCAGTACCTTGCTTAATTCCTATCCTCGGACAAGCCACTATCGTAAAAGAGGATTGCAAACCGCCTCTATTTTCTTCAATTTTTAAGTCCGAGTTAATCATATCTATTTTATTCTCCTTTCTTGTTATATCAAAAGCTTGCGTCAGTTTTGCAGGCCCATTTGTAAGCTCCCGCAAATCATCTTTTGAATTCTTAACCCCAAATTTTAAACTTTCAAGCTTTTTCTTTCTTCTTTTTCGCATTAACTCTATTCCCTCTAAGGGTTCAACCGCTCTTATTAATACTGCTCGGGCTTCACCGTCTTTTCCAGTAACAACATTAAGCATATAATACATTCCATAAGTAAAATAAACATACGCATAACTCGGAGGACCCCACATTGCTTCATTTCTTGGAGTTCTTCTACCTTTATAAGCATGAGAGGCAGGGTCAAGCTCTCCATAATAAGCTTCTGCCTCAACTATCATCCCTTTGGTTATTCCTTCCGCAGTCTTACGAACAAGTATTTTTCCCAATAAATCTCTCGCCACCTGTGCCGTATCCCTAATATAAAATTCTTTTGTCATTTATTCCTTAATAATTTTTTTAGATAACTTCTTACAAATATCTATAAGACAATTTATTTGATACATTTAAACTTTTTTCATTTGCTGAAAAAGCGACAAAGCAAAAAACATCATATACAAAAATATTATAAAAAAGAAATAGTTCCATATTAATTGATTTGTAATGATAAATAATAACAATGTAAAAGTACACCACTTGAAATAGTCAGTTAAGTTAACTATTTTTTTAAAAGCCAATAAAAACATAATAAACAATAAAATACTTTGAACTATTTTCAAGTAACCTATCGGAATTATTTTTAAAATCCAAAATGTAAGATTTGGAACTTCTACATTAAATACATTTTTCCAATGAGTAAAGACTCCTAAAATAAAATTTTCAGGTGACCACATAAAAAATGGAACAATTACAAAAGCAATAATTAATAATGTGATAAAAATCGATCTTAATACATGTCTTATTCCATAATTTCTATACAAGTATACAAGAAATAGGGGATAGATAATCCAACTAAATTGATAAACTACTATAGTCCAACCAACAAAAATAGAAGACAACAGAGGTTTATTCCTTATTAGCAAATAATATGATACTACTACTGGAAGAAAATATACTCCAAGATATATTTCATGTCTAAATTGAAACAATGGATTAAGTAAAAAAATAGCTATTAATAACACGGCTTTTTCTTTTAATGTTTCTTCAGCAAAATAGTAAATCAATATCATTGAAAGCACAATGCAAAATAGATTTACAAATCTTATATCTATATTTACAATAACTGCAGGCAAATAAGATAGCCACATTCCAGGAAGATAAGTCAGTGGTAAAGCATGAGGGATAAAATATAATGAATACGGAGAGTTAGCATTTAAAAAATTTTTTCCTGCAACTTCTATTAGTAGTAGCATATCGGATCTACCAGGATGTAGAGGGAAATATACAATGCTTATAATATACGTGATAATATAGGCCGTAATAATTATTCCAAATAGCATAGATGTTCTAACTTTATGGGAAAAAGATATTGTTAAACATATTAATATAATGCAAAAACATGTTATTGCAACATACTTATTGAGACAATACCCGAATGAAGAAAATTTTTTGCTTTGAAGAAAAAAGAGCCAAAACATAAAAATTTCGAATAAAATCGCCAGACTACAGGTAAGATGTTTAATCGTGATTTCATTAAAATAATTAGTAAATTTGGATGTTATCTGTAATTTATTCATATAAAAAAACATTGCTATAAATGTCAATAATATAAAAAGATAGGGTAATAGTATTAACTGGAAATTAAACACAGACATCTGTTTTCTGAAAGGGAAAAACATACTTCCGAGCAATACCACTATAGAAAATAACATGCTCTGCAATTTGAATGAAAAACCTGATGTATTATTCACACTTTCTCACTTTATTTTTTCTGAAATTGACATACCAGCTAATTTGCTTATATCCAAGTTTATCTTTACTCCCTACGTCTTATCCACATACAGTGTCTGAGTTGGGTAAGCAAATTCAATTTCTCGTTTCTCGAACTCTTCTTTGATTGCAAAGTTAATCTCCTGTTGAATATCCATATACTTATTATAATCACCGCTCATAACATAAAAAACTATTTCAAAGATAAGCGAAAAATCCCCATAAGAGAAGAAATGCGCCCTGTCACAAACTGCATCTTCAGTATTTTTTATAATATTTGTAATTATTATCGGGATTTCTTTTACTTGTTGCGAAGTAGTTTGATAAGTAACTCCAAGCTTAAAAACTACACGACGCTTTTCCATTCTTTTATAATTACGTACTCGCGAATTAGTAAGATCAGTATTGGAAAAAACTAATTGCTCTCCTCCCAAGCTTCGCACTCTTGTTGTCTTAATTCCAATATATTCAACTGTTCCGAGATAATCTCCCACAATTATAAAATCTCCAATCTCAAATGGTCTGTCAAAGAATATTGAAAAGTAACTAAACAAGTCTCCGAGAAATGCCTGCGATGCCAATGCAATTGCCACACCACCAATTCCCAGACCGGCAATCACTGTGGAAATTTTAAAACCAAAATTATCCAAAAGAAAAACGACAGCAAGTCCCCAGATAACTACTCTTATTATTGTAAGCATCCCCTTGAGAGAGCGTTCTCTTGCTTTATCCTTTTCCTTTTTCAAAAAATAAGTTTCAACAGTATATTCAATTATTCTCATTAAAAAGCGGATACCGAAAAATGTGAGGAGAACTATACCTACGATAGTTATTGCTTTACTGAATGTTGGATTTAATGTTAGATTGCGAATGCTCAGATAAAAAGCACCGAAATAAAGCAAAGGAATTGCGGTTTTTTCAAAGATATGAATCAAGAAGTCGTCTATAGTAGTAACGGTTTTTTCTGCCCATATCTTAAGTCGGGCTAAAACAACACGCCTAAATATCCGTACGACAAGACTACCGATAAGAAATATCAAAATACAAATTAGATAATCTAATACACTATTTTGAAAAAATACTTTCTGCATAATATTTTGAAACATATCAACTCTCCTTTATTTATTCTTCGCAAGGCTTTTTTGCCAATTTCCAATGTATAAGGAAGATAGGTATGGCTATAACAAAATATATGAGCATACTGATTAAGTTCTGCCCACCTTCTCGTTTTTCACCCATTACAGCAATTTCTTTTTTGTCCTGCCAACGTACTTTGAGTTCTTCATCTGTCAATTGAGATGCTTTTTCTAATTGCTCCCAGTCCGTTTTGAAGCTTTGGAATGTAGCAATCTTTTCCCATTTTCGCTTAGGCATAGTGAATTCTGGTGAGACAATCTTCAACATCCCGTATATTCCTATACACAAAAGACTTATCCCTACACCTACGCAAATGACACACATTATATAAGCATATATTTGTCTGGCAAATCCCTTCTTCATTTCTCCTCCTGTTCTACTCATCTCTCAACTGAAGATTTGTTCATCTTATTCTATCATCCATATTTGTCAATAGTTTAATTTTTCAACCCTATCTTACTTTCTATAAAGTTTAATTAATTCTCTATCCGAAAGCACCTGTTTGCTTTTTCTTCCCATAAAGTAATAGGTTGATGCAGCATCAAGTGTGCCGGGTTTTTTGATTAAATAATAGTCAAAATATTTCAGCCAAAATGAAGTAAGTCTTGCAAATACCCGCGCTAATATCCGTCCAATCCGTGAAGTAACAAAACTTAAGAGAAAGTATTGATACGACCAAGCCAATGCCATTCCAGGTCCACACATTGCTCCACTGTTAATTTCTTCAAACTTTTGAAACAATCGCCGATGTCCTAAATATGTAAATCGGGTAAAATCATATTTACCGCCATGCACTTGTTGCATAAACGCTGTCTCTGCATAAACTATTCCGTCATCTTTCAACACACGATAAATTTCTTCTACACAACGATACGGGTCAACAACATGCTCCAGCACAACCTGTATTATTACTCCATCAAATGTCTTGTCTTCAAAAGGAATATTATGTGCATCACATACAAGTGCAGTTCGGGGACCAAAGGAAACATCTGTCTCAATAAGTTTGATAGATGGAAAAGAAAGAAGAGCCTCCATCTCCTCACCTAATATACTACCACCGATTACCAAAACCTTTGGATTTTTATTCTGTTTAAGAAGAAGTTTTGCAAATTGAGTAAAATTTGATTTTCCATTAATATCCATAGAGATAGAAGGCAAACATCTTAATACAGCTTGCTTCATTTTGCTTTTAGGTGATATATCAAAAGTAATATTGTTATGATTTACGAAATCACTAATGGAGAAAATACTTCCGTTGGCTAAGGAATTAATTAATATAGGAATACCATCAATTATAGGAAAACAAACCTGACATTGGGGGTTAATACATTTGAATTTCGTATCTTCTAAGTTTAACTTTGACTTACAAATCGGGCAACAAAGTCTCTGTTGAATATCTTCTGTTATTTTAATTGAGCATCCTCCCTCTCCCTCGTTTAATCATATACCAACTTATAATCGCTTCTATGACCATCCAAACATTTAATACGAGAACAATAAGACCAATAACAAATAAATGCCATTGATTTCCATTCCAAAATATATTAATGTTTTTAATCATCGCCCATCCAGTCATAAAAATCATAAATTTCATAGGATATAACGAATATCTCGTTGGCATTTTGTTTTTCAAAAGATAAACCGTTATTACAAGTAACGCTAATCCTGCCAACAATTGATTTATGGTTCCAAAGAGTGGCCAAAGAATTAGTCCTCCCTTGCCACCACCTTGAGCCATTGCAAGAATAAGAGCAGTAATAACAGCAAATGTAGTTGCACCGTGTTTTGTCGCTAATGGTTTGATTTTATAATCTGTTGCGAGTTCTGCAACTACATATCTCTGTATTCTTGTTGCAGTATCAAGAGTCGTTCCCGCAAATGAAGCTATAAAAACTCCCATAATAGTCAAAGCTATACTTCTCGGAATACCATAAGAGTTTAATAAATTAGCCGAGCCATTCATAAACGCACCCACCTTCGCACCAAGTCCCGATGCCGAAGCCCATGAAACATATTGATAATTCCAAGCACTCACGCCTGTCAAAATACCGTCCGGAGTTTTTAAATACATTCCTATTCCTCCGGCTACAGCAATAATTACTAAAATAGCAAGCACGCCTTCTAATAACATTGACCCATAGCCAATAAATTGAGTATCTTTTTCATTATCAAGTTGCTTTGAGGATGTCCCTGAACTCACAAGACTGTGAAACCCGCTAATCGCACCGCAAGCAATAGTAACAAAGATAAACGGTAGAATCGGAGGTGCTCCTTGTGGATGCAAATTTATAGCTGGAGCAACAATCTTCGGATGAGCAACAAATACACCAATTAGCAAAAGCCCCAGTGCTATAAATAACTCATGTGCATTTATGTAATCTCTTGGCTGAAGAAGTTTCCAAACGGGCATAACAGATGCAATATAAGCATAAGCAAAAAGCACAATAACCCATAAGGTTAATGGTTGAAGCCCAAACAAAGATGGCATTTTCATAGGGAAATAAGCTCCAATAATAATTGTAATATACATCATAATTACTGCAATAATAGCGAGGATTGTAATATTTCCTTTCTTTTTATAAACCTGATAGCCAAGCCACATAGCAATAGGGATTTCCATCCACACAGGAAATACCGAGTGCGGAAACATATCAAACAGAAGAGCAATAATAAGACCAAAAATAGCAATAACAATCCAGAGCGAGAAAAAAGTAATCAATAAAAGCAATGTCCTTACACGAGGATTGATTATCTCGGCACATAATTCACCAATTGACTTCCCTTTATTTCGAGCAGATATAACGAGTGAGCCAAAATCATGAACAGCACCCATAAATATAGAACCCAGCACAATCCATATTAGACAAGGAACCCAACCCCAGATAATACCTATTGCCGGACCTACAATTGGTCCTGTTCCTGCAATCGATGTATAATGATGCCCGAACAGGATTTCCTTTTTGGTAGGCAAATAATCAGTATCGTCCCTGAGTGTATGAGCAGGAGTTTTAGCATCAGGATTAATATTAAAAATCTTGCGTGCTAAATACTTCCCGTATGTATTATAGGCAAGAATATATAGCCCAAATGAAACTACAACGATTAGTATTGATTCCATTATTCCCTCATTTTCTACCCAGCTTTAGCCAAGCTAAAACCGTGGACTAAAGCCCAGTAGAATCAGTATCAAATTTTCACCCTAAAATCATATTCTCAACTTTTTCTTTTGCTTTTTCTAAATCTTCCTTTGCTTCTTTTTGCAACTGCTCAGCTTTTTGCATTCGTTGTTTTACTTCTTCCGCAATTTTATTTTGAATTGCAAGAGTAGGCAGAGGGATTTTTAATTTAGATAAATCTTTTGAATAAACATGAGGTTGCCCTGCTCCTTGTTGCATATGATAAATGAATTTTTGTTTAGCTTTCATAACACAGTATAAATAAAATGTTGAAACTTCTTTTTCATTTGAAGATTTTATCACTGTGCAATCAGATGCAAAAATTGGATAATTATGGTACCAAACATAACCCGAATAAGCCCCCGATGCACTAACAGTTATTACATTTTCTTTATGGTTATAGGCATTTATTGAGTAGGGGCTTGATTGTCCACCTGCAATAACTGGATAATCTCCAGAAGTAATATTTTCTTTAGTAATACTTTGCCCCCTTACTAATTTTGCAATTTCAATAAGAGTTTTTTCTTTAAACTTATTTGAGCTTGGTGTGTCTTGAGGATTTGCAAAGTTATTTGGATCTATTCTACCTTTTTGAATATCATCATAATCAACGACAAAACACATTTTATCTTCAACAATTTCATTAAATTTTATTCCCAACTCATCAAGAACATAATCATTTATTGAATCGATAAGTTTCTGACTTTCAGTTTCTTTTGATTTCTTAGAAGAATATGCTTTATCCATTAATTGAACTATCTTGTTTTGTGTTTCAATTGGCGGAAGAGGTATTTTAAGTTTTCTAATATCTTCCAATAATAAATGTACTAATGCAGCCCCTCTTGTTGCTCGAGTAATTTGATCTTTAATAATTGAAGAATTTAAAAGTATCTCCAAATATTTTGGAATAATTAATTTCTGATTTGGTCTAATACATGCAACACTAACAAAAATAGAGAAATTCTCTTCAATCTTTTGAATCGTTGCAGCAATACCTATTGTCCCATCTTTTGTTATTAAAACATCTCCTTCTTTAGGAGTGTACCTTTCTAAAACTTCTTTTTGCCAAGATTTGGAAACAAATTTTATATTTTTAAAAAAATTTATTTTCCCCTCGCTTAAATTATTAACTTGAATAAATTTTAATCCTTCTGAAGAATATTCTGGAGTTTTATGAATTCCATCTACAACAAATTCTGAAATCTCTTTTATTAATTTTAATTCATATTTTCCTTTTTCAAGTAAATCTTTTGACTCAATAAAAGAAGGTTTATTAAAAAAAGGGTCTATTCTTCCCTCAATTTCATCAGCTAAAACTGTAAAGCATTCCATCTTAACAACCCTCGTAAGATTTAGGAGTTTTCTCAAACTTTCTATACTCAATTAAAATCTTATCTAAATCATTTATTGGGTCTTTCCTGCCTGTTGCATCATAACCAATATGTTCAGCAATCGCCATAAAGATAGGATAATTTCCCAACTTTTCATCTTTCTTTTTCTTTCTAATAAAAACTAAAGAGGATTTAACACCTGCTCCAAAATGACTAAATGCAATTTGTGGCAAACTAACAACTGCTTCTATTTGCGCGTGTTCCATTAAAAAATCTCTTACATATTGTAAAGAAGAATTTGTTAAAATTCCGTCAGGTAAAACTATTCCCATCTTCCCAGTTCCACTTTTCAAAAACTCTAAACATCTCTCAATAAAAAGAATTTCTGTTTTTTGATTTTTCTTATTTTCCCCTAGCTTATATTTGCCCAAATAAGGGTGTTCTGTTGATTTTATAGTGGCTCCAAATGGTGGATTAGTTAAAATAATATCAAATTTATTTTTTCCAAATCCTTGATGAATTTCAGAAATTTCTTTTACATCTCTTAAAGAATCTGTACTTATCACATTTGTATGCCCGTCATCATGGATAATCATATTCATTTTACAAACTCTTGCTATTTGGTCATTTATCTCAATACCGTATAATTTATCTTTTGCAAAATCATGCCACATTCTAAAATGTTCTTCGGGACTATCTGGAAATTCTTTATCTGCAAGTTCTCTAACATAATCCATAGCATTAAGTAAAAATCCACCACTACCCGAAGCAGGATCTAAAACAAGTTTATCTTCTTCAGGTTTAAGCATTTGAACAGCAAATCTTATTATTT
>JAUVIV010000055.1 GCA_030592575.1 bacterium | reverse complement strand
TTTTATGGACAAAAGCTTTGGATTTTGATTTTCATAATATAACTATAGCGGATATTGATATGGATGGATGCGCAGAAATATTAGTTGGAACTCAAGGCAGTAATGCAATCTGGGCATTGGACGATATAGGAGATACTAATGATTGCAAATGTAAACCTCAGAGCATAGAAGAAGGTAATACGAGAGAATATCTTCAGCAAAACAGAATTGAATTTAGGATAGTAAATAACAGTATTTATCTTTTCAGCAATCACGCAGAGGAAGTAGATATAAAAGTTTATGATTTATGTGGTAGATTGAAACAAAGAGTTTATAAAGGTGTGTTGAGCAAAGGTGGGCATACATTTGCCTTAAACATAGAAAGAGGAGGTATCTATTTCGCAGTTCTTCGGAATCATAAATCAACAACAGTAAAAAAGATAATAAAACTTTAATTTTAAAAAGGAGGAAAAATGTATAATATCGTATTTTTTATGACATTTATAATTAGTGTTCTATCGACAAGTGTAGGCATCGCCAATGCACACAAACCTACGATAGATGATCCAACACCACTCAAAACCTCTGCTCCGATATATATTAATGGTAATAGTAACTTCACATCAGCAAACGGGGTAAGTAGCGGAAGTGGCTCTTCAAGCAATCCATATATCATTCAAGGATTAAATCCCAGTGGAGGTACTTACGGTATCAGAATTGAAAATACAACTGCACATTTTATTATAAGAAACTGTACCGCCAGTGGTGTTTGGGCTGGATTTTATCTCTCTAATGCTAATAACGGGAGAATAGAGAATTGTGCTTCAAGCAGCCATAATGCTATTACTCTTGACCAATCATGTTATAATACTATCATCGGGAATACGGTTTCAGGAGCTATGGGAATAATTGTAGAATTCTACAGTCATTATAACACGGTTACCTACAATCATGTTAGCAGTTGTACTCACGAGGGCATTTATGTAAGTAGTTCAGGTGCTAATGTTATTCATCATAACGACGTTATAGATAACGGTAATACACCACAAGGATATGATAATACTACATCAAATCAGTGGGATGATGGGAGTGAAGGCAATTATTGGGATGACTGGACAGCCCCGGATACCAATCAAGATGGTATCGTAGATACTTCGTATGCACTCAGTGGAGGAAGGGATGCAAAAGATAACTATCCATTGACTAAACGAGTTGGCATTGAAGAAAGAAAAATTGAAACCAAATACGATTCTCAAGTTATTAAATTATCTCAAAATTACCCAAACCCTTTCAATAAAACCACAGAAATCAAATTACAAATACCAGGAAATGAAAGTCAAAAATCAGAAATCAAACTAAGAGCATATGATATTACAGGTAAACTTGTTCGTACTTTTTGTGTAACCCCATCACCTACTAACTTGATTACAGTATTATGGGATAGAAAAGATAACAGTGGAAAAGAACTTGCACCGGGAATTTATTTTTATTCGCTAAATTATTCTGACTTCAAACTTACACGAAAAGCAATAATTATGGAATAAGTCCACTAATTAAGCATATATTAGTGCTTTAAAATAAGGAGGTCAAAATGCGTATTAGTTTTAGTATAATGGCTATGTTTCTTTTAATAGGATTGCAATTAGAAGGAGCAGAACTTATTACAAATGGAGATTTTGAACAAACTTTAGATGTAGGATGGCATAAATATCAAGATATCTCTCCTTCTGGTACGGGAACCATATTTCGCAGTAATTATGATAGTGATGCTAATATGGAAGCACGTACTTATATACGTAATGGATATTACAATACACTTTATCAGACAGTACCTATCACAAGTACAAATATTTCCTTTTCTGCTACGATAAAATTAAGAGGTAGTTCAAGTGCCCTTTATGGACATTACTCAACTGCTGCTTTTATTATTTACTATCTTAACTCTTCTGATACGCTATTAGGCGAGACACGAATATGCAGATTTACAACTAATTGTGATTGGGTAAACACTTCTACTGTACACCTTATTAAAACATCCAGCACTGATTGGAATGATTATTCTTTCAATATCCAAGAAGAACTTTCAAATCTTTCTGGAGTAAATTCATCCGATATTGCCAAGATAAAGGTTGCGCTTTATTCGTATTCTACTCCAGGATGCTGAGGCGACGATCCAGCGGCGGAGGTCTTCGCCGACGATGTTTCGCTTATAGAAACCATTTCCAATGAACCATATATAGTCATGAATAATTATACCCTGAACGACCCGATAGACAGTATATGGGATCCAGGAGAGACAGTTGATATTATTGTTGATTTAGGAAACAGTGGTATTGATGCAACAAATGTAATGGGAGTACTTTCAACAACTGATTCTTATATCAACATTACTGATAATACATTCGATTTTGGATCAATATCTAATAGTAGTACATCAAACAATTTAGGAAATCCGTATAAAGCAATAGCAAACTCAAGTACTCCGTCTTCATATACAGTAGAATTTAATTTACATATAACAGCTGATGGTGGCTACTCAAAAAACATTCCCCTTACGGGAACCATAGGGATAACGCCAGGGATAATAGTAGATGAATTTGACGCTTGTGGGAATAAAGTTTACGGATTAGCATTTGACGGAACCAATCTCTGGGTATCAGATGCGGAATTAACTTCTATCAAAAAACTCAATCCCGAAACAGGAAGTGTACTTGGAGAAATTCCCACACCGGAGAATAGAGATAATTGCTTAGATATAGCCTGGGATGGAACAAATCTGTGGGTTCACAATGTAGAGACAAAGAAAATTTACAAAGTAAATTCTTCAAACGGTGCAGTCATCACATCTTTTAATTCACCTGCTACTCAATACCCCACAGGACTTACTTTTGACGGAGAGCATTTATGGGTTACAGACAGAGATACCTATAAAATATATAAACTAACAACTTCAGGAAGCACGGTTACCAGTTTTGATATACCTGCACCAAAACCTTCATACGGACCACGTTGTTTAGCTTTTGAGCCTAAGGGACCTGATGGAGGTAGTTTATTGCTATTTATGACTCATTACACCGGGACTGAGACTCTTGATTCAACGGTTGTGTGGGAAATATCAAGAGATGGTTCTTTGGTTGCAGATCATCATTTTGAGACACCACCAACCAATGGAAGAGCAATTGAAGTTAATTCTGCGGAAGGTATATATTGGGTTAACAGCTGGGACCCTAATAAAATCTATGAAGTAACAGGATTTTATAGACATAAAGTAGGCATTGAAGAATCATTACCGAAAACACATCTTTCAAGCTTGACAATCTCACCTAACCCCTCAGGGAATAAGATATCTATTAGCTTTTATATGGATATCGATAAAAAAGTTAGTCTTAATATCTATGATATAGCCGGTAAGTTGGTCAAGCATCTTGGTATAAAATCCCAATCTGGAAATTACAGAGTTTTCTGGGACGGTAAAAATGATAATAATAAACTTTTACCTAATGGGATATATTTCTGTAAGTTGGAAAGTAACAAAATAGTTGAAACCAAAAAAATTATTTTAATACAATAAAAAAAGGAGGAAGAAATGGAGATTTTAGTAGCATTATTTATTTTTGGGCAAATACCAGTAACTTATGCCGAAACTACATGGACTATGTACGGAGCAAACCTTGAGAACACGCATTACCAGAAAATGGTAGGTGCTATGGAAGATGCACCTGTTGTTAAATGGTCTTATTGCACAGAGAGTTGGGTAGAATGCTATGGTGCAGTAGTAGCAGATGTGGATGGAGTTATCGGAATGGAAATCGTGATTGGAAGTGATGACAGCAAAGTCTATTGTTTAGACGGAGCAACTGGTACAGTAAAATGGAGTTATACAACAGGAGATGAGGTATATTCTTCTCCGACAATAGCAGATGTGGATGGTAATGGGACAATGGAAGTTGTAATTGGAGGGTTGGACTATAAAGTTTATTGTTTGGATGGGACAACCGGCGCTATGAAATGGAGTTATTTAACCGGAAGTACTGTATCTTCTTCTCCTGCAGTAGCAAATGTAGATGGAATTGCCGGAATGGAAGTCATTATCGGAAGTTGGGACAACAAGGTTTACTGTTTGGACGGAGCAACCGGTACAATAAAATGGAGTTACGTAACGGGAGATTGGGTAATGTCTTCTCCTGCAGTAGCAAATATAGATGGAATTGCTGGAATGGAAATTGTAATCGGGAGCCGTGATCAAAAAGTACATTGTTTGGATGGAGCAACCGGTACAATAAAATGGAGTTATCCAACAGGAGACAATGTGTATTCTTCTCCTGCAGTGGCAGATGTGGATGGAGATGGTACAATGGAAGTTGTGGTCGGAAGTTGGGACAACAAAGTTTACTGCTTGGATGGAGTAACCGGTAATATGCAATGGAGTTATGCAACAGGAAGTCAGATATCTTCTTCTCCTGCAGTGGCAGATCTTAATGAAGATGGAAACATAGAAGTCGTGATTGGAAATCAAGGCAATAAAGTTTGCTGTTTGAATGGGGCAACAGGTGGAATAAAGTGGAGTTATCTGGCAGGGGGCAAAGTTCATCGTGGTATATCAATTGCCGACTTAGACGGAGATGTTTCAGGAGAATGTAAACTTGAAATTCTTGTTCCCAGCAATACTGATGATTGGCTTACCTGTCTTAACGGTGAAGATGGATCGGTTTTATGGACAAAACAATTAGCCGAAGATATTCATGATATAACTATTGCAGATATTGATATGGATGGATGTACCGAACTGATAGTTGGAACCCGAAACTGGAATAAAATCTGGGTACTGGATGATGTAGGTAACAATAATGACTGTATATGTGATAGTTCTAACAGTATAGAAGAAAATAGTACAAAAGCTTATTCCTCAATTGAGTTTAAAACTATGGGAAAAGGAATTTATCTTTTCACTCCAAATGCCATACAAGTAGATATAAATGTTTATGACGTATCCGGTAAATTACAGCAAACAATTTATAATGGAATTTTAAGCAAAGGTGGGCATACATTTATGCCAAATATAAAAAGTAGTGGTATTTATTTTATTACTCTTCAGAGTCACAATTTCAAAAAGAATTTAAAGTTAATAAAATTTTAAAAAAAGGAGGAAGAAATGGAGATTTTAGTAGCATTATTTATTTTTGGGCAAATACCAGTAACTTACGCTGATACTATATGGACTATGTATGGAGGAAATGCCGAGAACACGCATTTTCAAAAACTGGTAGGAGCTATGGAGACCGCACCCAATGTTAAATGGTCTTATTCCACAGGAGGTATAGTGGAGTCCTATGGTGCGGTAGTAGCAGATGTTGATGGAGACGGAGCAACGGAAGTCATTATGGGAAGTTGTGACAAGTCACTTTATTGTTTTGATGGAGCAACTGGTGTACTGGAATGGCAACGTTCAACAGGAGGTAAAATATTTGCCGCTCCGGCAGCAGCAGATATTGACGGCAATGGTACAATAGAAGTTATAAGCGTAAGTAGTTGCAATTTTACAACCTACTGCTTAAATGGAACAGACGGTACAATAAGATGGACCCATAGAGCAACAAATTATATGTACACTTCTCCGGCAATTGCAGATGTTGATGGAGATGGCACAATAGACGTTGTAGTTAGAAGTCTTGTGGCTATTTATTGTTTGGATGGAGCAAACGGTAATGTGAAATGGAGTTCTGCAAAGGGAGATATGGATTCTTCACCGGCGATAGCAGATGTTGATGGAGATGGAAATATAGAAGTAGTATTCGGAAGTAATGATAATAAACTTTATTGCTTTGCTGGAGCAACCGGTACACTTAAATGGAGTTACTTAACAGGAGATAATATTAGTTCTTCTCCGGCAATAGCAGATATGGATAAAGACGGAGTGATAGAAATCGTTTTCGGAAGTGAAGATGGTAAAGTTTATTGCTTAAATGGAGTAACCGGTGGAGTAGAATGGAGTCGTTTGGTAGGAAATGCAGTACGTGGTTCTCCGGCAGTAGCAGATATGGATGAAGATGGGGTAATAGAAGTTATACTTGGAAGTAAAGACAAAATTTATTGCCTGAATGGAGCAACCGGTGGATTGGAATGGAGTTATGATGCAGGAGGTAGTATTATTAGAGGCATCTCAGTTGCAGATATTGATGGAGAGATTTCTGATGAATGTAAGCTTGAAGTCTTTATTCCTAATGTTACTTATGATTACCTTACCTGTCTTAACGGGGAAGATGGTTCGGTTTTATGGACAAAAGGCGGATTGATGAGAGATGTTCATGATATAACTATTGCAGATATTGATGATGATGGGTGCGTAGAGTTAGTACTTGGAACTCAAAATTCACATAAAATTTGGGCATTTGATGATGTAGGAAATCATAATGATTGTGAATGCGGACCTCACAATGTAGAAGAAAATGAAAAATTTAAAACCAATAATTTAGAATTTAAAGCTATGGGAAAAGGGATTTATCTTTTTACTCCGAATGCCATACAAGTAGATATAAATGTTTATGATGTATCCGGTAAATTACAGCAAACAATTTATAATGGGATTTTAAGCAAAGGTGGACATACATTTATACCTAATATAAAAAGTAGTGGTGTTTATTTTGTTACCATTCAAAGTCATAACTTTAAACAAAGCTTAAAGATGATAAGATTCTAAAAAAAATAGGAGGGCAAAATGGAGATTTTCTTAGCATTATTTATTTTTGGGCAAATACCAATAACTTATGCTGATACTACATGGACTATGTACGGCGGCAATCTGGAGAACACGCATTTTCAAAAAATGATGGGAGCTATGCAATTTGAACCTTATGTTAAATGGTCTTATTTAACAGGAAAGGATGTAGAAGCTTGTGGTGCAGTAGTAGCAGACGTAGATGGAGATGGAAATATGGAAGTTGTGTTTGGAAATTATGACCATAAAGTTTACTGTCTTGATGGAATAACCGGTGGAGTGGAATGGAGTTATCCAACAGGAGCTCAGATATATTCTTCTCCGATAATAGCAGATGTAGATGGTGATGGTGATATAGAAATTGTTGCGGGAAGTATGGATACTAAAGTTTATTGTCTTAATGGAGCAACCGGCATAGTGGAGTGGAGTTATCAAACAGGAGATTGGATATATTCTTCTCCGGCAATAGCAGATGTAGATGGTGATGGAGATATAGAGATAATAATCGGAAGTGAAGATGCCAAAGTTTACTGTCTTGATGGAATAACCGGTGGAGTGGAGTGGAGTTATCTAACAGGAGATATGATACATTCTTGTCCGGCAATAGCAGATGTAGATGTAGATGGAAATATGGAAGTCGTGTTCGGAAGCTTAGATAACAAAGTTTACTGTCTTGATGGAATAACCGGCGGAATAGAATGGAGTTATCCAACAAGACATGGAGTATATTCTTCTCCGGCAATAGCAGATATTAATCTTGATGGAAATATAGAAGTTATAATTGGAAGTCATGACAGTACTGCTTACTGCTTGAATGGAATAGACGGTACTGTGAAATGGAGTTATCCTACAAGTAGTAAAATTCATAGAGGCATATCAATCGCAGATATAGATGGATATCTCTCCGGGGAACTCAAGCTTGAAGTTCTTCTTCCCAGTGCCAGAACGGATTCTCTTGTCTGCCTCAATGGAGAGGACGGATCCATTTTATGGGTAAAAAAGTTAGCCTTTGATATTCACGATGTAATTATTGCAGATATTGATAATGATGGGTGCGTAGAATTAATCATTGGAACTCAAGGTGATTCTACAATTTGGGCACTGGATGATGTACATTCAACAAATATAGAAGAAAATAGAAAGCCTAATACTAATAACTTAGAGTTTAAAGCTATGGGTAAAGGAATTTATCTTTTCACTCCGAATGCCATTCAAGTAGATATAAATGTTTATGATGTATCCGGTAGATTAGAGCAAACAATTTATAAAGGTATTTTGAGCAAGGGTAGGCATACATTTATGCCTAAGATAAAGAGTAGTGGTATTTATTTTGCAGTGTTAAAATCATCTAATTTTAACAAAAGAATAAAATTGACAAACATTGCTGACTAACCAATAACTACGGAGGGCGTTATGAAAAAAAATTGGTGCTTTTTGGGAATATCGTTAATATTACTTGTATGTGTACATACAGCAAATGCATTAGATTTGAAAGCTCTTCAAGAAGAGCTTCATAAAAGAGGATATCCATGGGTTGCAGGTGAAACTGAAGTTTCCGGACTTTCATGGGAAGAGAAACAAAAGTTATGCAATACTATACCTCCGGTATTTAAAAAATCTTTCAACGAAAAAACTCGCAATACCACAAAGAAATCACGTAAAGCACCTTCAGACTTGGACTGGCGAAATGTAGATGGGCATGATTGGATGACTCAGCCTAAAAGTCAAGGACAATGTGGGAGTTGTTGGTGTTTCGGAGCAATTGGTGCTTTTGAAGCTCGTTTAAAAATTGCCAATAATGAACCTGATGATAGATATAGTCCTAATCTTTCGGAACAATTTGTGGTTTCTTGTGATATGACCAACTATGGATGTAATGGAGGAAGCGGAGGTCGTGCATCTCAGTACTTAGTAGATGTAGGAGTTACGGACGAGGCCTGCTATCCATACATAGCAAAAGACAGAATCAGTGGAGCACCTTGTGGGAACAGATGTACCGATTGGGAATCAAGAATAACAAAAGCTATTGGTTGGGGCAGTAGCGAAACAATCACCGAAGCTGTAAAAGAAGATGTCGCAGAAAATGGACCTGTTATTGTTATTATAGATATAAAAGAGGATTTTTTCTATTACAAAAGTGGAATTTATGAGCCTATTATGGGAAGAGATGTTAAAGAAGCCCATTCAGTCGTTCTCTGTGGATGGTCACCATCCGCATGGTTGATTAAAAATTCATGGGGCTCAACCGAGAGTCAGTTTCAATGGAGAGCACAAGCTCCAACATGGCCAATACATCAGGTAGCAGAAAAAGCTCAATGTGTAAATTTAGATACTTATATATTCAATGACCCCGACAATGGTGTTTGGGATCCCGGAGAGACTATTGATATTCTCACTACTCTCAAAGCTAAGGGACAAAACTTTACAAATGTTGTTGGTACGCTTTCAACTACTGATTCTTATATTACTATAACCGATGCAACATTTAATTTCGGTTCAATGACACAAGATGGTACGTCAAGCAATTCAACTCCATTCAAGGCAACCGCAACCTCTGGTACTTCCGCACACGATGTGTTGTTTACCTTACATGTTACAGCCGACGGTGGTTATTCCAGAGATATTAGCATCACAATAAACATAGGATACAAAGATGAATTAGACGCTCCTATAACCTATTTATACGGATTAGCTTTTGATGGAGCAAACTTATGGGGTGTGGACTGGCGTTCGACAAATATAACCAAAATTAATGCCGCAACAGGTATTGTACTTGGTCAAATACCTACACCAACCAATGATACAATGTGTACAGGTATAGCCTGGGATGGAACAAATCTTTGGGTTCATAGTTGTAATCCAAAAAGGATTTACAAAGTTAATCCTTCAAATGGTGCAGTTATTACCTCGTTCAATTCACCTGCTACTCAATATCCTACGGGACTTACTTTTGATGGAACAAACCTGTGGGCTGTTGACAGAAATGCCCATGAAATATATGAAATAACTACTTCTGGTACTGTAGTCTCTCTCTTCCCAATCCCTGTTCCAGAAGCTCCTCTTGGTGCAGTCGGAGCTCGCGGATTAGCTTTTGAGCCTAAAGGACCTGATGGAGGTAGTTTAATTTTATATTATACATGGTTTTCCGGAAGCGTTTCGGACCCCACTCTTGATTCAACCTGTATTTACGAGATTACAAGAAGTGGCTCATTGGTTTCATCGCATCACAAGAGAACTCCTGAAGCCAATGGCAGAGCCGTTGAAGTTCATCCTTATGCAGGTAAATATTGGGTCAATACTTTCTCGCCTGCTAAAGTGTACAGAATAGATGGATTCTATCAAATGGGAACCGAAGAAATATTACCAAAAACAGGAGAAAAATTGGATATGACTATCTCGCCTAATCCATTTAGAGATAATGTATCTATCAATTTTTGCACTCCAAATGCCAGTAGAATTAATATCAGTATTTATGACATAGCTGGTAAATTAGTACGTCAACTTACAAATAGAAATTTCAAATCAGGGAAACACGAAATCGCATGGAATAGCACAAATAAATCTGGGGAAAAAGTACCATACGGAATTTACTTTGTGAAACTCAAGGCAAACAATTCTACTTGTATTAGCAAAACAATAGTATTGAAGTAAAACAAATTTTTAGAAAATTAGATATAGGGGGATAAAATATTTTGTACTTATCCCTTTCTGTCATAATTATTAAATCTATCATATTTTGGTACATATAAATTTAAATATCGTTGTCTTTTTGGAAACATTTTCAAGAAACATATTTCCCAACTAAGATGTCTTTTCTATTAATAAGCATTATATTCCCTCTTGTTTTTGAAATTATACATACTCCACCAAAACAAATCTATAGTAACAATCCGGTTAACATTCATATAACTACCTCAGAAGAAATTATAACAGCACATTTATTGGTAGAAGAGAGTGTTATTAATGTTAAAAAAGATAAACAAAATCTACTTTTTACTATTCCTTCAGAATTCATAAACCCGCCTTACGTAAGATATAGCATTATGGTTAAGACCCGCAATAATAAAACTATACGGTCTCCTGAATATAAAATTACAGTTATAGAAAAAGAAGAGGTGGTTGAGCTTATAACTCCTGAACCTTATGAATCTATAAACAACAAGAAACCGGAGATAGTTCTCTGCTTTACCAACGAAGTAACAGACATTTCTACTTGTTCTATGTTTTTGGATGGAATTAACATAACTCAAAGATGTGAAATTACACCTTATTCTATATATTACAAACCTGAACAAAACTTGAAAATGGGAAAACATACTTTAGAAACAATAATCAAGGATATATCCACTACTCACACATTCTCTGTTGTATCTGATAAATATATTCATGGTCACATAAATACTGGCTTACAATATGCAACTTACAATGGTTCTATCGATACTGATTATTTACCTTATTCACCTGGTTTTCATCTACCTTTTGATATATATACAAGTGGAGTTTTTTACCTACCATTTTCTTTCTGGCTATACTACGAAGAAACTACCAATTTTAATTTAGAAATTGAAGCTCCTATTCTAAAAGTATCACTTGGAGATATATACCCTATGGGTTCTTTACTTACTTTATATATGGCATCTCCAAGAGGCATTCAACTAAACACGACTTCACTCCCTTTTGATGTAGAATTACTTGCAGGAGAAACAGAACATAAAGATACTACTATTTCTATAGATACTTTTATTGATACCTTTATTATGGTTGATACTATCTTTGTAGATACTCTTAATACCATTATTGATACTATTTTCGTAGATACTCTTATAGATACTCTTGTTGATACAACTTTTAGTGGTAATTATACACAATATTTATTCGGAGGAAGTGTAAGATGGAAACTATGGAATACAAAACTCGGGATTAGTTGTTTTTATGGATATGACGACTCCAGCTCGTTAGAAATTGAATCTCATTTTTTAGAAAGTTCTCTCATTGAATCACCGATAAGAAATTACCTTATTGCAGGAAATTTTGAATATCCTTTACTTAAAAATCTTTCTATAGGAGCTGAATATAGTACGAGCAAAACTCATAATATACCTTCCTATATTTTTCAAGAAAATATACCGGAAGATACTATTGGAATTGCATATAATATATTTGTAGAACTTGAAAATAAATTAATAGATACTAAACTTACATATAATAATATAGGCAAAAGTTATTATACTATGGGAAATCCATATCTTGAAGCCGGTAAAAAGGAATTTATAAGTGAATTATCTTCTTCCTATAAAAGTATGTACTACAACGGCACATACGAAGTTTATCAGGTTTATGACACTTATGATACATTAAAATACAACTTCTATACTTCTTTAAATTATACATTCTGGAAATTTACTCCTTATATTATTCACTCAATGATTGAAAACTCAACAAGCTTTACTTTCGGTAATCGCTTTGCTTTTAATAGAGGGGCTATTTCCCTAAGCTATGGGTTTAGTAGCAGTAGTAATTCCTTTAGAGGAGATTGCAGTTATGAAATTTTCAAAAACAAACTGAATATAAAAGGAGGACATGGAAGAAATGAAAGCTTAGATAGTCTGGGAATAAATACAACGCTATCTCAAACCTTTGATTTTGAGATAGAACTAATAAAGTTAATTAATTTAGAATATAAAGGAATATCTAACAAAGATTATTCAAGTACAGAATATAATTACGAAGAAAATATTTTTACTATACGGCTTAAAAAAACTTTCTAATAAAAATGTAGGGGCAGTTCAAAAACCACCCCTACAATACAGAAGATAAATCTCCGTTCTAAATTAATTTGTAATCTTTACTCCAGCAACATCTTGTCCAATACCATCACGAGGATCTACCGCTACAACCACTTTGCATAAACAAGGTCTATCACCGGCTTTAAATACTCCATCCTGATTAATTCTACCTGCTTCAAGTGGCATAACTTTCCATATAAATGTAACATTTACCATCCCTCCGTTTTCATCAAATGCTACTGCTTTAAATAACTGAGTACGACCTACTGGGACAGCTGCTTGTTGTGGACTAATTTTAACTATGAGTTTCCGCTGAATAATTACATTGGCAACATCTCTGCCAAGTCCAAGTTGAGGAGGTATAAATGCAATAACCTTACACCTACAAGGTCTGTCTCCAGCAGTAAATAGCCCCTCTGGGGTAATTGTACCTGCTTCTCCGGGAGCCACTAACCATTTCACTTTTATATTAACAGGATTACCTTGTTGGTCAAATACTTTGGCTTCAAATTTCTGCGATTCAGTTGGCTTAATAAATGCTTGCCTTGGTGCAATCTTAACTATAAATTTCTTTTGAACAATTACCTTGGCAACAGCTTTACCAATACCAAACTTAGGTGGTACAATCGCAATTACCTCATACTTACAAGGTTTGTCTCCAGCAGCAAAGAGTCCATCTGGAGTAATCGTACCTGCTTCTTTAGGATTTACTACCCACTTAAGAGGTAAGTTCACAGGATTACCCTGTTCGTTAAACGTCAGGGCGTGAAATTTAAACATCCCATTTGGCTCAACAATCGCATGTTTAGGATAGATTTTCACCTGTATCCGTCTTGGTCTTCCTATAACAACAACAGCACGGTCTATTCCGACTTTATCACCTAACTTTACAGCAACTACAACAAAACATTTACCTGGTTTTTTACCTGCAGTAAAAACACCATCCGAAGTTATAGTTCCAAATTCTTTTGGTATAACTCTCCACTTTGCCTTAGAAGCAACATCTACTGAGTCAGATGGCCCAAGTATTTTATAATCAAATTTCTGGGTTCCTTGAGGTTTAAGAGCTACATGTTTTGGTCGTATTCTCACAGGAAGATGTCTCTCGGGATCCCCAATAATCGCAAGTGCAGTTCCAATACCTTCAAAATCATTACTTTTTGCAAGAACTATGATTCTGCATTTTCCACGTTCTTTGCCAGCAGTAAATAATCCGTTTTGTGTAATCCTACCCATATCACGAGGAGCAACCTTAAATATAAGTTTCGCATCTTCTATTAACTCTCCGTTTGGACCAAATACCTTTACCTTAAACTGTCTGTCCTCTCCTACTTTCACAAAAGTACGTTTCGGCATTACCTTAACTACGATACCCTGATTAGTACCTTCTCGGTTCACCCGAACAAGAGCATGTCCAACACTTTGTCCTGCATTCGTTCTTACTATTGCTCTAACTATTCCTTTACCTTCATGTTTTGCAGCAACGAAAAGTCCATTAGGTCCAATTTTACCTAATTTTTTAGGAGTAACCTTCCATTCTATCTTTGCAGGTAATGGATTGCCCAATGAGTCAACAACTTTTGCCTCAAAACGAATTGAGCTTCCTGGAGCGATTAAGGCAGGATTTGGTAATACCTTCACCTTAATCTGACGATTTGGTCTAACTACTGTCTCATCATCCACCGCTTGCAATGCAAGTGGGATAACAAGAGCCACGATTGCTAAAAACTTCTTCATTTCACACCTCCATTTGTGTCTCCATAAGAGACGGTTATTATCATTACTATTTTTATAAATCTTCTTCATCTTTTTCACCTCCTTTCAT
The DNA here is from genome assembly GCA_030592575.1 of bacterium. Taxonomy (GTDB): domain Bacteria; phylum Hydrothermota; class UBA3073; order JACQXS01; family JACQXS01; genus JAGMCN01. The sequence goes on along the minus strand of JAUVIV010000055.1, from coordinate 1,840 downwards.
TACATTAGATAAAAAACTCACCCGAAAAGTTCCCCAAAACTTAATATTTTTTATAATAATATTATTACTTGCTCTGTCATCTCTTCTATACTCAATCTATTTCCTAAAATAGCAAAGCATTACTTTCTAATTTTATTATTGGAAACATCTGTCGAAACAGAATATAAAAACAAATAAGAAGATTTTTAAGGGGATATTTTTCTCAAATACCGAGAACAAAGTTAAATTTCACAAATAATTAGCAATAACTGAATCATAATGCAATACTAAAGCATAATCACAAATTTTCCTTTACTTTCAAGTCCTTCATATTTTGCATCATAAAAATATATACCTGCTTTTACTTTCTCGCCTTCATTGTTTTTACAATTCCAACTTACAGTAGCATTACTTCCTGAAGACTTTCTATATTTGGCAGAAGATATTGGAAAATTTTTAACCAATCGCCCACTTATATCATAAATGTCTATATTAATACAATCACACTGCTTTGATACTGCATCATTGATTCTAAAACCTCTTAACTGCAAGGTAAAATTAACATTAGCTTGTGCCGGATTCGGATAAACATTACATTCTATGCTTTTCTCTCTCTCGGATAAATTAAATCTTGAATTTTCTTCTATTCCCAGCTCATCGCAAAGAACCCAAACCGTTCCATCTGTATAACAACAAACATAAATAAGGCTATTGTTGGGATTCACCGCAATACCCTTAGGTCCATTACCTACCGTTATGGTACCTGCAACCGTATTATTTGCTCCGTTAGCTACAGTAACAGTATTTCCACCTGTACCATATTCATAAGAACCATTTGTTATATAGACTCTATTGATAACTGGATTTACCGCAACACGATAAGGATCCGAACCGGTACTTATTGACCCTATTTTACCATTAGTTGCTCCGTTAATAACAGTAACAGCACTGGTATAATTAGCCGTTACATAAATACGATTAGTCTCAGGATTCACAGCAATACCATCACAATGCCCTACTCCTATTATCGTTTTTACAACTGAATCGGCGGCACCATCAATCACGGAAAGAGTTTTGTCATACCAATTGCCCACATAAATTCGGTTGGTTACTGAATTAACTGCAATACGATTAGTATGATCACCAACCGATATTGAAGTTATTTTACCATTGGTTGCACCATTAATCACGGTAACATCATCACCAAACCAATTTGACACATATACACGATTAGTTGTTGTGTTTACCGTAACTCCATGAGGTTCCAAATTAGCTGGTACTGTAGCTATAAGCGTATTACTCGAACCATCAATTACCGAAACATTATGACTACCGGAATTCTCCACATAAATTCGGTTTGTTACTGAATTCACCGCAATACCATGAGGAAGATGACCAACTGATATTGTCTTTATAACCTCATTAGTTGTCCCGTCAATCACAGAAACCTCATTAAGAGTGTAATGTACCACATATATGAGGTTAGTAACTGGATTTACTCCAACATCAATAGGCTTTGATTCAACATCAATAGTATCAATGACCGTAACTTGAGCAAAACTTAGTGTTGACAAAATCATTGCACAACTTATAAACATCCCAATAACTATATTTTTCATCTCTCCTCCTATTTCTCTAATTTTATCAACTAAACACAACGAATATAAAGATTATCTGCTACTGTAAATTTACCAGACACATTCAAAAATTTCTAAAAAATTAAAATATCTCAAGCTTATTTCAGAATTACAAACTTCCCTATATTCTCATGCTTTTCAGAATTCATCTTATAAAAATAAACTCCTGCCTTCACCTTTTTGCCTTCATTGTCTCTTCCGTTCCATGTTATCTCACAAGTTGC
>JAUVIV010000141.1 GCA_030592575.1 bacterium | reverse complement strand
TAGGACAGCAAGTATATCTCGCTCCTCTTTTGTTAAATGTTTGTATTTCCTGTGCATTTTGCTCTGACCTCCTTTCTTCTCTTGTCATTATATCAGAGCGTTGCACTTTGTCATTGAACTTGTGATACTGGAAACCGGCTTACATGCTAATTTCAAATTATCCGGCTTTGGCGAAGAAATAATATTATCTGAGCCAAGTCAAACAATAATTGATGGAGTGGTTTTTGGACAGCAAACAGCGGATATTAGTACAGGACGTTATCTTAATGGAACAGGATTATTCATTGCGATGTCTCCTACCTTTTCAGCAGAGAATGACAGCGGTTTTGGTATTGAGGAAAATCCATCTCGTATGCCGAAACAATTTGCTCTTGAACAAAATTTTCCGAATCCTTTTACTAATTCTACAATCATCAAATATCATTTACCTGTCAAAAGTAAAATATCATTAAAAATTTATGATGTTACCGGTAGAATAGTTAAAACATTAGCAACTGGAGAAAAGGAAGCTGGAAGTTACAATGTCAGCTTTGATGCAAAAGACTTAACAGTTGGGATTTATTTTGTTAAATTCGTAGCAGATAAGTATGAAACCACCAAGAAACTAATCTTGGTGAAATAGATAATAATAAAGGAGAAAAAAATGAAAGTAAGAATTATAGCAAGTTTGATTTCCTTGGGATGTTCAGTAATGGCACAAGAAGCGTACGAAGGATATACATTATATAATGTCCTAAATAACACAACCGCCAAACTAATTGATATGGACGGGAAAACAGTACATTCTTGGTTATGTGATGCATCTCCGTCAAGTCATCAATATTTATTTCCGGATAGTACATTATTACGTGCATCCAAGATTTCTAATCCTCCTATGAATAATGGAGGTACTGGTGGCAAGATTCAATTAATTGCATGGAATGGTATCGTTCTATGGGATTATCGATATTTAGATGATGACCATCACCAGCATCATGATATAGAACCAATGCCAAATGGTAATGTTTTAATAATTGCTTGGGAACGAAAAACTCAAGCAGAAGCTATTGCAATGGGTCGTGAATCAATAAGTGGAGAAATGTGGCCAACTGAGATTGTGGAAGTAAATCCCAGCAATGACAGTATTGTTTGGGAATGGCGCATTTGGGACCATTTGATTCAAGATATTGATTCCCTAAAGCCTAATTATGGCGTAATAGCTGACCATCCTGAATTAATGAATATAAACTTTGGCTCTCCACATGGACCGCCCGGATGCGGAGATTGGATACATGCAAACGGAATAGATTATAACGAGACTCTTGACCAAATTGTTTTCAGTTCTCATCAACAACATGAAATTTATATAATTGACCATAGTACTACCACTGAAGAAGCGACTGGTCATACTGGTGGAAATAGTGGTATGGGTGGTGATATTCTTTACCGCTGGGGTAATCCACAGGCATATAATAGGGGAGATGCATCTGATCGACATATTTACGTTGTTCATGGTGTGAATTGGATTGATCCGGGGCTACCTAGTGAAGGAAATATAATTCTTTTTAATAATGGTAATCGAGTGGGTAGTTCAAATGATTATTCCAGTGTTGACGAAATTGTTTCTCCTGTTGATGGTTACAACTATTATATAGCAACAGATTCTGCATTTGGACCCTCTGAACCTTCATGGACTTACTCAGATCCCGGAACATTTTATTCCAATCACCTTTCCGGAGCGTCTCGTTTGCCTAATGGAAATACACTCATTTGTGAAGGAACAAGTGGACATTTATTTGAAGTAACATCCGCAGGAGAAAACGTTTGGCAACATAACTGTGGTGGTCAAGCAACAAATGCAAAAAGATATAGTTTAGATTATCTTAACGATACTCTTAAGATTGAAGAGAATCCATCTCAGATGCCAAAGCAATTTGTTTTGGAACAAATTTCCCCAAATCCATTTACTCGAAAGACCGTTATACATTATTCTTTAAACGAAAATCAAACAAGTAACGATTTCCGATTAACTATTCACGATATTACCGGACGAATAATTAAGACATTAGTAAGTGGAACGAAAGATGCCGGAAGTTATAATGTCCAATTTGATGCAAAAGAACTGGCATCAGGTATCTATTTTGTAAAACTTGTAACAGATGATTATAACGAAACAAAAAAGTTGACATTGATGAGATAGATATTTGGTCGGATTGTCCGATAGTCCAATAGTCTTCTGTTCTGTCTCTTTTGGTAGGATAATGACTTAAATTATGGGAAGAAAAGAATATAAATATTTGGTTCCAAGAAGATTAGTTAATGAGCTTCGCAATGAAATGAAACCATACATTCGTCTTGATAAATATTCGGAAAATCGGAAAGACAAACAATATACCGTGAGAAGTGTTTACTACGACACGAAAACATTTGCTTGCTATGAGGAAAAAATAGAGGGATTCAAAACAAAGAAAAAATTTCGAATACGCGGTTACAACTCAGGTGAAAAAAATAGTATTGTATTTTTAGAAATAAAAAGAAAATACGAAGATTTCATTTCAAAGAATAGAGCTCCGCTCAAATGGAGTCAAGCAAAAGCATTATTTTCAAACAATGGATTTAATACTCAAGGAATTCCATTTGAAAAAGACAGTAAAGAGGAGGCAAATGCAAAACGATTTTTATACAACTATCATCGTAAAAAATTATTTCCAATTGTCCTCGTCATTTATGATAGAGAGGCTTTCTATAGTAAATTTGACCAATCTTTGCGTATGACATTCGACAAGAATATCCGTAGTCTGTTATATCCTTCACTTGATCTGCTTTACATAAATGAAGATATAAAATATGCTATGCCTCATAATTTTATTTTTGAAGTAAAATTTCACAGAAATTGTTTGCCATCATGGATAAAATCGATAATAATAAGATATAAATTACAGAGATTAGCTCTTTCCAAATACACTATTTGCATAGATTCACACCGAATGGCAAGAAAATTTTCTCGTAGTTTCGGACATATTTAGGTTTGTTAATTTTTAAAAAGAATAAAAGGAGGTATAAAATGTTTGAAGAACTTCAAAGTATTGTCTCATTTCCAACTAAAACCGGATTGGGAATTGTTATGAATATTTTAGTAGCATTTATTTGCGGATATTTAATATCATGGGTATATCGTCGTTCTTATCAAGGTCCCGGATATTCCATCAGTTTTGTTAATGGACTTGTATTGTTATCTATGATAACAGCAATAGTGATAACGGTGATTGGTAATAATTTAGCACGTGCCTTTGGTCTTGTTGGAGCAATGTCTATAATACGTTTCAGAACAGCTGTTAAAAATATACAAGATATAATCTATCTCTTTTTCGCATTAGCTATGGGAATGGCAGCAGGTGTTGGACTTTATAGCATTGCTTTTATCGGAACTTTCTTTGTAGGAGGAGCTATTTATCTTTTCTCAAAATCAACACTTTCTATGCCAAGAAAAGAGGAGTATCTTCTTCAATTCAACTTTCTTTCCAGCAACGACAAAAAACCTCCTTATCAAGCTGTTCTTGATAAATATTGCAAGAAACATACTATAATTAATGTAAAATCTATTAGCGAAGAAGATTTACTTGAATTATCTTATTATGTTAAATTAAAAGATATAGATAAAAGTCAGAATTTCACAAAAGATTTGCGTAAATCCTCCGGAGTTCAGTATGTCAATTTGTTCTTTGATGAAGAACAGTTTTAATCTTTGTTCAGTAAATCAAAACCCCTTACTTAGAAATTAACAGTGAGGGGTTTCTTCTTTCCATTATACTTCCTGTTTTTTACTATCACACATATTAGTTGTTTTTTTCAAGGGATAAAAATGGCAATACTGAATTCAACCAGCAAGTGCAACGCTCCTTTCTTTTTCCAAGACTTCCAATGGTGTTTGATAATTCAAGCACTTCCTTGGTCTATTATTAAGCCAATCTTCAATCTCTATGATTTCTTTT
>JAUVIV010000147.1 GCA_030592575.1 bacterium | reverse complement strand
GAAATTTACCATTTGTAAGCAAAGCTGAACCGTATCCATATCTTCTATTCATAACTACACTTCCTGTAAGTTGCCAATTATCTGCGTGAATTACTTGCGTAGATAAAAAAAGCATTAGGGCTGATAATATTTTATACACAATTACCTCCTTTTATGTTTACGTTCCGGCTTATAATAAGCTTTTAGAATCTTATTAACTTTAAACTCTGTTTAAAATTACGACTCTGAAGAGTAACAAAATAAACACCACTACTTTTTATGTTTGGCATAAACGTGTGCCCGCCTTTGTTTAGGATACCTTTGTAAATTGTTTGTTCTAAGCTACCGGATACATCATAAACATTGATATCTACTTGTATTGCATTTGGAGTGAAGAGATAAATTCCTTTGCCCATAGACCTGAATTCAATTCCGTTTTGTGAAGGATAACCTTTCTCTTCTATATTATTGGAAGAAGTATCGCACTTACAATCACTACGATTCCCCACATCATCCAGTGCCCAGATTTTACTACCATTCTGGGTTCCAACTACTAATTCTACGCACCCATCATCATCAATATCTGCAATAGTTATATCATGAACATCACTATCTAACTGTTTTGTCCACAAAACCGACCCATTTTCTCCATTAAGACAGGTAAGATAATTACGACTAAGATTAGGAATAAGGACTTCAAGATTGCATTCCCCTGAAACTTCTCCTTCTAAATCTGCAACCGATATACCACGATGAATACCACCTCCTGCATAATAACTCCATTCTACCAAACCAGTTACTCCATCCAAACAGTAAACTTTACCGTCATTACTTCCAATCACAACTTCTATATTTCCATCTCTATCCATATCTGCTACTGCCGGAGAAGATAATACATCATCTCCCGTTGTATAACTCCATTTTACTAAACCGTTTGTTCCATTCAAACAATAAACTTTGTTATCATCACTTCCAATAATGACTTCCATTGCTCCATCACCATCCACATCTGCTACCGCTGGAGAAGACTCTATTTCATCTCCTGTTGCATAACTCCATTTTACTAAACCGTTTACTCCATTTAAACAGTAAACCCCACCATTTCTACTTCCAATTATAACTTCCATATTTCCATTGCCATCCACATCTGCTATTGCTGGAGAAGAATAATCAATACTTCCTATTCCAGTATTCCACTTAACCGCACCGGTTACTCCATTTAAACAGTGAACTCCACTATTTATACTTCCAGTCACAACCTCCATATTTCCATCTCCATCTACATCTACTATTGCTGGAGAAGAGTTCGCACGACCACCTGTATTATAACTCCATTTCAATGTCCCGGCTACTCCATTTAGGCAATATACTTTACCATCATAATTTCCGATTACCACTTCCATTGCCATATCACCATCAACATCTGCTATTGTTGCAGAAGAATAATAACCATAAAATGTTCCATAACTCCATTTTACCAAACCGGTTACTCCATCTAAACAGTAAACCTTCTGTCCCACACTTCCAGCACTTCCAATTACGACCTCCATTGCTCCATCATTATCTACATCTGCCACTGCTGCACCACGGGCTTCTATCCCTATACTATTAGTTGATATATATGACCATTTAACATAAGGTGCAGTTTCCATAGCACCTACCATCTTTTGAAAATGTGTGTTCTCAAGAGTTCCTCCATACATAGTCCATGTAGTATCAGCGTAAGTCTGTCCAAAAATAAGTAATGCTAAGAAAACCTCCATTTTGTCCTCCTTATTTCTATATCAAATACTTCTTGCATTTTTGTATATATTTCAACTAAAGTATATTATACTCAAAATTCTCAACGAATTCTCAACAATTATCTAAATTGGAGAGGGAAAGTGATTTTGCTTATGAATAAGTTTTTTTATTTCCGAAGACGGTTCTACATTCAGTTCTTCTTTTAAGACTTTTTTTAACTGCTCGTATAATTTAAAAGCCGCTCTGCGATGTCCTATTTCCATATAAGATTTTATTGCCTTTTGATATGCATCTTCACGAAATGCATCAGCACTTATTATCTTTTTACAATATTCAATTGTTTTGTTGAAATCATTTTTTTTCATATAAAAGGTGGCCAATTTATCCAATACTCTTAGATACTGCTCTTTATAAAACAGTCTTTTATCATCAGACCATATATCATACAGCTCTACAAGAAACTCCCCATGATAAAGATTAATTGCTGATTCATATTTCTCTATTGAAATATTTTCTTCACCTTCTCTTTTATGTACACGTGCCTCCCTTAACAATCTATCAAATTCGTCAAAATCAAGCCAAATTTTGTAATTGGGATTTATTTCATAACATTCATTTTTATAATAAATAAACGGTATTTTTTTCTTATCAAATGAATTAACCGCCATTCGAATATAATAAATGGTTGTATGTAAAACATGTAGTGCTTCGAAAGAACTTTTTTCTGGCCACATAAGTTCGATTAACTTATCCCGAGAGATTCTCTTTTTTCTATTAAATAAAAAATAACAGAAGAGAGATTTTGCCTTCTCTGTTCTCCATTTTTCACTTGCCACTTTACCTTTTATTTTGATTTTTAATCCACCAAAAAAACTTATTACTAAATCATATTGTACTCCAAATTGCGACTTAAACTCCTTAAGCAAAAATCTGGCATATCGAGTTTCAATCTTGTTCTTTATAGCAAATTGAAGTAAAGAAGAATCTATTTTTCCTATTTTGATTATAGCAAAGTGATAGATATTATTCTTGGAAAGTTCAAGAGCTTTTTTTAGATGTTCACAGGTAAGAGCACAATGTATTGTGCCTTCACGAATCCATCTCTTGTGGTAAAGTTTTGCAAAAGCACAATGAACAAGCATAAGGTCAAACTTACTCTGATGCTTAACAATGCGATTAAGAGCTAATTTAAGGATTCTCTTTGCTTCGCTAAAATTTCCGAACTCAAGCATTATTTCCCCTTTTGTGATTAAAAAAGAGTCTTTATTCGAGAATTCTTTTTTGATAAATATTTTCTTAATATACTCTTCCGCTTTTGTAAGTTCTCCTTCAAATAAATAGCTCTGACTTATTTCGCCTAATACATCTTGATTTATTGTCTCTTCTACTCTCTCTATATTAAGTCTCAATGCTTTTTTGTAATATAAGCGAGCTTGCTCATAATTTCCCATCACAAGATTTAAATATCCGAGATGGTTGAAAGTAATATTTATTCCTCGTTTGTTATTGAAACTCTTGCTGAGTTTAAGTGTTTTTTTAAATAAATCTCTGGCACGCTTAAATTCTCCTTTTAATACATAAGTATATCCAAGATTGAGATAAAGGTAAGGCAAAGAATATGTGGGATTGTTTTCCTCTTTTTTAATAATTCGTTTACCTGCTTCAATAACTTTCTCATGTTCACCAAGTTTCAGATAGCAAGTCAGTAAATTGTTTATTAATTTCCTCTCTTCCAGAGGATGTCCAAGTTTCTTACATAATGTTAAAGCTTCAGAAATTACTAAAATCACCTTACTGTAATTCGCTAAATAGTAATAAGAGGCACCAATATCATTTAACATCCTGATTTTTAGATGCCCGTTCCCTACATCTTTTGCTTCAATTAATTCAAGTGCTTCTTCTTCCACTTTTAACGCCTTTTTGTAAAAACCACGATAGCAAAGTATACTCGCTATTCCATACATTGCCATTGCTCTCTCTTTTTCTTTCCCTTCTTT
>JAUVIV010000131.1 GCA_030592575.1 bacterium | reverse complement strand
GAAAAAGAAATCATAGAGATTGAAGATTGGCTTAATAATAGACCAAGGAAGTGCTTGAATTATCAAACACCATTGGAAGTCTTAGAAAAAGAAAGGAGCGTTGCACTTGCTGGTTGAATTCAGTATTGTAAATGTAATTAAGAGCAAAGAATAATATCTGGAAGGTAAATGCAGAGCGTGAATATCATAAAGAATCCTGCTAAAAACAATCTATTTCTGTTATCTTTAATGCTTTTTGTTTTTTGTTCAGGTACATATATGTTGATTCAATCTGGACATATATATAGTGTAGATGGATTCGGAAGGTATATGGTAACGAAAAGTATTGTAGAAGAACATCGAATTTGGACTACAGAGCGATATTTTGGATTTCATAGATCAGGTGAGAAGTGCTACTCACAATGGGGAATTGGGCAAAGTATATTAGCAATTCCATTGTATCTGGTAGGTAAATCTATCTCTTTTATCATTCCAAATCTAAATGAGGAATACACTAAGGAGTTTATGGTTTCTTTATTGAATGTAATGATAACTGCACTTACTTGTGTAGTAGTGTTTCTCTTCGGAGTAAATTTGGGATATTCTGTCAGAAATGCAGTCTTTCTCAGTTTAATATATGGCTTTGGAAATTATACTTTTGTTTACGCAAAAGACTCTATGGATATATCTCAAGTAGCTCTTTTTATTTTGGCATCATATTTTACAATGTATTTATATGTTCGAGGCGAAAGAAAAAGATGGTTAATTATATCTGGATTATGTTTTGGCTTTGCAATAATAACCAGATTGACCTGTATCATATTATTTCCTTTGCTTATCGCATATTTGCTTTTATCCAATTTTAAAATGTGTTTACCTAAACAATTATGTAAAAATTTAATAATACTAATAACAGCTATTTCTCCATTTTTAATATCCATTTTTTATTATAATTATATGGCATTTGGTTCAATCCTAAAAACAGGTTATGGTTCAATGAATAACCTCTTTACCACTCCATTTCTTCTTGGTATATATGGACTTCTAATGAGCCCCGCATGGGGAATATTTTTTTATATACCTGTTGCTATAGTTTCTGTTTTTTTCTGGAAATTATTTCACAGAAAGGATAATCTTTTATCCATACTTTTTATCCTGACTATATTTTTTTATATCATTTTCTATGCAAAATATGATTATTGGCAAGCATTCGGAGCATGGGGAAGTAGATTCTTACTTCCTATTGTTGCATTTTTTATACTTCCATTAGGAGCATTTTTTGAATCCAAATGGTTTAAAAGAAAAAACCCCATTAAGAACCTTGTAATTGCTATAATTTTTATGGGATTTTTTATACAGATTCCTGCTGTTTTAGTAAATTACAATAAATATTCCTATTTTTTGGACAAAAAATTTTCTGACATTGAAAAATCTAAAATCCTACTCACTAATCCAAAATGGTCTCCATTAGTACGGCAATGGCAAATGTGTGGAGAAGTGATAACAAAAATGGTACAAGGTACTCCATGGAATTTATCTCTTAGTAACACTAACTTTACGAGCAAAGAAATGTTTGAAAAGTCAAGAACAATGAACATAATTGATATCTGGTATGTTCATCTTTATTATATGGGATTTCCGAAAACATTATTGCTATCATCAGTAATATTTCTAATGATTATTTTAGGAATATTGGGATATTTTATTCACAGGCAAATACTTTTGGTTTCTCATGAGAATATGCAATGAGATTGAAAATTGAAGAACAATTCTCTGACGAGCTTGCGAAGAAAATAGAAGAAGAATGTAAAATTAACGATATTTTGTCAATAACAAGAGATGTATTTATCAAATGTGCTATTAACTCTCTGGGTAATGCAAAAGGAAAATTAACTCTTGATCTTGGCTGTGGCAAAGGAGATATCTCGTATTTCTTTGCAAAAGAAGGAAGTACAATAGTTGGCATTGATATTTCTCTTGGGATGCTTAACTTGTCTTCAAAAAGAATAAGAGAAAATGGATTTGAGAAAAAATCCCATTTTTCAAAGATGATTACCGAAAAGCTTGGATTTAAAAATCAGAGTTTTGATGCTGTATTTGGTGGTTATATACTTCATCATATAGAAATTGAATCAACAATTAAGGAGATTTATCGTGTTTTAAAAAAAGGTGGTAAAGCTGTATTTGTTGAAAATTTTGCGAATAATAAGATACTTAGTTTTTCACGTAAATATTTAGCAGGAAGATTTGGTATTCCAAGATATGGCACTATAACCGAACACCCACTTACAAGTAAAGATATAGAAATAATGAGGAACTTGTTTGGAAAGGTAAAAATAATAAATCCGGATATGAATTTCATACAACTTTTTGACAGACAGATATTTAAATATAAGTGTCCCTTTATCTCAAGAGTTTGTGAATTTTTTGACAAATGTATATATTGCAATTTTTCTGCCCTAAGAAAGTTTTCCTATACTCAAGTTATTATTGTGGAAAAATAACAGTATGAGAAAAATTCTTGTACAATTATGGGGTGGAATTGGCGATATGATATGGCTTACACCTTCACTTGTTGCATTAAGAAAAAAATTCCCAGAATCTGAAATCACAGTTATTTCACAGGAAACCACACCTCTTGATGTAATTAAAGATAGTGGCATTGTTAATAAATGTTTCAGTCTAAATGCTCAAGGGGTATTAGAAAAATTGAAATTACTTAAAGAAATAATAGGTATAAAACCAGATATTGCGATATCAAATTCGGCAAGTCCTTGCTTTACTTCATCTTTTATTTCATTTTTATCCGGAGCGAAAATTAGAATTGGACAAAATAGAAAAGGACGTGGACTTCTTAATACAATAAATGTTTCTTTATGTAATAATATTCATGAAGTAGAAGCGAATTCAAAGATATTTTCCAGTATTGGCGTGCCCACTGACTCTAAAGAATTATTTATGTATATCTCTAAACAGGATAAAGCTTTTGCGAATAAATGGATTCATTCACATAAAATAAAAGACAAAGATTTCTTAATTGGGATTCATCCGGGACCTAAAAGAAAATATGCTAAACGATGGGATATAGATAAATTTGTGGAATTATGCAAATTACTTAAGAAAGAAGAGAAATCAAAAATTATAATATTTGGTGGACCTGATGAGAATGATTTGGTTCAATATATTTGTTCTCGTGTTAATGGAATTTTTAGTTATGTTGGTAGTTCTAATCTCAATCAAACAGCAGCTATTATCTCGAAATGTTGCCTTTTTATAGGCAATGACAGTGGATTGACACATATAGCATCTGCTGTGGAAATTCCGGTTATATCTATATTTGGGCCTACTGTTTTTTGGCAAGTCAAACCTTATGGAGAAAAACATATAACTATAAGAAAGGATTTACCTTGCAGTCCTTGTTATAAGGTTGGTAAACCGATTAGATGCAAGACCCTTGAGTGTTTGAAACAGATTACAGTAAATGAAGTATTTGAAAAAGCGAATCAGTTTATATGAGCTTATGAAAATATGTTTGTGAAAAACTCTTGACATAAGAGTGAAATTAAATTAGAGTAAAATAAGGAGGTGTACTTATGGACGAAAAAATGCGTATCTTGAAATTGCTTGAGAGTGGTAAAATCAATGCAGAAGAGGCAACAAAACTTCTTGAAGCATTAAAAGAATCAGAAATTTCAGAAAGAGCTGTTATAGTAAAAAAAGTAGTTAATAGAGTTGGCGAAACAATGGAATCAATGGCTGCTTTGATGAAAGAGATTTCAGTTACAGTGGTGGAAAAAGTAAAAGAAAAAACAAAAGAAGCTACGGAGAGACTCAAGGAAGTTACGGAAGAAGTTAAAGACGAAGTCAAAAAGGAAACCAAGAAAAAAGTCAGGAAAAGAGCTAAGAAAAAAACTACAGGAAAAATCAAGAAAGTTAAGACGGAAGTTAAAAAAGGAAAGAAGAAATAATTCTTATCTTAACTTGTAAACAAAAGTGATTTCTCCTTTTACAGTAACTTGAGGAGAATTAGGAGGAAGAGGTTCAAACCTCCACTCTCTCAAAGCATCTTGAGTAATCTCATCAAATGGGCTTCCTCCTCTTTTGAGAAGTTTCATTCGTTCTATCTCACCAGATGGAAGAACAAAAAGTTGAATGGAAACTTTTACTACTGCTGTATAACCTTTAGGGTATTTGGGTATTCTTTTATAAATTACTTTTCTTGTTGAGAGTTCACCGGTAATTGTATAAGCTTGATTATCAAAGTTTTTTCCGGTAGAGGGAGTATATTTTTCAGGTGCTATTTCCTCAGGTACTTCTTTTGCAATTTCTTTTGGCTCAAATATTTGCGGTTCAGGTTCTTGATGTTTTACCTCAGGAAGACTGACTTTTTCAGGGATAGCTCTTTTTGCTACAAATGGTTCGGTTACAGAGGCAGCCGCAGGTAATACAATTTCTACAAATTCAGGAAGTTGCGGTCTTGATTTAATAAGGATAGAGGAAAAAAGTCCTGCAAATGCAAGATGAAGAGCAATGGAATACAACGTTCCTTTCTTCAAGTTAACCATCTTTCCATTGATACTATCTATTTTTATTTTGTCAACTCTTAAAATTACAGAATAATCAAAATTTTGTATAAATCTTTTATCTGTAATGTCTTTAAGTGATGGTTACAATATCTGAGTAAAAGAGCAAAGGCAAGATTATGGAATTTGTGAATAAGGAAAATAGCTTTTTCTTTTTGACTCTTGCCAGAACCTTCAATAAAAT
>JAUVIV010000068.1 GCA_030592575.1 bacterium | reverse complement strand
GAAAAAGAAATCATAGAGATTGAAGATTGGCTTAATAATAGACCAAGGAAGTGCTTGAATTATCAAACACCATTGGAAGTCTTGGAAAAAGAAAGGAGCGTTGCACTTGCTGGTTGAATTCAGTAACCAATACAAACATAAAATATTTTCGGGAATATGAATATCCTAAAATCAATAAGTAGTATTATATTAAGATTCAACAATCTAAAACTATGATACAAGATAAAAATAGTTTATCAGATAAGGAAAGAAATCAAGTGATAAATTCTATTTTATCTTTTCGTTCTATAATTGGGGATAAAGTAGTGATATGAATACTAATATTGCGAGTATAGGTGAGCTGGATGTAATTTCGGCTTTTAAAATAGTACAGTGAAGCAAATTTTGTTTTTGTCCTTCTTTCTTATTGGTGAAATTATTTTTGCGGGACAGGAAACAGGAAATATAAGTGGCACAATAATTGACAGGACTACTAAACAACCACTTCCGGGAGTAAATATTTGTATTCTCGGAACTACTATGGGTGCGGCTACAGATACTAATGGTAGATATTTAATAGAAAAAATTCAGATGCAAGAGTATTCTATAGAAGCAAGTATGATTGGATATAAGCCTGTTGTGAAGACAAGAATTTATCCTGTACCAAATAGAACTATTACACTTAATTTTAATTTATACCAAACTCCAATAGAGCTTGAAGGAGTTACCGTTACGCCAGAATATTTTTCAAAAGGAAAAGATGCTATCACTTCATCTTACGAAGCATCCTCTTGTGAAATAAGAATGAATCCCGAAGGTTATAGTGTCCAGCGTATTCTCGCTTCACTTCCAGGCGTTGGAACAATAGAAGATTGGAGTGCGCAGCTTATTGTAAGAGGCGGTTCTCCGGATGAAAACCTTTGTTTAGTGGATAATGTTGAAATAGGAAGTCCTACTCACTTTGGCTGGTTTGGAGGTGAAGGAGGAAGCATATCTATTCTTAATACCTGGCTCATAAAGGATATTTGTTTTTCAACAGGTGGCTTTTCTGCAAAATACGGAGATAAACTCTCAAGTTTTATGGACATATCTTTGAGAGATGGGAATAAAGAAAAATTTGAAGCTAACTTTGATTTCAATATGTCAAGAGCAGGAGTAGATTTTAGTGGCCCAATATCCAATAAGGGAACTTATCTTTTTTCTTATGGAAGAAGCTATCTTGAGTTACTTGATAAAGTTTCAGACATTGGAAATGTAATACCCAAATATGATGAATTTCAAGGCAAGATTGTTTATAATATATCAACTACGAACAAGCTCTCGCTTATGGGTATCAAGACAATAGATAATATGAGAGTCCCGAAATCTGAAGTGGGAAGCGGAGCTAAAAGTGATATGCTCTGGAATGGAGGAGAAAATATAATTGGCTTTAATTGGCAAAATTTATTCTCTAAAAATGGTTATTCTCTTTTTACACTTTCCGGCACATCTCATAAACTTGATTTTGGATGTGAAGAAAATTTCGGAGTAAATTCAACTTTATCCGCTCTTACAGCTAAAGAAAGTATTACCTATCGTTTTTCTCCAACAATTGAACTTGAAACAGGAGGCGAGTATAAATATATTGCTCTTGATTGGGGTTCTTTTTCTATAGCTGATACTACTTCCACAGGCATACCATTTCCCGGTGACACTACAGATACATCGGGAACTTCTTATAAAGTCGGTTCATATACTCAGTTTAGCTTCTCTTTTATCCCGAGACTATTAATACAACCTGGCGTAAGATACGACTATTTTGAATCAAACGGTGAGAATAAAATATCCCCGAGAATTGGATTAAATTATACGATTTCTAAAGTTACTTCTTTAAATTTAAGTTATGGTGAATTTTATCAGTTTCCACAGTGCGACCAATTACTGGATAATCTTAGCTCAAAGCACGCAACTCATTATGTAATAGGGATTGAACATCTTCTCACACCAAGTACCAAAATTGGCATTGAGGGATATAGAAAAAATTTAAATAATTTAATTGTACGTGTATCTGATTCAACTCGTGAGCTTGATAACTCCGGAGAAGGTTATGCACAGGGGATAGAGCTTCTTTTGCAAAAGAAATTAAAAGAGAAATTCTGGGGTAGCACAAGCTATTCTTATTCTGTTTCAAAGAGAAAAGATAGATGGGGAAAACCACCTTATGTAAAATGTATTAGCGATGGCTGGTATTATTCTGATTGGGACCAACCACATATATTTACAATAATCGGGGGCTATAAGTTGTCAAACAAACTTGACCTTAGTATCAAATGGAGATATGCAACTGGTAAACCATATACGCCTCTTATTGATAGAATACAAGACTCTTTTACAGGAGAATGGTATAGAATAAATGGAGATATAAATTCAGAAAGGTATCCTTCATATCATAGACTGGATTTTCAGGTAGCACAATATCATACATTCAGAGGTTGGGGAATTATCACATATTTTAACCTTCAAAATATATATAACCGTAAAAATATACTAACATATACCTGGAATGATGATTACACTGAAAGAGAAGAAATATACCAATTTTTATTTATGCCAGTTGGAGGAGTTACAATAGAATTTTAAAAATATGGGAACTAAAATTGCGAGTATAGGGGAACTTGATGTTATTCTACCATTTAAGGCAATAGGAGCGGATATATATCCTGTTACTACTCCGGATGAAGCAAGAGAGGTTCTTCGTGAATTGCTAAGAAAAGATGTGGGCATAATCCTTATCCCGGATGATCTGGTACCCAAGATTAGTGATTTCTTAGCAGAAATCAGAAAAGAACCATTGCCATGCATACTTCCAATTCCTGGAAGTAAAGGGAGTTCCGGATTTGCATTAAAAGAAATGCGAGAACTCATAAAAAAGGCAGTCGGAGTAGATATAATGAAAAACACATAGGAATCCGAAATCTCTAAGCGTCTGAAGTGAAAAGAATAAACATTTAGTACAAAAGATTTTTTTAGGCATTTGCTTGTCTATGGAAGAAATAGAGATTGCTATTATTGGAGCAGGAGTTGTCGGTCTGGCAATAGGAGCAGAACTCGCCCAAGCAGGCAAAGAAGTCTATATATTTGAACGTAACGATACTTTCGGACAAGAAACAAGTAGTCGGAACAGTGAGGTTATTCATGCCGGAATTTATTACCCTTCTGATTCGTTGAAAGCAAAAACTTGCGTTGAAGGAAATGTTTTATTATACACTATTTGCGAGAAATATGGCATTCCTTACAAAAAAAGGGGGAAACTTATTGTAGCGGTTTCTCAAGATGAGACTGACGCATTAGAAAAATTATTTGAAAGAGGAAAAGAAAATAGTGCTCGCAATCTCAAGCTTATTGGCAAAAGCGAACTCAAAAAGTTGGAACCTTATGTAAATGGAATAGGGGCAATTTATTCGCCTACAAGTGGAGTCATAGATTCTCATTCTTTGATGAGATATTTTGCTGGAGTGGTAAGAAGCAATAAAGGTTGGATTGTTTATAGGACAAACGTTGTGAAAATAGAAAAAAAATCCGATGGGTATAAAGTTATGATTATTGAAGATAACAAAGAACATTCTTCATTCAGAGCAAGAATAGTAATTAATTGTGCAGGTCTTCAGTCTGATAAAATAGCAGAACTGGTTGGAATAGATATAGAGAAAGCAGAGTATAATTTAAAGTTTTGCAAAGGTAATTATTTTAGCGTAGGAAATGGCAAAAACAGTTTACTCAGTCATTTAGTTTATCCTGTACCGAAAGCAGATGGAACAGCTTTAGGAATTCATTCTACATTGGATATTCATGGAAGATTTCGTTTGGGCCCTGATGATTATTATATAAACATGGACTATGCGGGTCAGGAGACCCACACTTACCCTGTCTTGGATTTAGATTATACAGTTGATGAGTCAAAGAAAGAGATTTTCTATAATTCGGCAAAGAAGTTTTTGCCTTTTCTGGAGCTTGATGACCTGGAACCTGAAATGTCTGGCATAAGACCCAAGCTTCAAGGACCTAATGAACGTTATAGGGATTTTGTAATTCGGGATGAGGAAGAAAAAGGTTTTTCGGGATTTATAAATTTAATAGGCATAGAATCACCTGGCTTAACCGCTTCCCCATCAATAGCTAAATATGTAAATGAACTTATTAAAAATTAAAGAGTTTTGTAAGGAGAATAAGCTTTCTTTATTCGTAGTTTTTGGTTCTTATGCAAACTCAAAAACTCATAAGAAAAGTGATATTGACATTGCCGTCCTTCCACAAAATTACAATTTTGAAGTTGATAAATTAAAACTCATTTATGAGCTTGAACGCATATTTGACTTGCCCGTAGACCTTGTTGTAGTAACTAATCATATTGACTCACTCCTTGAGTTTGAAATCTTTTCTAAGGGTAAGTCTTTGTACGAAGAAAGAGATGGTCTGTTTGAGGAACAAAAGTTAAAAGCATGGAAAAAATATTTGGATACGAGGGAAATAAGAAAACAGAGAGAAAAATTTATAAATAATTATATAAAGGAGTTGAAAAGTGTCGCCTGAAGTAATAATAACGTAAAATTGAGTTGTTGATTAAATATCTGGAAGACTTGAAAAAGTTTAAGAATATTTCCTATGAGAAATTTATGGAAAGTCATTATACAATTGAACGGATTTTGGAGCTATTGGTCATCACAAGTAGTGACTTAATATTTCACCTTTTATCACAAAAGGAAAATTTGGTTTCTTCATCTTATAGTTCAGCTTTTTTAAGAGCTGGAGAGCTGGGAATAATAAATAATGAATTGGCAAACTCCTTAGCTAAGGCTGCCGGAATGAGAAACATTTTAGTCCACGGATATGAAGAAATAGATTACAAACTGGTGTATAAAAGTATCAAACAGGCAATTGAGGATTTTGGTAAATTTTTGGTAGAAACAAGAGAAACAAATTAAATAGAGAAAAATGAAAATTCAAAGATTTATATTGTGTGGGTTATTTTATTTTCTTATTTCCGGAATTTCTTGGGGAGATAGTTTATATCTCGTAACTTCAATAGATGGACCTTCGGATAGTGCTTTTTTTGGCACAAGTGTTGCAAGAATAGGAGATTTTAACCAAGATGGATATGATGATTTTGCGATAGGTGCACCATTTTATCCAATTTCTACTTCACAACCTGAGTCATTAGGAATTGTAAACATCTTCTTCGGCGGTTCACAAATGGATACTATACCTGATTTGTTTTTGCGACCTACGGTATTTAGTAGCTATCACGGTAATCCTGGTTTTGGGGTAAGTATAGTAGGTGGGAAAGATTTAAATGGTGATGGCATATCTGATATAGCAGTAGGAGCTCCGTGGTTAGAACAATCCAAAGATGCTGCATACGTTTTCTTAGGAGATACTACTTATATGTTCGGGGATACACTTTTTCCAGACACTTTGTTTTTCGGAAAGTCTTATTACGGCGGATTTGGAACAATATTATCAATGGGTAATATTAATGGCGATTCTTGTGATGAATTGGCTATAGGAGGGTCCTTTTTTAATTATGACCATGGAGCAGTAGCAATTACATTTGGCAATTCAGAGAGTTTTTCAAGTACACCTATAGGAAGAGAACGACACGATTTTGGATACAGTTTTTCTATAGGTGATTTAAATAATGATAATTATGACGAACTTATAATAGGATCGTTTGAGTATAAGACCGTTGACTCAACTGTAGATACTTCTGCTGTATTTATTTATTTTGGTGCCTCTAATTTTGATACTATTCCCGATATTATATTACAAATTAAAGAAAGTTCTTGGTTTGACAATAATAAAATGTCTATCTTCTACATTAAGGATTTAAACGCTGATAACTTTGGAGATATAATTGTGAATTACAGCGCAAGTAATTACGACAGTGTTTACATCTTTTTAGGTGGAAATCCTATGAATACTCTTTGTGATTTTAGCTTTGAGGGACAAGGATATGGAGTAGGAGATGTAAATGGAGATGGGAATCCTGACATAGCAATTATAAAAAAGTTACCTGATACAACATCCCTTATAAATATTTACTTCGGTGCCTCTGATTTTGACACTATTCCTGATGCATCAATTTCTTTAACTAATGCAGAAAGTATAGCAGAGGTTGGAGATTTAAACGGAGATAGATATGATGAAATAATAATTGGAGACCCTTACAATGATGAAGTCGGTGAAAATGCCGGGAAGGTTTGGATATATAGTTTACAAGAATGGGGTATTGAAGAAAGTGCAGAATGCAAAATGGAAAATGTAAAATTAGAAATTTATCCCAATCCATTCTATCAAATAACAAGCATTAAGTATCAAGCACCCAACAAAAATAAAGTTTCATTAAAAATTTATGATATAACCGGTAGAATGATAAAAATGCTTGCAAGTGGAGAAAATTTAAGTAATAATTATGTAATTAAATGGAATGGACAAGACAATAAAGATAAAAAAGTAAAAAGTGGCATATATTTTTGTTGTTTGACTGTAGATAAAGAGCATTATTTTAAAAAAGTAATTTTTCTTAAGGGAGGTAAATGATGGAAGGAAGAATTGTTAAAGTAGCGGGACCACTTGTAGTGGCTGAAGGTATGAGTGGCTCAAAGATGTATGATGTGGTGCGAGTTTCGGAAAAGAAACTAATAGGCGAAATAATTGAATTAAAAGGAGACCTTGCATCAATTCAGGTATATGAAGATACAGGAGGAGTTGGACCTGGCGAACCGGTATATCCAACTTTTGAACCATTGTGTGTGGAATTGGGACCTGGACTTATTGAATCTATTTATGATGGAATCCAGCGTCCACTTGATGTATTGAAAGAAAAAACAGGCGATAATATCGCAAGAGGTATTAGCTTACCCGGATTAGATAGAGAGAAGTTATGGAATTTTGTACCTACTAAAAAACAAGGCGATAAAGTGATAGGCGGAGATGTTATAGGAGAGGTTAAGGAAACAGTTCTTATAACTCATCGCATAATGATTCCCCCTGATATTTCAGGAGAGATAATTGAAATTAATAAGGGTGAATTTAAGGTAGAAGATACTGTTTGCAAAGTTAAAGACGGAGACAAAACGATAGATATAAATATGATACAACGATGGTGGGTTCGTAAATCACGACCTTATAAGGAAAAATTACCTCCGGATATTCCAATGTACACAGGACAAAGAGTTATAGATGCTTTCTTCCCTGTAGCTAAAGGAGGAAGTGCTTGCGTACCAGGACCTTTTGGCTCTGGAAAAACAGTAATTCAGCATCAGATTTCGGAATGGGCAGATGCAGATATAATTTTATTTGTGGGATGTGGTGAGCGTGGAAATGAAATGACAGATGTGTTGAATGAATTTCCACGACTTAAAGACCCGAAAACAGGTGAACCATTGATGAAGCGAACAGTTCTTATTGCTAATACTTCGGATATGCCAGTGGCAGCTCGTGAGGCATCCGTTTATACAGGAATAACAATTGCTGAATATTTCAGAGATATGGGTTATTCAATAGCTTTACAGGCAGACTCAACTTCTCGTTGGGCAGAGGCAATGAGAGAAATATCAGGAAGATTAGAAGAAATGCCGGGCGAAGAAGGTTATCCTGCTTATCTCGCTACAAGAGTGGCTGAATTTTACGAACGAGCAGGCAGGGTTAAATGTCTTGGTTCTGATGACCGTGAGGGCTCACTTACTGTAATTGGTTCTGTTTCGCCTCCAGGAGGTGATTTGGCTGACCCGGTAGTTCAAGCTACTTTGAGAGTAGTAAAGGTGTTCTGGTCGCTTGAGGATAAACTTGCATTTGCGAGACATTTCCCGGCAATTAGTTGGCTCACTTCATATTCTCTGTATTCGGATTCAACGAGAAAATGGGTAGAGAAGAAAGTAGCAAAGGAATTCCCGAACTTAATCAAGAATGCAATGATACTTTTGGAAAAAGAGAAAGAGCTTCAAGAGATTGTACGGCTTGTGGGAGTTGAAGCAATATCTGAGGAAGATAAACTAATTCTGGAAACATCCAGAAGCATACGAGAGGATTTCTTACATCAAAATGCATTCCATGAGGTTGATACATATACAAGTGCAAATAAACAATACAAGATGATAAAAATAATTCTTTATTTTTATGATTGCGCTAAAGAATCGCTAAAAGAAGGAATTCTTGTAGAACAATTGTCAAAACTTACGGTACTTGAGCAGATAGCAAAAGTGAAGTTTATTACGGAAGATAAAGTTGAGTCTTCCATAACAGAGATTGAAAAAAGAATAGTTAGCGAAATTGAAGGGCTGAAATAAGTTACTCTGTCTTATACAAAAATTGCACACAGATATTCACAGATAAGAATAGATTCTCACAGAAAGATTTCATTAAATCTGTGTCTATCTTTGCCATCTGTGTAAATCTGTGTGCTAATGTTTTTCTTTGAACTCTCCAACTCTCACAGAGAATTCCACAACTCATAACTCTACAACTCATTTCCACAAACCTCCACGAGTGTCATGCTGAATTTATTTCAGCATCTCTTAAAAACTTTCTCCCTTTGAGATTCCGAAACAAGTTCGGAATGACATTTCTTTTACAGATCTTCCCATTTCTTCTACCTTGTCATTGCGAGAGCCCAAAGGGCTCGTGGCAATCTTAAATGAAGATTACTTCATGGAATTTACCCTGAGCGAGATTCTTCCCCCGTATTGAATACGGGCTCAAAATGACAAGCGAAGGGTTCAGAATGACATAAGACCTCTCCAAATTCTTCATATGTTTGCAAAATGTAGCGAAATAGCGGTCAGGTGCATTGCCTTGTTAGATTATAAAGCATTCTTTGCCCAGTCATAATCAACCAAATTCATTAATTTAGGACTTTTAAATACAAATTTCTCAGCTTCTCGGAATGTTTTTACATAATCTTTCAGGACTGTTTCATTTTCAGAAAAAGCAAATACAATTATTAATAGTATTTTTTCATACTTATACCAAACAGAAAAATCTTCTAAATTTTTATGTTTGGTAATCCATATCTTAATGCCAATATCAAAAGGTTTTGTTTTTCCAAAAATAGAATCAAAATCATCAGTAGCTTTTTGTAATTTATACGGCATACAAAGTATATTCCAGTCACTTTTCGGAGAAATATTATAATCTTTGACAAGTGAAGCAGCAGCACTTTTCGTTAAAACTGAAAAGGCAATGTTCGATGCTCTTTCTAACACATTTACAGGTTTTTTATCTTTGAAAAAATCTGGATTGTGAGCCCAATTTTCAAAAGTAAAATTTTTTGTTGTATCTATTAATCCAAAAAATTCAAAATCTTCTTTTGAAAAAGAATTTAACTCCTCTTTTTTAAAAGTTTGGATTCCAACAGGATTTTTGGAATTTACATATTTTTGATAATCAATTCCTATTAATTGCAAAGCTTTAGAACACATCTTTTCTGGGCCAAACTGATTATTACAATTTAAATGAGTGGGTATTTTACCACCATAATCAAAACCCTTTACTTTGGGTTGATTTCTTTTAATAAATTGTTTTGGTACAACGTGATCACCACTAGTTTTGTTAACTATCTCTTGTCCACATAAATAACAAATAGGATTCATTTTATTTTTCCTCCAACATAGGTTTATCTATACCAATAAAATTACAGCTACCCTCATAGGAAAGTAGTACCGAGGTTTATCCTCGGCAACCACTAATAGTAAGAAATAATTTGTTTGTAGATACCAATGAGTACAATGACTGGTTAGAAGTTGCATGCTACCGACCGCAGTCCACTGGAGTTACATCAATATCCACAATATGGCTACCATCTTTTCCGTAATATCGATAGCATAAAGTTATTCCATTATTGAAAAACTTTTGGAGTTCTTTCGTCGTGCAGGTCTTATTTTTAATCGTTGGCTCCTTATTTTTTCGGAAAACATGTGTGTCTATCTCACTGGATGTATAGTTTACAAGAGTATAATTGTATATGAGTGTTTTTCCTACACCGATTGAATTATCCATACGTATGTCACTATCCACCATAAACGGGCATGATTTGTTTATTTCATCCGCAACCTTGACTATGTCAAGCAAAGGCGCCCCAATGGTTTTATTACCCGTGAAGTAATTCGCCACATTTTTTCCCACAATCCCAGCAATTGAAAGCAAAAAGAGCATGCCGAATATACTCAATACCTTTTTCAATTTACCCACATCTTCTCCCTTATGCAAATACCTAAACATAGGTTATCTATACTAATAAAATTACAAATACAGATATTCCTAATCATATTAACCTTTTCTCAAAAAAAAATACAACAGTTCTCAAAAAAGTCAAGAAAAAAAGATTTCACCGCAGATCCCGTTCCGACAAGTAAAGTTGGACGGAGTCGGAAGACCAAAAGAACGCAGAGAAAAGATTTATCTTAAACTCTCTGTGCTCTCTTTTCATAAGCTCTGTGACCTCTGTGGTTTATACTTTCACAATATCTCAAGAGAAAATGGCAGAGCTACCAAGATTTTTCTTGAACATTCATAAATATGTATCATAATCAAAATATGCTTCTTCATCGCTATGTATTAAAAGAACATATATGGCCATTTTTGCTTGGAGTATTTGCTCTTACGGGTATTCTGGTAATGAACCAGATATTTATACTTATCTGGGATATTGTTGGCAAAGGGGTTAAACCTACAACAATCTTATATGTACTTTTTCTGTATTTCCCATCAATAATAACTTTAACTATTCCTATGGGAGTACTGGTAGCATCATGTATGGCATTTGGGCGACTTGCTCAGGATATGGAAATTACAGCAGTTAGGTCAACTGGGATAAATCCACTTAAACTCAATATTCTACCTATGATTTTTGGAGCATCAATTACCCTTCTTATGATTTGGTTTAATAATCATACACTCCCGGAATCAAACCATCGGCTAAAAAATATTATGATTGATCTGGCACAAACAAAGCCCTGTTTCAGAATGAAAGCATTGGTAACTCTTAAGGATTTTTCCGGCTATGATATGCAAGTTGAGTCTGTAGATTATAAAAAATCCGAGATTTATAAAGTAAAACTTTTTGAGAAAGAAACCAGTCGAGAAATATTTGCAAATAGTGGCTCTTTCCATACAGATAGCTTAACGCTTACTTTATTATTAAGAGATGGTGAGATACATGAATTGTTTCAAAAAGAGCGCTATCGTCGGCTTGCTTTCAAGGAGCAATATATACATATTCCACTTGATAATGTATTTATCAAAAGAAATCGTAACTATCGAGGAGAAAGAGAATTGAGTGCCAATGGATTACTTGAAAGAATAAACGAACTTCGAGAAAAAGAAAAAACCAAGAAGCGTAAAATAAGAAAGATAAATTCATTGCTGGTAGAATATCATAAAAAATACTCTATACCATTTGCTTGTTTTGCTTTTATTCTTCTCGGATGTCCACTTGCAATTAAAGTAAGGCGAGGCGGAGCAGCTTCTGGATTTGGATTGGCACTCTTGTTCTTTATTTTTTATTACGTTTGCCTTGTAGGAGGAGAAAATCTTGGAGATAGAGGTGTAATTCCACCTTGCCTTGCAATGTGGTTTCCGAATATTGTACTTCTAATAATTGGCGGATGGGCAACTTACCGCGCAAATAAATAGTTATTTATTAAAGTAGCGTTGAGGTTTATCCTCAACAAAAAAACAAAAGGAGGAAAAATGAAGTACTTATTAAGTGCCGTTTTGTTGTGGGGTATAACAACAGTATCGTTGTTTGCGAAATCACCAATTTTACACTCCAAAGTAAAAAATGTAGATATAAAAGAGTTCAAGGGAATCCCAAACGAGATTAATTATCAAGGTTGGATTGGTGATGCAATTGATACTAACGAGATTAATGATACACTTGATATGAATTTTAGATTATATGATACGGAAACAGGAGGAACGCTTTTATGGAATGAAACACAAAGTGCTGTAAATGTAAACAAAGGAATATTTAATGTGTTGCTTGGGAGCGTTAGTTCTATCTCATCTAATATTTTCACAGGAGCCCCCTTATGGCTTGAAACTCAAGTAGAGAATGATACACTAACTCCAAGAAAAAAATTAGTATCAGTGGGTTACGCAATAAAGTCAGAAGAAGCAGAGCATTCCGTTTACTCTGATACTGCGAGTTATGTAGTCGGAGGTGCTGGTGATAATGACTGGACAATATCGGGGAACAATATGTATTCCGCAGTGTCGGGTAGTGTTGGCATCGGAGTATCAAGTCCTACAGAAAAGCTTGATGTGAACGGAGCTGTCAATACCTCTTCTTTTTACAAAATAGAAGGAAACACGGTACTCGCAGATTCAGGCACAGGTAATATCTTCGTAGGTGTTGGTGCAGGTATCTCCAACACTACGGGCTCTTACAACACATTCTCAGGTTACCAGGCAGGCCGATTCAACATCACAGGCTATCGCAATACATTCTCAGGCTACCAGGCAGGCCAATCTAACACCACAGGACATTCCAATACATTCTTAGGCTCCTATGCAGGATACACCAACACCGAAGGCAATTATAACACATTCTCAGGCTACCAGGCAGGCCGATTCAACACCACAGGACTTTACAACACATTATCAGGCTGCCTGGCAGGCCACCATAATACCACAGGTAGATACAACACATTCTCAGGCTACCAAGCAGGCTACTCTAACACTACAGGCATCTGCAACACATTATTAGGGTACAATGCAGGCTATAACAACATTGAAAGTGACAGTAGTGTCTTTATCGGTAATTGGGCTGGATACAAGGAAACAGGTTCTAATAAACTCTACATCGCCAATGATTCAACTGATACAAACGTTTTGATTTACGGTGAATTTGACAATCGCAGAGTTGGTATAGGAACAACGAGTCCGACAGCTAATTTAGATGTAAATGGTAATTGCAAGGCAGATACATTTATTGGTGATGGGTCTCAACTCACAGGTATAAGTGGTACTACTGATAATGATTGGATAATATCAGGGAGCGATATATACTCTGCGGTATCAGGCAATGTCGGTGTCGGAGTAGTAAGTCCTACGGAAAAACTTGATGTTGACGGAACTATCAATACTTCCTCTTTTTACAAAATAGGAGGCAATACGGTACTCTCCAGTATAGACACAAATAATATTTTTGTAGGTGTTGGTACTGGAGAAAACAATACTACAGGTTATTGCAATGCATTTTTTGGAGATAGCACAGGTTTCTCCAACACCACAGGATTTAACAATACATTCTCAGGCTACCAAGCAGGTTATTCCAATACTACAGGACGTCACAACACCTTTTTAGGTTGCCAAGCAGGCTACTCCAACATTGCATATGATGCAAACACATTTTTAGGTTCTAAAGCAGGCTACAAAAATATAGGTCCTTTCAACACATTTTCAGGCTTCTATGCGGGATACTCTAACACTACAGGCAGTAACAACACATTCTTAGGTTGCTATGTAGGTCTCTCCAACACCACGGGTACTTACAACACATTCTTAGGCAACCAGGTAGGCCATTTTAACACCACAGGCGATAGTAGTGTATTTATCGGTAATCAGGCTGGATACAATGAAACTGGCTCTAATAAACTCTATATTGCTAACGGTCAAAATGATGCTAATGTTTTAATTTATGGTGAATTTGACAATCGCAGAGTTGGTATAGGAACAACAAGTCCGACAGCTGCATTAGATGTGAACGGTGCAAATGGTTATGACCAGATAAGAATGAGAACCTCATTCACTCCTACCGGAACAGCTGATACAAATGGGAATACAGGAGATATTGCCTGGGATGATAGTTATGTATATATAAAAACAAGTGTAGGTTGGAAAAGAACAACATTAAGCACATTTTAATAGGTGAAAGTTTGGTTATGTAGGGTCACACTACTGAAGGTAAGCGGGCGTTCAATTGAACGTCCCTACAAAAACCTGTTTATGGGTAAAGACAGGATAAATACAGATGAAATTGAACAGTATTTATCTGTAATGTCTTTAAGTGATGGTTACAATATCTGAGTAAAAGAGCAAAGGCAAGATTATGGAATTTGTGAATAAGGAAAATAGCTTTTTCTTTTTGACTCTTGCCAGAACCTTCAATAAAAT
>JAUVIV010000056.1 GCA_030592575.1 bacterium | reverse complement strand
GAAAAAGAAATCATAGAGATTGAAGATTGGCTTAATAATAGACCAAGGAAGTGCTTGAATTATCAAACACCATTGGAAGTCTTGGAAAAAGAAAGGAGCGTTGCACTTGCTGGTTGAATTCAGTAATTAAATAATTGCTTTACATTTGATATTTTAATATTATGTAAAAAAGGAGGAGATTAAAAATGGAAGTAGAATTAAATGACACAAATTTTAATGAAGAAGTACTTAAGTCGGAATTGCCAGTATTAGTAGATTTCTGGGCTCCTTGGTGTGGACCTTGCTCTATGGTTGCACCGATAGTTGAAGAAATAGCTAAAGAGTATACAGATAAGCTTAAAGTATGTAAATTGAATGTTGATGAAGGAGCGGTAACGGCTTCAAAATATGAGATTAGAGGTATTCCTACATTGGCTATTTTCAAAGATGGAAAAATAGTAGAGACAATTGTGGGTGCAATTCCTAAGTCTCAAATTGAGGACAAATTAAGACCTCATATTTAATTAGATATTTATAACAATGAAAAATTTGATTATATCAATTGCATCAGGTAAGGGTGGAACTGGGAAAACCTTAATATCTACAAATCTTGCTCTTTCACTATCCAAAAACATTCAATTCATTGATTGTGATGTTGAAGAACCCAATGCTTACCTTTTCTTAAAGCCAAAATTCACCAAAACAGAGTCTGTTAATATTCCTATTCCCGTAGTTGACGAAAAAAAATGTGACTATTGTGGCAAGTGTGCTGAAGTTTGTATGTATAATGCTATTGCTGTACTTAAAGATAAAGTTCTTATATTTTCAGAACTTTGTCATGGTTGTGGAGGATGTTCACTTCTTTGCCCCCAAAAAGCTATATCGGAAACAAATAAAGCAATAGGAGTAATTGAACAAGGGCTTTCCGGACAAATTGAATTTGCTCATGGAGTACTGAATGTTGGTGAAGCCCTACACACTCCTGTAGTAAAAGCGGTTAAAAAGAAAATAGATAATTCAAAAACAGTAATTATAGATGTAGCGCCTGGTACAAGTTGTCCGGTAATTGAAGCGGTAAAGGAAAGTGATTTTTGTATATTAGTAACTGAACCTACTCCTTTTGGATTAAACGATTTGATATTAGCAGTTGGAGTACTTAGGAAGCTTGGGATTCCTTTCGGTGTAATAATAAACCGTGCTGATGTCGGAGACAAGAAAGTAGAAAAATATTGCGATAAGGAAAAAATTCCTATTCTTATGCAAATTCCAATAGATAGAGAAATCGCAGTAGCATATTCAAATGGGATTCCATTTATTGAGTGTAACAAAAAATGGAAGCAAAAGTTTATAAATCTTTATTCTGAAATTATAAAATTAACTGCATAACCTAATAAGTGGAGGCAAAAAATGACAAGTAATAATTTGATTTCTCGACGAGTAAGCAATATTCCTACTTCAGCTATTCATGAGATGACTCGTTTATCTGCAAAAATTGAATCTCCTGCTTTTTTATCCTGGGCAAAACCTACTGCTGACACACCTGAGCATATAAAAAATGCAGCTTGTGAGGCAATTAAGAAAGGGCTTGTCGGAGGATATTCTACAAATGCCGGACTATTAGAATTAAGGGAAGCAATAGTAGAAAAGCTCAAAAGGGATAATAATATAGAAGCTGACCCTTCTGAAATACTGGTTACTATAGGAGCAATTGAAGGATTGAGTGCTGCTGTTATGGCTTTAGTTGACCCTGGAGATGAGGTAATAATTCCATCACCGAATTACTCTACTCATTCCCAACAAGTTATTATCGCATCAGGTGTTCCGGTTTTTGTGCCAATTATTGAAGAAAATGGATTTCAATTAGATATTAATGGCATTAGAAAAGCCATTACCAAAAAGACTAAAGCTATCTTGTTTTGCACTCCAAATAATCCAACTGGTGCAGTTTTCGAAGAAAAAGAACTTCGTGAATTAGCAGAAATTGCCATAGAAAATAATCTTGCAGTCATTACAGACGAAGCCTATGAATATTTCACATTTGACGATACGAAACACTTTAGTATAGTATCAATTCCCGGAATGAAAGAAAGGACGGTAAGTTGTTTTACATTTACAAAAACTTATGCAATGACTGGCTGGAGAATTGGTTATGCAGTATCTTCAACAAAGATAATAGAACAAATGAAAAAGGCACATATTCCATTTGCTATCTGTGCTCCGGTTACTTCGCAATATGCTGCACTTGCAGCATTGCAGGGTTCACAAGATTGTGTCAAAGAATTTAGACAAAAATATCTTTCTATGCGTGACTTGATGTGCAAAAGACTTGACGAGTTACCAACAATTTTTGAGTATCAGAAACCAATGGGTTCTTATCTTATGTTTCCAAAAATTCTGTTAAAAGAAGGAAGTGATTCAAAATCATTTTGCAAGAAACTTCTGCAGGAAGCAAGAGTATCAACTACTCCTGGAATTGCCTTCGGACCTACCGGCGAATCACATCTCAGAATGTCATTCTGTGTGCCAAAGGAAACTATAAATACAGCATTTGATAGGATAAAAGATTATTTTTTAAAGAAGTAATAATAATGATTCAAATTTCAATTTACATTTGCATTGGTCTTTTTTCCGGTTTTATGAGTGGTATGTTTGGAATAGGTGGTGGTGTTGTAAGGATACCTTTACTTAATCTTGCGGGATTGTCTTTGATAAGTGCTTTTGGTATTAATTTCATTGTTATTCCTTTTGCATCGTTTGTAGGGGCAATGAGTCAAAGAAGAAATATTGCAAAAGAGATAGTTGTTTATGCAATTGTTGGTGGTGTTTTAGGCGAAATAATCGGAGCATTTTCTGTAGGATTTATTTCTAACCTGACATTAGCAATCATTTTTAGTATTCTTTGTATTATAACAACAATTGGTATTTTTTCATACAAGATTATGCCAAACCTTACCAAAAAAATTAAACCCAATAGCAAAAATATTTTTGGCTCTTCGTTTTTTGTAAGTTTTATAACAGGATTAAGAGGAGGTAGTGGAGGACAGGTTTTCCCATCTCTTTTTAAAACTCTTGGATTAGGTACTCATAAAGCAATTGCTACCTCACTGACTGTATCAATTTTTACTGCTTTGGGTGCTATCCCAATATACTGGCATCGTGGAAATATAATCTGGATACCAGCATTATGTGTTTTAATAGGCTCAATAGTAGGAATAAGAATAGGTAGTAAAGTTTCATTAAAGACAAAGTCCATTGGATTAGAGACTGGAATTGCATTATTAAATATAGCATTTGCTTTCATTGTAATATATAAAGCATTGTGAGATTTAAAATGAAGATTATATTTGGAACGAAAATTCATAAATTAAGATTTGAAAGTTAATAGATAAAATGAAAACATATTTAGATTGTATTCCTTGTTTTATTGAACAATCATTATGGGTATCTCGGCTAACAACAACAGATGAGAGAAAAATTAGAAAAGTATTAGATGAAATTGGAATGATGATAAAAGATATTTCATTCAATAGCTCGCCACCTGAAATAGCAAGACTTGTATATAAAAAGATAGGAGAAATCTTGAACGTGTATGACCCATACAAAGAAATAAAAGAAGAATGCACACAAACTGCCTTAAAACTTTATCCATTCTTAAAGAAAGAAGTAGAGCAATCAAATGATAGATTACTTACAGCAATAAGAGTTTCAATTGCCGGAAATGTAATAGACTTTGGTGCAAATAGGAATTTTGAATTAGAAAAGGAAATAGATGAAATATTGAAGAAAGACTTTGCAATATGTAAGTATGAGGAATTTAAAGAGTATCTTGAATCTACCGACGAAATTTTGTATATAGGAGACAATGCAGGTGAAACTGTTTTTGATAGAATTTTGATAGAAGAGCTAAATAAATCCATAACTTATGTTGTAAGAGGAAGACCTGTTATAAATGATGCAACTTATGAAGATGCGGTAAAAGCAGGACTCGATAAGGTTGCTACGATTGTGTCTTCAGGAACAGATGCGCCCGGAACAGTTCTTGAAACCACGAATGAGGAATTCAAAAAAATCTATAATAATGCAAAATTTATAATAAGCAAAGGACAAGGAAATTATGAAGCACTCTCGGAGGAAAGGGGACCTATATTCTTCTTGTTAAAAGTAAAATGCCCTGTTATTGCAAAAGATATAGGAGTTAAAGATGGCGATATAATATTAAAAGTTGCGAAAGATACAAAGAGAATAAATTGAGGGAAGAGAATGAAACAAATACTAATAATTAGTGGCAAAGGGGGAACTGGCAAAACTATTGTTACGGCAAGTTTTGTCTCATTGGCAGGAGCAACTTCTAATTGCGAAATAGTAATGGCAGATTGTGATGTTGATGCTGCGGATTTACACCTTCTTCTTCATCCGAATATTAAAGAGAAACATAAATTCAAGGGTGGAAAGAAAGCAATTATTGATAAAGAAAAGTGCACTCAATGTGGTAAATGTGTAGAAGTATGCCGATTTTCCGCTATAGAAACTGACTCGCAACTTTATAACATTGATTTACTTTCCTGCGAAGGATGTGGAGTATGTTTTTATGTGTGTCCGGAAAAGGCGATAAAGATGGAAGAACAAATATGTGGAGAGTGGTATATTTCCGACACTAAGTATGGTACTCTTGTTCATGCAAAATTGGGGATTGCAGAGGATAATTCCGGCAGACTTGTTACAGTAGTGAGGGAAAATGCAAAAAATGTAGCAGATAAAATAACCGCAGATTACATAATAATTGATGGTCCTCCCGGAATTGGCTGTCCGGTAATTGCATCCTTGAGTGGAGTAGATATAGCGTTAGTTGTTACAGAACCAAGCGTTTCAGGTATTCACGATATGGAAAGAATTATTGATGTAACAAAATATTTTGGTATTCCGACAGCAGTTTGTGTAAATAAGTATGACTTGAATACGAAAAATACCAAAGCAATTGAAGATTATTGCCAAAAGCGAAATATAAAAGTAATAGGTAAAATCCCTTTTGATAAAATAGTAATAAAAGCATTGACAAATGCAGTGCCAGTCGTAGAATACTCTGATTCAAAGGTAACAAAGGAAATAAAAAGTATGTGGAAGAAGTTAACAAAGATTGTAGTAGAATAATCTTATTAGAAAATGTGGAATACAACAACTGTCATTGCGAGCCCAGATTTATTGGGGTGTGGCAATCTCATCGTGTTTGGTACTATGGAATATTTTAGGTTAGGTATGGGCAGCCCATACCTAACCCATTACGCAAAAGCAAGCTTTTGCACTCCAAAAAGGAATGAATGATCTTATGGTCTTATAGTTCTATAGCCTGATTGTCTTAAGTCTGATTGTCGGATGGATGTCAGTAAAATTTCTACCCAGCTTTAGCTGAGGGTTTTTTACCCTGCACTAAAGTGCGGTAGAAAACAAAAAAAGGGAGGTAATACAATGAAAATAGCTATTTCAACAGATGGGACGCAAGTCGCTTTTCACTTTGGAAGGTGTCCGGAATACACTATAATAGAAATAGAAGATGGCAAAATAACAAAAAGAGAGACTATACCAACTCCTGAGCACCAACCCAGCTTTTTACCGGGGTTTTTGGCGAATCTGGGTGTAAACACTATTATTACAGGAGGAATGGGACGTCGTGCACATCCTCTTTTTGCAGAACATAAAATTGAAACTATTTTGGGAGCAGCTGGTCGCCCAATAGACCAAGTCGTAGATGAGTTTATCGCCGGAAAACTGATAAGTGGAGGTAATTCCTGTGAACATCCCGAAGGTAAAGGAAGTGGTTTGGATCATTAAATAAGTTCTGAAATTTTTAGATTTCTGCAAAATAGAAGATTTAAAAAATAGAGTAGGCAAGGCTTTTAAATATTTAGTTAAGGAGGGATAGTATTATGGCACAAGAAATTACAATGGAAGAACGACAAAAACAACAGGCAGAATTAGATCGCAAAGTCAAAGAAAATTTGGGAAATATAAAATACAAGATTCTGGTTACATCAAATAAAGGAGGAGTTGGAAAGAGTGCAGTGGCAGTTAATCTTGCAGTTGCTTTATCAAAAAATGCAAAAGTAGGAATATTGGACACGGATATTCATGGACCGTCAATTCCCACTATGCTTGGATTTGTTGGTAAAAAAGCATCTGCCGGACCACAAGGAATAACTCCAGTTTCAATTAACTCTAATTTAGTAGGATTTTCTATGGGTTTATTACTTGAGAATCCTGATTTACCTGTTATCTGGAGAGGCCCGCTAAAAATGGCTGCATTAAAGCAGTTTATTGGTGATGTTAACTGGGGTAAACTTGACTATTTGGTTGTGGATTCACCTCCAGGGACTGGTGATGAACCTTTGTCAATTTGCCAGCTTATTCCTGAAATAACCGGTGGAATTATTGTAACAACACCTCAAAAAGTTGCTCTTGCGGATTCGAGAAAATGTGTCGGTTTCTTGAAACGTCTTGGAGTGCCGATTCTCGGAATTTTAGAAAATATGAGTGGTTTTACCTGTCCTCATTGTGGAAAAAACACAAACCTCTTTAAAGCCGGTGGTGGTGAAGAAGCGGCAAAAGAATTATCTATTCCATTTTTAGGAAAGATACCTATTGACCCATCTATTGTGGATACTGCAGACAAAGGAGTTCCGTTTATTGAAAAATTTACAGATTCTCCAGCTGCGTTAAGCTTCAATAAGTTTATTGAGAAAATCAAGCAAACTGTGGAAAAATAAATATGGAACAGTCTCTTAATAAATTAGCTCAAACTCTTCAGAAAGAAATTATAGAGAAAACAAAACAGGATTATTCCAAAATAGTGGTTGATAATTGGATGAACCCAACAAATTTTGGAAAAATTGATAATCCTGATGGATATGCACAAATCACAGGTTCCTGTGGCGATACTATAGAGCTCTTTCTCAAGATGAGAGACAAGAAAATTGAAAATGCTCGCTTTCTTACGGATGGATGCGGCGTTTCTATTGCTTGTGGAAACATTGTTACTGAACTTATAAAAGGAAAAACTGTTGAGCAAGTTAAGCAAATCAATGCGAATACTTTATTGGAAAATATCGGAGGACTTCCATCAGCTGATGAACATTGTGCAGCTTTAGCTACGGATACTTTGCAATTAGCTATTAAAAATCTATGATGATGAATACAAAAAATCAATATGCTGTTATATTTGACTTTGACGGGCTTATGGCAAATACAGAACCGATATATTGGGATGCAATGCAAAAAATAGCCAAAGACAGAGGGGAAAAAATTACCTTGGAGCTAAAGAGAAAAGTAATGGGTGCGGGAGGTTTGCTTAGTATGCGTATAATGAAAGAATTTCTTGGACTATCAGATTCTCCTGAAGAATTGCTTGAGGAAAGAGAAAAAAATTACGGGAATCTTTTACATAAAAATGGGGCACAACCGATGTGCGGATTATTTGATGTGATAAATTTAATTGCCAAACTAAATTTAAAGAAAACAATTGCATCTTCATCAAGAATTGAATGGATTGAGTTTATCTTAAAAGAATTTAATTTAGTTGAGGAGTTTCCAATAATATCGCATAGCAGAGAAGTGAAGCATGGTAAACCTGCCCCAGATGTTTTTCTCTTAGCATTAAAAAAGTTAGGATTACCAAGCGATAATTGCGTTGTGCTTGAAGATACAATTATAGGTGTGCAAGCGGCAAAAAACGCCAACATTAAATGTATTGCAATTCCTAATCAATATAATAAAGGTATGGATTTTTCTAAAGCCGATATAATTATTGAAAGCTTGAAAGAAATAAATGAGAGTATGC
Source organism: bacterium (assembly GCA_030592575.1). Lineage (GTDB taxonomy): Bacteria > Hydrothermota > UBA3073 > JACQXS01 > JACQXS01 > JAGMCN01. The sequence continues at coordinate 7,923 of JAUVIV010000056.1, read as the reverse complement.
TTAAAAATTTATTGTCATTTTAAATTTCATTTTTGTTGTTCTGAACGATAGTTAAAAATCTTTCTTTGTATTTTCTGTAGTTAATTTTTCTCAAAGTGAAAATTTTCTTTTATCTTGTATTCCTCTTATTACTAAGTTGTAACCACGAATTTAAAGTAAGACGTGTTATTGATGGAGATACAATAGTCTTACAAAATGGCGAGAGAGTAAGATATATTGGTATAGATACACCTGAAATGAGACCTCTTGAATATTATGCGGAGGAAGCCACCGTAGCTAATCGCAAATTACTTGAAGGCAAAACAGTCCGACTGGAATTTGATGTTGAACGAAGGGATATTTACAAAAGATTGTTAGCGTATGTATTTGTGGATACGATATTTGTAAATGCTCGACTCGTTGAAGAAGGATATGCACGGACTTATTTCTTCCCACCTAATACCAGATATAAAACTTTGCTTTTGAAAATGGAAAAAGAAGCAAAAAGTAAAGAGCGTGGTATATGGGCAACCCCTTAAGCAAGCATAATATATAAATCATTACAAAAAGACAAAACCACAAAATTTTTCACCACAAAGGGCACAAAGCACACAAAGATTCTTATACAATTTTAATCTTGGTTTGGCATAGATAATCATTTCTTACCTTTCTGTCATTCTGAATTCTTCCTCTGTCATTCCTTCGCTTTCGCTTAGGACAAGTCTGACCCTTTCACTTGTCATTCTGAATCCTTCGGTAAATGTTACTCTGAACCCTTCCTTTGTCATTCTGAACCCTTCGCTTGTCATTCTGAACGAAGTGAAGAATCTCAAGCTTTGCCTCAGGATAAACTCCGTAAAGAATCTCAAATAGTTACGAGCAACTATTTGTGCTAACTTAACATTAAAAGATTCTTACAAAAAAATCAATTCTTTGTCCTCTTTGCGTTCTTTGTGGTTCTGTTCTCTTTGGTTTTTCGTGGTTTCGTGATGATTTTTTAAATTTTTAGACAAACTCCTATACAACAAAAATTTATGCAGGAATTTTAAATGGGACGGGCGTGAAGGCAATGGTAAATATAAACAACGAAACATATCCCATAATCTTATGTGGTGTATCGAGTGGAGTAACATCATCTAAGGGAGGAGGATGTTTAATCCCGATAAGTACGAGGATAAATATAGCCCAAATAATCCATCCCATCCAGTAAGTTCCGAGAAATACCATTAATCCAATGAATGGCCAGGCAATGAATTTAGCTTTTTTGCCAAGTAGTGCATAGCTGATATGTCCTCCGTCAAGTTGTCCTATCGGAATAAGATTCAATGCAGTAATTAACATTCCAACCCATCCGGCAAATGCTACCGGATGAAGAGATAAATCATAACCCACAGGAACGTTAGTAAACAATTCACTAAGAGCCCAGAACATTAGAGAATTGCCAAGTAAAATTCTATTAGTCATTGCTTCAGCAATGGTAGGTTGGATGCTTGATAGCTGTAATCCAATAATAGTTATTGGAATAGCAAGTATAAAGCCGATAATAGGACCTGCTGCCCCAACTTCAATTAGCCCTTTTTTGTCCTGTATAGGAGCTTTGATTTTGATAATTGCACCAAATGTTCCAATCGGAAAAGGCGGTGGAGCAGGAAGAAAATATGGGAGAGTAGCTCGTATGCCTCTTCGTTTACATGCAAAATAATGTCCGAGTTCATGCGAGCCGATTATAAGAAGTAGAGCGATAGAAAAAGGAATGCCGAGAAGTAAATCTTTTGGAATATTAAATGGATTAGCACCTGCGAGAAAACTTCCGGCAACAATAGTAGTAAAAATAGTAGCAATAAAAAGAACAAGATTTATCCATGATTTTGAGGGTTTTTGTTTGGGAACTTCTCTTATTCTGAATTCTACTTTTTTGTTTTTCTTGATTAGGAGCGGGGTAAGATTGAATGGTTTAAGTCTTTCTGCAATTATTTTAAATGCCTGTTCTGAATCTATGAGTAAAGTTCCACGAATTACAGGAATGCCTTTATCCTCAATATGTTCCTCTATTGCAATACAATCTGATACAAGGGCTTCAATATCCATTATTTATAATTTCTCCAAAAATATTAATCTATACCTAATATCTATTCTGTCAAACTTTTTAATCTGGGAGATTAGTTTGAAGTTAAAATCAGGTACTATGTGAAATGCTTTTCTTCTCTTGCTCTATTATTACATTATTATAACAGTTAGGTTCACCTGCATTCTGGAGCAAAGCGGAGTAAAAATCCAGTGTAGCGATTTGTTATATGCTATTTTCAAGTTTCTGTCTCACCTATGCTTTCCAACAGTGCGTTGTATTGATTGGTATCTTTTTCTTTAATTTTAGCTAACACATACTTTGCAAGTTTAGGAATTTCCGGTATTTCAACCGGTTTTATACTTCTATCAAATATTTCTTCAAGATGTGATAATTCATTAGTGACTCTATTTGCTAGAGCAACAGAGCTTTCATCATCATCGAAAAACATTCTTAATTTTTTGGTTTTGTCATTTGTTTGAACAGGATATTTATAAAAAAGATATGCTTCAAGAAATTTACGTAAATTATTACCAAAATTATAGAATGCCTCATGATCATTATGTGTATTATTTATTTTTGAGCATTTATAAATCTGGTGGAATAGATAGTTAAATTCAGTAATATAGTTTTTTAAATAATTTGGCATTAAGATAAGCTTGCTACGTTTATCTATTCTTTCTAAAAGAAAATATTCTGAGTCGTTTTTCGGATGAGAAAGACGTTTAAGATATTTTAAGAAATCGAGATTATGTGTTGATACGTATAATTGCTTGTATCTATAAGATTTTGAGCCGTCTGGATTTTTATATGATTTGGTGATTATATTTTCTAATAAACTGAAAACAAAGAAAACATGATTGCTATCAAGACTGGATACTGGATCATCTATCCAGATTACAAGTTCTTTACCTTTTGTCTTTGCATCTTCCAATTTTGCCATAAAGTAACAAAATGCAACAAGACTACGCTCTCCCTCACTTAAATTATAGGCAATCTGATCTCCTCTCAGGATTTGAAATCTATACCCAGATTGCTCTTCATCTTCAATTGCCTCAAATCTTATACTGCTGGTGCCAAAAAAATGATTGAGATACTCATTGATTTTTTCAGCTCCTTTCCTTTCGTCTATTTGTTTAATTTTTAAGTCTTTAATTTCTGACTCAATTTTTTTTATGCTTACTTTAAGTGATTCATATTCAGATTTAATTTTTTTCTCTTCTTCTTTTATTTCTCTAATTTTTTGTATCTTCTTTTCATAATCAATATTTCTTATAAATTTTGCTACTTCATTGAGGCGCAAATCATTCATAGCCTTTGCTTGATCTGTCGTCAAAGAAGCTGTTTTTGTGTTGTTCTTGTCAATTAAAAAATTAATACTATTTAAAACATCAATAATTTTTTGAGTATTATTATCTATAGTCGGATCATCTTTAGGAGTAAAAATATCCTCCTGTCTTTTATTTAAATTGCCGATTATGACATCAATTGTTTCATTATATTTCTTAATTTCATTTTTCAGACTTTCTTTTTGTTTATCAAAAGAATCTTGAAAGAGAGAGTAAAAACTATTTCTGTATAACGACAGAATATTTTCAGGCTTTGTTTTCTCACATTCAAGTGTTTTAATCTGCATTTTTAACGCATCTCTAATATCTTCTGATTCTTTACTAAAATGGGCATTTAATTTTTCCCATAGATCTTTAGGAAGCTTGCTACCACAAAAAGCACAAGTATCTCTTTTGTCTTTGTGATGCGGAATACCGTTTCTTACCCACTCTTGTAAAACTGCATCAGTTATTAATTCTTGGATGGATCGTGTTGGTTTTATCTCTTTGCGAAGTAATTCACAGGATTTATTGTATAAATTATGAAGGTTTAATGAAAATGGATTGATTTTTGCTATATCTGTTTTTGCTTGCTCGCTGAGCAGGTTTTTCTTTTTGTCTACTTCTTTATCGGCTAAAAGGATTCTTGGATTATCAAGTAATGCTTTGATGTCTTGTTTTATTTTACGAATATCATAGCGAACATTGTCGTAAATTCTATTTTCCTTGATGTCTTGGTTCGCTTTATCTCTTAACTTTTCATCTAATTCTGTTTGGGCATTCTCTTTGTCCTGTTTCTTCTTGCTATATTCAGATTGTTTTTGAAATAAATCATACTTAATACCTGTTTTTCCTTCTTCACTCCCAAGCAGTTTTTCTTTTTCGTCTATTTGTTTTTCAATTTCAACATTTTGCTTACCTAATACAGCAAATGGCTGAATACTTTTCTGCTCATTTTTAAGAAAACTAAGGTTTGCATTAACAAAATCTTCGTTATATACTCGAATATTAAGCGAATGTTCGCTTAGATTATTTTGAAAAATATTCCCACTATTGCAATTAACTTCAAATATAACATTCGGGTATTTTTCTGGTAATTGTTTTATTTCAAGACTTCTGAAAATGCGAGATAGTGATGTTTTACCAGAATAATTCTGTCCATATAGAATATTAAGTTTTTTAAACTCAACAATGTTGTTACCTTTATCTCTAACTGTAGTATCCCAGTTAAAATTTTGAAACACTCCAAAATTAGATATAGATTTAATTTTTGTAATCAATGTGTGTTTCCTTTCACGCACAACTTTAGTTTAGGTGTACCAATAAAACAATCAAATAGTGTATCATATAAACATACCAGCCATGAATTGAACTATTAGCTTATGTTTCATATATTAGCAATATAATATATCTTTTTATCCAACAGATATAAGACTTCTCTGTTCTTATTACTACCTAAATTGAGCAATTTTTTTAGTATGGAGTGCAAAATCGGTGATTTTGCATGCAACAACATCGTTGTTGCACTCCAAAAACTTTACCAATAAATGTGATAAAAAATAGTTACGAAATGGTTTCAATTTAAGTACTGTAATGCTTTGTTTTAATTGTTTAACGAACCTGCTCAAGAATACTCGGTTTTTATCAGGAATAGGTACTAATGATGGATTCACATTTCTTAATGGCATTCGCTGTGTTTCGGGATTTTACAAGTTCTGAAAGTTCACCAAATTCTTTTTTGATTTCAATATAAGAAACATTGTTATTTGAATTAACGATAAGTATTTTTTCGTCATTAGTAAGTTGGGCTTTCTCATTGTTTCCGACAAGTTTTTCTTCAAGTTTTTCTCCCGGTCTCAACCCGATAAAAGAAAATTCAGCTTTGTCAGCATCTTCACCGGAAAAGGCAATAATATCACGAGCAAGGTCAACTATACGAATTTGCTCTCCCATTTTGAGAATGAATATCTCGCCACCTTTGCCCATAGAACCTGCTTGCAATATAAGTTGACTTGCCTCAGGTAATGTCATGAAAAATCTTTTTGCATCCGGATGTGTAATGGTAATAGGTTTTCCCTCTTTAATCTGTTGTTTAAATATAGGCACACAACTACCATTTGAATCAAGTACATTCCCAAATCGCACAGATACAAATTTTGTTTTTGACTCTTTTGCAAGAGCTTGAATGTAAAGCTCGTTTACCCGTTTAGAAACTCCCATAAAGTTTTTTGGATTGACCGCTTTATCTGTTGAAATCATAACAAAAGTTTCTACCGCATATTTCTTGGCAAGTTCGGATAAAATTTGAGTACCGAATATATTATTTCTTATTCCCTGAAGTGCATTTTTTTCTACAATTGGAACATGTTTGTAAGCAGCTGTGTGATAAATTATCTGAGGAAGCGTTTTACTTATTATCTCTTCTATAAATTGAGCATCTGTTATATCCTCTAAAAATGAAGTAACTTTTAAATTCGGAAATCTACTTTTGAGAGAAAGTTCTATCCAGAAAAGTGGAGTCTCAGCCATATCAACGAGTATAAGTTCGGAGGGATTAAAACGTGCTATCTGTCGGCAAAGTTCTCCCCCAATTGAACCACCTGCTCCTGTAACCATAATTTTTCTGTTAGATAAGTGAATGGAAACGAAAGTGGTATCCAGTTCTATCGGATCTCGTCGGAGTAAATCTATTACGTCAACATCTTTGATTTGAGAAAGAGATACGCTTCCATTTATTATAGCTGCAAAAGCCGGCAAAGTCTTGAATTTTACTTTGGCAGCTCTGCATTGTGCTACAATACTCCGCATCTCATTTCCTGATGCGGAAGGAATCGTAATAACAACTTCCTGAATTCCGTGTCTGTAAACAAGTCTCGGTATATCTGCTTGTGTTCCAAGTATAGAAATACCGTAGATTGTTCTTCCTTGTTTTGCGGGGTCGTCATCAATAAATCCAATTGGATTATAGCCAATTTTGGGATTGTTTTTCATTTCCTTCAGGATAGAAGTTCCTGCATTTCCAGCTCCAACAACTAAAACACGTATAGAACGAGAAAAAGAAATTTTAGTTTCTCCCTTCATTTTCATAATAAATCGTATTCCTCCTACGAAGGCAACGGTAATAAGCCAGTCGATAATTAGAACAGAGCGTGGAAATCCTTCACCTCTGGATAAAGTAAATATCACAAAGATTATTGATAAGGTAGCAAATCCCGAAGATTTCAAAATGCCAATAACTTCTTGAGTACTTGTATATTTCCAAATTGGACGATGAAGACCAAAATAATTGAAAGCAATAAATTTTATGAGAAGTACAACCGGTAAAGTTTTTAAAAATAGTAGAAACTCACCTGATGGAAAAGCAAAACTTGAAAACCTTAAAACAAATGCCAGATAATATGAAATACCTCCACTTACTACATCAAGTATAAGAATATATTTTTGTTTTCTTGGCATTTGTCAAAGATTATTCTTTTATTCTAAAAAGTCAAGTCAATTTTCTCGTCATTTTTGTACTTTTATCGCTTTATATTCTTGTATGCTTAATGGAAATTCAGGGTCTATTATTTTAACTTCTTCATAAGTAAGCTCGTATAGTTTGTAAACCATTAAATCTATCTCTCGCTCTTCGGCGGTTGTATCTTCGCCAGCTTCTTTTTTGCTTATAATTTTATTTACTAAAATTTCAAATGGTTGTTGGGAGGGTTTAGGGATTTTTGGAATAGGCAAATTAATTAAAAACACCTTTTTATATCTAAATCCTTCTTCACCTAAACCCCCACCTGCATAAAATGTTTTAAAAAAATTAGTAACTGGATTTGAATTTAATAATGAAATCAAATATTTAATATATTTACCAGTTAAAATAAATGTTGTAGCCTCTGGATAAAATTTATTTTTATCATAATAAAATTGAGAATCTCTAACTATTTCTTGATACACAATCTTCTCTTTCTCAAATTCTTCCAAATAAGCACAGTTACGCAAATTATAAGGTGTTTTCCCTTTGTCTTGTCGTTTTTCTAATTTATCCCAATATTGGTCGAGATATTCTTTTATTATTGGATAATTATTAATATTAATTGGCGGTATTATTTCACCTTTTGAATTTTTATATCCGGTATGAGTATTTATCAGCCACAAGTCGGAAAACTCAGCTTTGTAGCGTTTAATGTCTCTACCTCGCAGTATGGGTTTAATTATTTCTTCATTTTTTGGGTCTTTAGCAATTAGTTCGTCTTTGGTTTTACCGTCAATAATAAAGGCTTTGTTGTAGCCGGTTTTGATACCGTAATAAATATTAATATCCCAATCTTTAAGCGGTGTGCCGATGCGTTCTATTTTTTGTTTTATGTTTTGTTCTTCGGGCGAAAGAATAATCCAGCTATTTTCTGAAAGTTCGGTTAAGGTTATAAAATCATTATTGTTTAGCGTATTTATTTTTTCTTTGTTGGTAAGTGTAAGGGTTTTTAATTCGTGCTTTTTATTCGTGAATTCGTGGCTAATATTTTTTGCCACTAATGCACTAATGTTTGATGAATGCTTTTTATT
>JAUVIV010000114.1 GCA_030592575.1 bacterium | reverse complement strand
TCCCTGATTTTTAATTACTTTATACGGATTTTGGGAAAGTCAAGTAAAAAATGTATAAAAATTGACTGATGTCCCGAGTAATCTGCAATAAAAATTCATAAAGTAAGGAATCTCCAATAAAGACAAGATATTCAAGTTATGCTTTTCATAAAACTTTACTCAATATTCTCCTTCTAACATTCATATTTATACATAAAATCCAAAAACATCCGTAAAATTAATCAATAATACTTAAATAATTTCATCTTTCACCACCATTATAATTCAATATTCTATATCCGATAAAGGTGTTTAATTGCAACGTAAATTACACATAATCATAATAACATTGAATAATAGCATCGAAAACTGCCAAAAAAATTTGCTATTTTTTCCAGTCTATTGTGGGATTATTAGTTACTTTCCGACAAACAAAAACTTGACAATTTTCTATATTTATTTAAAATCAAGCAAGCATAAAAATATTTCAGGAGTTTAAATCAAGACTTTACTCAAATTTATATAGTTCCAAAAAAGTTATTGACAAGCTAAAAGTTTGCAGTAAAGTTCAAAAAAAGGAGGAAAAATGAAATACTTATTTTTTATTTTTTGTTTGATTTCACCTGTATTAGGTTTTGGAAAAGATGTAAAAGAAATAACTATGGATAAAATAGAACGCGAAAAGTACGAAAATGACTTGAAATTTGGAACTCCAGACAAGAGATGGGAAGCAGCAGAAATACTTGGTGAATCAGGAGATTGCAAAGCTGTTAATGCATTAATCATCGCATTAAAAGATGAAGTTCCAAAAGTACGAATGTATGTAGCTGAAGCACTTGGCAAATTAGGAGATAAAAAAGCAAAGGCTCCTCTTAAGGAAGTTCTAAGTGATCCTTATCCTGTAGTACGATACGCAACAGGAGAAGCACTTGCGAGACTTAGAGACCCTGCAGGAGTACCAATTATAGTTCAAGCTATCCGTGACCCTGAAGTAGATTATCGCAGAAGAGCCAGAATAGCAGAAGCTTTATCAATACTTAATGATCGTGGAACAATATCTTCTCTTGTTTCAGTAATTGATGACAAAGATTCACCAAAGGTTCGTAAAGAAGTTGCTACCGCTCTTGGAGTAATGTATGCTCAAGAAGCTGTAAAACCACTTGCCAGACGACTTGACCATCGAGTTGAAGAAATGCCTTCTTGTAGAGTAGCTTGTGCTTCTGCACTTGCCTCAATTGGAGACAAAAAAGGTGGAATTCCTCCACTTGCACGTACATTAAACGACCCAGATGTAGCTGTCAGGGAAGCCGCTTCTGAAGCTCTTAAAATACTTGTTGGTACTGATCGCGGTGTAATTCCAATTCTCATTGAACTTTTGGAACCGGATGAAACAAGAGAATATGCTGAAATTACTTTGGATTCTTTCTTTAATCAACAAAATGATATTCCTCTTCTTTCTAAAGTAGTTGGTAGTACAAATAGACCTGCAAGATTATACGCAATCAGGAAACTTGAAAAAATTAAAAATCCAGGAGGTATATTCTCTCTTATTGAAGCCCTTGAAGATCCCGACACTATTATTCGTGCAAGATCTGCTACTGCACTTGGTAATCTTGGATTCAGAGAGCCTGTACCTGCGCTTATAGAATTTATTGATGATTCCAGTATAATGGTTGCAAAGTGTGTAGTTACTTCATTAGGAAAACTTGGAGATGCCCGAGCAGACACTGCTTTCCTTAGAATAATGAGAGATGAGAAAAGGGATTGGAAAGTTCGTGTAATTACAGCTAATGCTATCGGTAAATTACCAGAAAGTGCCGTACTCAAGCCTCTATTAAAATATTTAAGAGATTCCAACTGGCGAGTTAGATATCTTTCTGCTGTTGGTCTTGGTGAACTTAAAGCCAAAAGGTCTTTAAACGCTTTAGAATATACGGCATCTCACGAGGAACATCCAGAAGTAAGAGATGCTGCAAGAATATCAGTGGGCAAATTAACCGAAAAAGCTCCTAATAGAACTTACTAATACTTATCGTTTCTATTATTAGGCGAGTGCATTAATGAAATTAAAACTTTATTCCTCTGATAAAAACGTAGAGCTTCACCGTCCAATTATGTTAGCTACTTGGCCGGGAATGGGAAATGTAGCTTTTCAAGCAATAGATTATTTACGTAGAAAACTCAAAGCCAAGCAATTAAGTGAAATTAACATCTCGAAGTTTGTAACTCCAGAGACAATACAGGTAAAAAATGGACTTGCCAAACTTCCTCATTCTCCTAAAAATATTATTTATTATAAGAAATATCCTGATTTAATTATTCTTGAAGGAGAAGCTCAATTTCATGGGAAAGCTGGCACTATTTTGATGGAGCAAATTATTAGTTTCGTGAAAGAACTGGGCGTATCTAAAATTTTTACCGGAGCAGCTTTTCCATTACCTACGAGTTATGAAGAGCCCTCAATTTTATATGGAGCAGCTACTACTAACTCTTTAAGAAATCTTTTATTTGATAAATATCAAGTAGAAATGATGGAACACGGTGAGATAGCTGGTTTTAATGGACTATTATTAGGATATGCTAAAGAAATTGGAATTCCATCTGCTTGTCTTCTTGCTACTATCCCATTGTACGCTATGAATTTACCAAATCCAAAAGCCGCAAGAGAATTAGTTAAAACATTCTCACAGATACTAAAAGTGAAAATCCCAATGGCAGAATTAAATTTACAAGTTGAACAAGTAGAAAAAGAAATGATGGAAATTGAAGATAGAATGAAAGAAGAACTAATTACATCTCCAAAAGGTAATGTTTCCGGAAAAATTCCTCTACCTATTAAGCAAAAAATAGAAAGGCTATTTCGTGAGGCAAAACATAATAAACACAAAGCTTATAAATTAAAAGAAGAATTGGATAGATGGAATATCTTTGAAGCTTACGAAGACCGTTTTCTTGACCTATTCAAAAGACATTAATTTTTCAATATTAAAATTTAATTAATTTCAAAAAATGATTTGGATTGAAGAAATTGCCAAATATGAAGGAAAAGAAGTAGAAATCCATGGATGGCTCTATAATCGTAGATCAAGCGGAAAAATACATTTTCTCACTATAAGAGACGGAACAGGAATTATACAAGGAATAGTATTAAAAGATGAGATATCTCCTGATACATTTGAACTTGTTGACCGCATCTCTCAAGAGTCATCAATTATAGCTCGTGGTAAAGTTAAAAAAGACGACAGGGCTCCTGGTGGCTATGAACTTGAAATAAAAGGAATATTATTAGTCCACTCTGCAGAGCCTTATCCTATTTCCAAAAAATCACATGGGACAGATTTTCTGCTTTCAAATCGCCACCTATGGATAAGATCAAGACGTCAATATGCAATTTTACGAATAAGGGGAGAAGTTACTTTTGCTATTCAAGAGTTTTTTAATTCAAAAGGATTCACCAGACTTGATGCTCCTATTTTCACACCATCAGCTTGCGAAGGCACAACTACACTTTTTGAAGTCCCCTATTTTGATAACAAGGCATACCTTTCTCAATCAGGACAACTTTACGCAGAAGCAGGATGCATGGCTCTTGGTAAAGTTTATACTTTTGGACCAACCTTCAGAGCAGAAAAATCCAAAACAAGACGACATCTCACAGAATTCTGGCAAATAGAACCTGAAATCGCCTATGCAAATCTTGATGATATAATGAAACTTGCTGAAAATTTCACAACTTACATAATACAAAAAGTTCTTAATAAAAGAAAAGAAGAACTTGATATTCTGGAGCGTGACACAAAACCATTAGAACTTATAAAACCTCCATTTCCTCGTATTACTTATCAAGAAGCAATTAACTTGCTTGACAAACAAAATAAGGTTCCTAAAATTTCATGGGGCAATGATTTTGGAGCTCCACAAGAGACTTATATTTCTCAGCAGTTCAAACTACCTGTTTTCATACATAGGTATCCTGCTGAGTGTAAAGCATTTTATATGAAGAGAGACCCCAAAGATCCTCGACTTGCTCTATGTGTAGATATGATTGCCTCTGAAGAATATGGTGAAATAATAGGAGGTTCTCGGCGTGAAGATGAATTAGCTGTTTTAGAACAAAGATTGAAAGAATTCAATATTCCTAAAGAATCAAATGAATGGTATCTTGATCTTCGCAGATATGGATCTGTCCCACATTCAGGATTTGGGCTTGGGCTTGAACGCTTGCTTGCATGGATATGTAAAAGTTCTCATATTAGGGAGATGATTCCCTTCCCACGTACAATTGATCGTATTTCCCCGTAAGCTTTTTCCCGTAAACCCCAAATATTTGCTCTCATAAAAATCAGTATTAAAACATAATATATACCATCAGTTATTCCCAAAACATTTATATTTTTTTCTTTGATACAAAAGATTTGGAATTTCATACTTGGAGAATATATATCGCTAATAGTAGTAAATACAAAAAAAACTATATCGGCACAATACTTATCTTATGTAATTATTTAATACCCTGTTGATCCGAATCCCTGAGTTCCTCGTTCAGTATCCGAAAACTCACCTTCCACTATATCTACTCTATAAGTTTTCGCAACTACAAGTTGTGCGATTCTCATTCCGGGGTGAATTTCAAACTCATCTTTACCAAAATTGAATAAAATAATTTTTATTTCTCCTCTATAGTCGGAATCAATAGTTCCGGGAGAATTAAGGATTCCAATTCCATGATTTAATGCTATTCCACTTCTTGGTCTAATTTGAGCTTCAAATCCTTTTGGGATTTCAATCCCAATACCTGTATTTACTAATTTATATTCTTTAGGAGATATGACTACTTCTTCATCAGCATATAAATCTAACCCAGATGCTTCTTTACTTTTATATACTGGTACTTTGGCTTGAGAAGTTAATTTTTTAATCTTGAGAATCACTTCTTTTTTATGCGTCTTTTTTTCTTTCCAGAAGGCTTACTACCTTTCTTTGGAGGTTTGCCACCCTTTTTATATTTATCAGAGAGTAAATATACATCTTTTTGCAAACCTTCTGTATCTGTGATTTTCAATCGTATTTTTTCAGAATGATAACCTTCCGCATTAATACAAAAATCGTATTCTCCTTTATGCACCCAAATTCTATAATCTCCGGTTACCGGATCTGAATAAGTTTCATTCTTGTCATTACCCAACAATCTAATATGAGCAGGTATTCCTTTTTGTGTTTTTTTATCTAAAATTTTTCCCTTAACAGACCAAGTAACTTTTCTTGTCAAAGGCCAACTAACAACAACCGTATCATAAACCATAAGATTAAAAACCCTATCTTCCCAGAAAAAATCAGGGCTTTCTATTCCCACTCTATATGCACCAGCTTTAAGAAATCTAAGTTCATATTCTCCATTTTTTTTGGTTTTAATTCTTCCTGAAATTGGACCTATGAAAGCAATCTCGGCATTGAGAGGCAAGGTTGACAATGAATCATAGACTCTACCTTTAATTACTATAGTAAGTTCGGGAGGAGGCACTCTCTTTATGGTAATTTCAGGAGATAGAGAAAACATAAATTTAGGATTTTTTGCAATTACATCGTCAGGAACCCAGTCAAATTCAGAAAGTATAGGAAAACCTACTCCAAAATTAACTGTAAAATGCGGAATTAATAATTTTACTTGAGGAATAATTGCACCAAAAGTATCTTGTTTTACAAATTCTATTCCGGGATGTACATAATGCCATAAATCAAATTCTTGTCCTATACCATAAGAGTTAATTCCTTTTTGCTCAGCAGTTTGGATAACATGCAAGTATCCGAGATTCAAAAAAGTAGTACCAATAGGTGATTTAAGTCCTGTTATTCCACGAACACCAATTTCTGCATCATTAACTTCCGTAGGACAATCTCGAAATTCTTTTCGAAGTGCTGAATTTGGAAGTCCGCTGGAAAGTGCAGATACCCAGTGAGCATACCATAATACACAGCCAAAAGATAAAGTATAAGACCCCACTTCAGCCGGAAACCCTGCTTTGACTGCAGTTAAGATTTGCGGATATCCTATATATCTTGTGTCTGTTCGGTATAAAGGATAAGGACGTCGGTCTATGTAATCTCCATACATGTGAGTAGCAACAAAAATTTGCAATTGTGGTAATATAGTATACCCAAGCCCGACTGTTCCAGTTCCATAATAATGTCGATCTGGCGGTAAATTTCTTGGATCATTTGGGATATATCTGGTTGTATCTCCCATAAGACCGGGTCTTTTGCTATATCCGAGCCACGGATTAGCATATATATGAATAGTTCCCTTTTCAGGCAAAAACGGAGACATATTATAAAACATTCCTCTACTGTCTGTATTCATATCATCAGTACCAACAGGGAAAACAAGCCATGCAATGAAAAGAAATATTCCCATTTTTTTTACTCCTTATTATTTCGCCCCCAATGGGAATTGAACCCATGTCCCCACCTTGAAAGAGTGGTGTCCTAACCCCTAGACCATGAGGGCATTCTACATAAATTTATAAATATACTTACTTAACTTAATTATAGGCCGTGTGGGATTCGGACCCACGACTCCTGGATTAAAAATCCAGTACTCTACCAGCTGAGTTAACGGCCCATAATTAATTTAGTATATTCTACTATAAAATTGTCAAGGTTTTTCTGATTTTTTTTAACTGATGATTCATTGAAGTTGAGCTAAAAACCCATAAAATAAAATTTTAGCTGATATTTTCCTCTTTACATATTTTACTTAAGTGTCCTGGCTCTAAGATGTGGTTACAAATTGACATGCCAGAGCCTTCTCTTTTTCCATAAAATCATTGCCTAAAATCGTTTTTTCTCTTACCTCCATTCCATTCCCATTTTTCGAAACTGTT
>JAUVIV010000032.1 GCA_030592575.1 bacterium | reverse complement strand
TCCCCAAAGCTCACCGTATGCAATATGTACGGTATCCCATTTATCAATACAGACGGCAATACAATGAGGAGTTGCACCTTTGATTGTATCTACTACATCAGCTGTCCAACCTACCCCGTCAAAATAAGCATGAATGGCTATTCCTCCTTCAGCTATAGTTCCTACACATCCTATATGAGGATAATCATTTTTATCCAATGCAATTGATGTTCCTTCTGCGGAACCCCCAACAGGATATTCAATATGCCATCCCGAACTGTCTTTGTGTGCATACCCAAGGCCGCTGCCTCGGAAACTTATACGAGGATACCCTTTTGAATCAATTGCAAGTGAAGGACTATCTCCCGGATTTTTTGATTTAGCAGAATCTTCAAAGAATTCTCGCACCCAGATTGAGTCTATTGCGTCCCATTTTGCATATACAAGACCTTTGGTTGATATAAAATAAACAACATGAGGGACATTAAGCGAATCAACTGCAATATCTGCTCCGTAAATCCCATTATTCTGTGTAGTATCTACCGTCATAGTATCCCACTCCCACGCCCAGCTTATTGAAAATAACCCTGTCGTAATTCCTAAAATCCCAAAGACCAAAATACTCTTAAAAGCTTTATATAACATTGTTCCTCCTATTTTTTCTACCCGGCTCTAACCGAGGGTTAAATCATAACTTTTTTTGTAGTAGTGCCTTTTGAAGTGCAACCCTGAACTCGTTTCAGTGGCCGTTTTTGTCATTGCGAACAAAGTGAAGCAATCTCAATGAAGATTGCCACGCCCCGATAAATCAGGACTCGCAATGACAGTTGTTGCGATCCATATGCACTCCAGAGCTTATCTTAATTTTATTATCTTTACATATCCTATTTATTTAGTATTTTCTTCTTCTTCTATTCATTTTTTTGCTCTATTTTTCCGTAAATATCCCAAGATGTGTTATTGCCACCGCTATTATCTTCCCATACTACCAGATATTTTCCATTACCAAAAGCTATAGTTGGAGAGCGTAGATGATAAGAATATTTAGAATATATGAGAAAATTTTTCTTTGAAGGATCCAATGGATTAGAATAATTTATTTTCTTCCCATAAATATTCCATAACGGTTTCCAATCTCTACTATCCTGCCACACTGTCAAGTAATTAGTTCCATCAAAAGCAACCTTGGGAGCACACCGATACCTTGCAGATGGATCAGAGATTTCGATATTATTAGCATCTATCACTGTGCCAGATATGGTTACCCTCTTACCATAAATCTTGGTAGCATTCTCATCACCCCATACTACCAAAAAATTGGTTCCATCAAAAGCAACATCCGGATAGAGTTTTTCATGATAATTTGAAGATGGAGCAGTAGCAATAGGAATCTCATTTCCTACTAAGTTGCCAACTCCATCTATTTTTTGACCATAGATATGAGAAGGATATTCATTCCGGTAATCATGCCATACTACAAGATAATTACTTCCGCCAAAAGTAATACTTGCTCCATGCTGACCATTATCTTTATCAGAAATTGCAAAACGACTTTCTATGAAATTACCGGTGGGATCTACTATCTGTCCATAAATATCAGACTGCAAAGTTCCATTTGTCCAGTCTTCCCATACTACGAGGAAGTTAGTTCCATCGGAAGCAACAACTGGAGAATATTGAGAACCTGCTCCTTCAAAAATAAGGAAATTTTCCTTGATTTGGTCTAATGTACCGTCCGGAGCTATGAATCGTCCATAAATATTATAATTCCTATCATAATCTATGTATCCATGCCATACTACAAGATAGTTACTTCCGTTAAAAGCAACACTGGGGTCGCACTGATGAAAATTTTCCATTTCTGTGGAAATACAAAAGTTAGTGTTAATAAGATCCCCATTATTATCTACAAGCTGACCCCATATCTTGCTTTTATCCTGCCATATTACGAGGAAATTAGTCCCATCAGAAGCGACGCTCGGGCAATGTTGTTCACCAGCTTCGTTACATATCACAAAAGAAAGTAATAACGAAGGTAAAGCCATAAAAAATAAAACCATTCCAAAATTTTTGTATTTCATAATTCCTCCTTTTTTGGTTAATGTTCTAAAAACTTTGTTTTAAAATCTTTTAATTTATACGCCCGGACTTTAAAACATGATTAGGATTTAATTTATCCAGAATCTCTTTTTCGTTAAATTTACCATTATTTTATATTTTATTACTTTATGATTCTTTTGTCAAATCTTTTTCAATTTTTTTGAAAAACTATTAGGTTACGAATTTTGAGCTTGACTTTACGACAATTGATTCAATATTTTGTATATAAAGTATTGGAACAGAAAAAATAGAGGAGGAAATATGTTATTACAAGAGTTAATAGATGAAGACCTTTTAAATCCGGAGCTTTTGGCAGAAGAAAAGAACAGAGTTATTGAAGAATTAGCAGAGCTTTTTGTAAAAAATAGCACAGTCAAAAACAAAGATGAATTTATTGCAGACATTAAAAAACGTGAAGACATAGAATCCACGGGAATTGGAAACGGAGTTGCAATTCCACATGCAAGATCAAATTCAGTCAATAAGCTTCGTGTAGCTTTTGGCAGGTCAATTCAAGGAATTGACTTTAAAGCTCTTGACCGCAAACCGGTTAAGCTTATTTTTATGATTGCTGCTCCAACTGAAGCACGAAAAGAATATTTGCAAGCAATTGCCAAAATAGCAAGATTTCTAAAATCAGAGACCCTCAAAGGAGCATTACTAAGAGCAACCTCACGAAAAGCTATGATGGATATTATTAGAGATTTTGATGGTGTGTTACCGGAAAGTTTAAAAGTGGAAACCAAAGAAGGAAGAGTAATTTATAAAAATGGGAATTAGGAGTTATCTGAAATGAACGGACTTCTTGTAATAGGAATTACCATTGTTGTTGGTATAATTGGAGCAAAACTTATTGGAAAATTGAAGTTGCCATCAGTTGTTGGATGGCTCATAGTAGGAGCAATTTTAGGTCCATCTATTTCCGGTTTGTTTACAACGGAACTACTAAGTAAACTTGATTTCATATCTGATATTACGCTTGGATTAATTGGTTTTATTTTAGGAACTGAAATTACAATTGGTGCACTTCGAAAATTAGGCGGAGGAATCGCTGCAATAATTTTTACAGTTGCTTTTGGTGCATTTGCACTTGTTTTTCTTGGCGTATTATTGTTGACCCATAATTTACCACTTGCTTTGATATTTGGAGCACTTGCACCTGCTTCAGCTCCTGCCGGCACAGTAGCTGTTTTGGAAGAATACAAAGCAAGGGGACCATTAACCAAAGCTCTTTATATAGTGGTAGGAGTAGATGATGCACTTGCCATAATCATTTTTGTTTTTGCCATATCGTACGCCAAAGTACTTATAGGTGGAGCAAACCTTTCACTATTTGGCATGATAGGAAAACCATTACTTGAGATTGCAATGGCTATTGGAATTGGTGGAGTAATAGGTTGGGTATTCGGATTCCTTATGCGAAAAACAAGAGAGAATAAAATTCTTTTGCCCGCACTATTAGGAACAGTATTTATCTGCATAGGATTATCAAAAGTATTACATTTTTCCTTAATTCTTGTAACTATGGTATTTGGGATGGTAATGGTTAATTCTTACCCACGAGTATGTGGTCGCATATCCAAGATTATGAGCTTCTTTATGTCACCAATTTACATCTGCTTCTTTGCATTAGCCGGTGCACATCTTAATTTATCTTTATTGTCAAAGGTTGGAATACTGGGGATAATTTATATAGTATTAAGAACCATAGGAAAAATGATAGGATCTTGGTTAGGTGCTACCATAGGAAAAGAACCACCTGTTATTAGAAAGTATCTGGGATTTGGTTTATGGTCTCAGGCGGGAGTAGCTATTGGATTAGCTTATCTCATCGTACGTGAATTTACGCCTCTTGGAATACTTGGGCAAGAAATAGCTACAACCGTTATAACAGTCATAGCGGCAACAACCATTATTTTTGAAATCGTAGGACCTATAGCTACCAAATTCGCCATAACAAAAGCTAATGAAATTGGAAGAAAATCGTAACACAGATAATTAGGAGGACATTATGTATTTACTTATCATAATTTTACATAAAGAAGAATGGCTTGATGATGTTCTTTCCTGCTTAATTGAGCTCGGGATAGAAGATGCCATCACTATGGATTCCGAATCAATGGAAGGTTCACTTGCTCAAAAAGTTCCAATATTTGCAGGATTAAGATTCGGCGGAAAGGATAATAATTATTCTAAAACAATTTTTGCCTTAAGTGATGAACCGAATACTGGCAAGGAAATAGTAAGGTTTCTAAAAGAAATTGAAATTAATCTTGAGGAAGAAGGGGCAGGAAGAATCATTACCTTGCAAGTTGAATCGGTTATTGGAACACCAAAAGGAATAGAGGAAATTTAAAAAATATGTAATTTGTATTTTGCGGGAGAATAAAGATGAAAGTAGGAGTTATTAGTGATTCTCATGGAAATGTAGATGCAATAAAACATCTTATACAATGGTTTGTCCAAAACGAGTGCGAAAAAATAATTCATCTCGGCGACAACTGGGATGATATCAAACCT
Source organism: bacterium (assembly GCA_030592575.1). Classification (GTDB taxonomy): domain Bacteria; phylum Hydrothermota; class UBA3073; order JACQXS01; family JACQXS01; genus JAGMCN01. The sequence continues at coordinate 18,816 of JAUVIV010000032.1, read as the reverse complement.
TTCATAAAAGAACAAGAAAAGCAAATTGAAATAATAAAAGTTCCAGGTGTTTTTAGTGATTATTATCAAGACCCAAAAATTCCAAATCGTTTGATATTTGAGTTCGAGGAATGGGCAACTCTTCTAACTCATACCCAAACATCTCATTCCAATGACCTTCCAATGGACTTAAAGCCGGAAGAACTCGTAAAAGATAGAGAGATAGAAGTAATTCTTTATGGACATACGCATATTCCAGCTATTGGAAGAAAAGAAGCAATAATTTACATAAACCCGGGACATCTGAATATATCTGATAAAAGAGGTTTTCCAATGAGCATGGCAATTTTAGAATTTGAGCAGAAATCTTTATCTGCGAAAATTTTTGATTTCAAAACAAAGATTCCAATGTACTCAAAATTCTTCTCGCAATCTACATAATTCTTTTGCTAAAATTTTTTATTTTTTCCTTGCAATTTTGAAAGTTAGAAGTTAGAAATTTAGTTGATATATATTCGGAATATTATATTAAAAATATATTAATAAATCAATAGAATTAATCATTAACTAATTATGCCTCACGCCAAATTTACGCATCTGCACGTTCATACAGATTTCAGTCTTCTTGATGGAATGTGCAAAATTTCAAAACTTGCAGAGCTCGCCAAAAAATACGAGCTACCGGCACTTGCGATTACAGATCATGGAAATGTATTTGGTGCAATTGAATTCTATCGCATTATGAAAAAAGCCGGAATAAAACCTATTATAGGAGAAGAAGTTTATATGGCTCCCGGAGATCTTACCGAAAGAGCGTCTGTAGAAGGCGTTTCATCGTTTCACTTAACTCTCCTTGTAAAAAACGAAGAAGGATACAAAAACCTCATATATCTCGCAAGCATTGCTTATCTGAAGGGGTTTTATTACAAACCCAGAATCGATAGAAAAATTTTAAGAGAGCATTCAAATGGTCTCATTGGATTATCCGGTTGCCTAAAAGGTGAAATCCCATACTGGATTAGGCATGGGGAATTAGACCGAGCAAGAAAATTAGCGGAAGAATATAAAGAAATATTTGGCGAAGGGAATTTTTACCTTGAGCTTATGAGACTTGGATTACACGATAACGACTTTGTAGATGCTGAACTTCTAAAATTATCAAAAGAACTTAATATTCCTTTAGTTGCCACAAATGACTGCCATTATCCTTCAAAAGAAGATATAGAAGCTCATGACATTCTGTTATGTCTTCAAACTCGTACGGATTTAGATGACCCGAAAAGATTGAAATTTGACTCTAAGGAGCTTTATTTCAAATCTCCCGGTGAGATGATTGCTCTTTTTTCAGATTGCCCTGAAGCTATAGAAAATACTATTCGTATAGCTGAAAAATGTAATTTGACTTTGGAATTAGATCCGACTCGTATAAAGATTCCAAAATTCCCCATACCAAAAGGTTATTCGTCAGCAGATGAGTATTTGGAAAGTCTTGCTGCCGATGGGCTAAAGCTCAAATATCCGGAAACTACTACAGCTATATTAGAGCGATTTAAATACGAAATTGATATTATAAAGCGCACAGGTTATTCTGCTTATTTCTTGATAGTTAGAGATTTAATACATGCATCAAGAGAAAGAGGAATTCCGGTTGGTCCCGGACGAGGAAGCACAGTAGGTAGTCTTATATGCTATTGTCTGGACATAACTAAAATTGACCCCTTGCGGCATAATCTTATCTTTGAACGCTTTTTAAATCTTGAGAGAGTTTCACCACCTGATATAGATATAGATTTTTGCGATGAACGAAGAGATGAAGTAATAGAATATATTAAAGAAAAATATGGGGAAGAATCAGTTTGCCAAATTATCACTTTTGGAACGATGGCAGCAAGAGCTTCAATTAGAGATGTTTCAAGAGTTCTTAAAATTCCATATCCGGTAGCCGATAGACTTTCAAAAGCTGTTTCTTTTGGTTCTTCAATAGAAGAATCAAGTGAGTTACCTGACTTCAAAGAAACCGTAAGTGCTTATCCTGAATTAAAAAAAGTCGTAGAAATTGCGAAAAGAGTTGAGGGTATAGCACGACATGCATCAACTCATGCGGCTGGTGTAGCAATTGCTCCCGGTAAACTCACGGATTTTGTTCCATTATTTAAGTCCAGTGAAGGCACTGTTTCAACACAATACCCGATGAAATCGCTTGAACTCGTAGGAATTCCCAAAATAGATATACTTGGGTTACGCACCCTTGCAGTCATTGATAATACTTTAAAACAACTTAATCTAAAAGAAATACCTGAAGGCGATACACATGCTTTCGGATTGCTTAAAAAGGGCACTACTGTTGGAGTATTTCAACTTGAATCAGAAGGAATGAGAGATATATTACGTAAGGTAAAACCGGAAAACTTTAAAGATATAATGGCGATTCTTGCCCTTTATAGACCAGGACCTCTTGGTGGACTTACAAAAGAAAAATTTATTCGTCGAAAACATGGAGAAGAAAAAGTAACTTATTTCCACCCTTCTCTTGAACCCGTTTTAAAAGAAACTTACGGGATAATACTTTATCAAGACCAAGTTATGCAAATAGCTTCTCGTGTTGCGGGATTCAGTCTTGGAGAAGCTGATATCTTAAGAAGAGCAATGGGAAAAAAGATGCATGTTCTTCTGGACGAAAAACGCAAGTCCTTTGTTGAAGGAGCTATTAACAATAAAGTATCCGAAAAAGTAGCCAATGAAATATTTGACTTAATGATTCCCTTTGCAGGTTATGGGTTTAACAAATCTCATTCCGCAGGATATGCTCTCCTTTCTTATCAAACTGCATGGCTCAAAGCAAACCACCCTGTTGCATTTATGGCAAGTACCTTAACAAGTGAATACGGAGATACAGATCGCCTAAAAGTACTTATAGATGAGTGTCGTAGGCTTAAAATTCCTGTTCTGCAACCAGACATAAATTCTTCTGAGATTAACTTTACCGTAGAAGATAAGAGTATAAGATATGGACTTTCGGCTATAAAAAGTCTTGGCAAAAAAGCTGCCTCTGAATGTGCTGATAACAAACCTTATAAATCATTTAATGACTTTATTACACGTGTTAAAATTAGTCATAAAGCTTGTGAAAGTCTTATAAGAGTAGGAACATTTGACCAATTTGACTCAAGACGCAAAAAACTTTTACGTCAATTAGATGAAAAAGATTCTTCTCAACTTGGATTATTTGAAGGAAAGAAACTAAACCCCGAAGAGGATGAAGTAGGAGCCGCAGAACTGCTTTCATGGGAAAGAGAATCTTTTGGATTTTATTTTTCAAGTCATCCGCTTGAAAGATATCGAGATGAAATCAGAGCTTTTAGCAATTCATCAATAGAAGAAATAGATGGCAAATCAGTTAGAGAGGAAGTCGTAATTGGTGGCATAGTAGTAAGGCAAAAACACTTACCCGATAAGAATATTACATTTCTCAAAGTTGAGGATCTTAGTGGAAGCGTAGATGTTGTAATATTTAGTGATGCCGCTACGCCCCCTAAGATTGAGCTTGAGGAAGGAATTTTAGTAAAAGGTAAAATCTCTCGTAGAAATGAAGAAAAATCTATTAGAGCATTAAAAATCACTCAGCTTTCCGGAGTAAGAAAGCACTTTGTTGAATGGATTGATATTAAGGTAAGAATTTTAGGATTAGAAAAAGACCATTTGAACGAATTACAAAAAATTTTAACGGAAAGCTCCGGAGATTGTAACGTGTTTTTACATCTTTTAGATGAAAAGAAAGAAGAGATAGTATTAAGAACCAAACTTAAGATAACTCCAAAGAGAACACTTTGTTCTAAAGTCAAAAAATTATTTGGAGAACACTCAATTAAATTAGGAGGAACACCTTTTTAGCAATTGAAACTCAAAAAACCAAATAAATTGGAATGTATCAATTAATATTGTTCAAAAATAAAGGAGGAAAAAATGGCAGGATTAGTTGAATGTATACCGAATTTCTCTGAAGGGAGAAATCCGGAAGTTATAGACAAAATAGTGGCTGAGATTACAAAAGTTTCAGGAGTAAAACTCACTGACCGTCAAATGAATGCAGACCATAACCGTGCAGTAATTACATTTGTAGGCGAGCCCGAGCCCTGCAAACAAGCAGCATTTAATGCCTGCAAAAAAGCCAAAGAACTTATAGATTTACGTAATCATAGCGGTGAACATCCACGAATGGGAGCAACAGATGTAATCCCATTTGTCCCAATATCAGATATTTCAATGAAAGAATGTATAGAACTTGCTCGTTCACTTGCTCAAGAGATTACAGAAAAACTGGATATTCCGACTTATTTATACGAAGACGCAGCAACTCATCCCGGGCGTCGAAATCTTGCAGTCATCAGGAAAGGCGAATTTGAGGGCTTAAGAGAAACAGTAAAAACTGACCCATTGCGTGCTCCGGATTTTGGTCCTTCTGAATTGCACGAGTCAGCAGGAGCAACAGTTGTTGGAGTAAGAGAATACTTAATTGCATACAATGTGGATCTTAATACCAACAATCTTGATATAGCAAAAAAGATTGCTCGAGCACTCAGGGGAAAACATGGAGGATTTACTTATGCGAAAGCACTCGGCTTTGAAATAAGCGAGCGGAATATCGTTCAAGTCTCTATAAATATGACGAATTACAAAATGACTCCACTGTTTCGGGCATTTGAATTTGTGAAGCGAGAAGCAGAAAGATACGGAGTGTCTGTTATCGGTTCGGAAATAGTTGGTGTAACTCCTTTGCAAGCTTTGGTTGATACAGCTGATTGGTATTTAAGACTTGAGGATTTTTCATTAGACCAAATCCTTGAGAGGAAAATCTGGGGCGAGGAAGAAACGTTACCCAAAAAGTTTATAAATGAACTCGCTAGCAAATCACCTGCTCCGGGAGGAGGAAGTGCGTCTGCATTATCCGGTACAATTGGTGCAGCTCTTGTATGTATGGTTTGCGAACTCACAATTGGGAAAAAGAAATATCAGGAAGTTGAAGACGAAATGAAACAAGTATTAGATAAGGCAAGTAAACTTAAAGATGAGTTTATGGCACTTATCGAAAAGGATGAAGATGCTTTCAATGAGGTTATGGCAAGTTACAAATTACCAAAAGAAACAGACGAAGAAAAGCAAAAACGAAGTCAGGAAATTCAGCTTACCTTAAAAGGAGCGACTGAAGTTCCACTTGAAGTAATTCGTCAGTCAAAAAAGATGGTTGAACTCGCAGTTGTCTGTGCAGAAAAAGGGAATGTAAATTCTGTATCTGATGCAGGAGTGGCAGCAATTCAAGCACAAGCAGCGTCTCAGGGGGCATTGTATAATGTTCTTATAAACTTGGGTAGTATAAAAGATGAGGAATTCAAAGCTCAGACAAAGCAGGAAACCGATGAATTAATGCGAGACATAAAAACCATTGTGGAAAAAGTAGAAGAGACGGTAAAGAGCAAGATGTAAATTTTGGAACCACAAATAGATATAGCACAAAGAGAATATAATTGTAGAGCTTTGATTTATCAAAGTTTTTTATCTTGGTAAATCGTGATGATTGGATACAATAAAATGTGTCCCTACGAAACTATACTATTCTTTGTGGATTTAAAAAAGATTTCGCTTGACTTTTTCGTAAAAATGCAATAAATTATACAAAAGAATATGAAACACTTTGTTTGGTTAATGATGTTGTTTTTATGGAGTGCAACGACTCCGTTGTTGCATGCAAAATCACCGATTTTACACTCCAAAGTTTACGAAGCAAAAGAGTTTCCTATTTCTATTGCCTCAGGAGACCAACTAAATCCAGATGTAGTATGGGATGGTACAAACTTCTGGGTAGTTTGGGTATCTGACCAAGGAGATAATGTAGCAAAAATCACACCTGATGGAGTAGTTGATACAACATTTAAGATTCATTCTGGAGTTATACCCTCAATCGCATTCGGAGATAGTAAATATTGTGTGCTTTCTAATATTACTCAATCACTGTCCGCGAAGCACATTGAATTTTGTATATTTCGCGAGAACGGTGAAATAATGGTTAGAGATACTATATACGGACGGTGTGCAACAGATATTGATGGAAACCCAACAGATGGAATTTTGTATATGGATGACAAAACAGCTATCCCAGTATTCGGCAGAAATCATTTTTTCTTTTTTACGCAAATAGAATGGGTCCATCCAATGGAAACTACATTTTATTGTAAAATATTTGGTTCAGAAGAAGATAGTAATAATATTGTTGATATTGCGCATACCGGTGGACCTTACTCTCAAGCAATAACAGGAATTTGGAATGGCGAGAAGTTTTTCAGTATTTGGGCTCAATGCTCGTATCAGCTGTCTACTGGAATATTCGGAGGTTTTCTTGAAGATAGTTTATTGGAGCGAGAGCAACGGACTGATATTCTCCAATTCAAAATACGAGATGAGAATGAATTAATGCTTCCCGAGTACTACCCATATTGGGCAATATACTCATCCAGAAACAATGAACTTGCCTGGAGTGGCAGTCGCTATTTACTAATTTCAGAGACAGGAGCAAACTGGGGTGAGTATTCCAAAATCTGGTTTGATGTACTTTCAGATAGTGGATTGCCAATTGACTCGCTTCCTACAATAATAGATAACGGGGATTCTGTACATCAGACATATCCCACTTGCACACACAAAGATGACAAATTTTTTGCAGTATGGCAAGACTCATCTAACGGTTGGAGTCGTTTATATGGGATTGAGATAGATACACTTGGGGAAATAGGCTTCTCTTCTTACCTGTCGGGTATGTCAAATAAGATCCAACCTTCAATTATAAGTGGAGGAGATAAGCTCCTTCTTGTCTGGGCAGATAATAGAAATGGGGATTTTGATATATACGGAATGATTCTGGATTCTCTTGTAGGTGTAGAGGAAAGAGATTGCTTCGCTGACGCTCGCAATGACAAATTACAAGTTGGACCGAATCCATTTAATCAGGTGACCGTTATAAGTTATCAGTTGTCAGAATTCTCCACTCAGAACTCGCAACTAACAACTCTAAAGATTTATGACCTTTCCGGCAGACTTATTCGTCAATTTCCTATTCACAATTTGCAACCAACAAGCAACGAAATAATCTGGAACGCTAAAGATGACAAGGGCAATCAAGTCTCTCCGGGAGTATATTTCTGTATCTTGTCAAACGATAAGCATCGCAAAGTCGAAAAACTTATATTATTGCGATAATAGAAAACAAGAAATTGCAAATAAGAGTACCTTACCTCTAAACTTTCAAAAAACAAAGAAAAATTGTTGACAAATGATTTTATACAAGTTATTAAGAAGGTAGTTTTAAATTACAGTGAAACTTATGAGCTTATCATTTAAGCAAAGTTAATCAAGGAGATACAAAATGTGCGGAATAGTAGGATATGTTGGGACAAGAGCTACTGATACGGTTCTTTTGTCAGGGCTATGGAAATTAGAGTATAGAGGTTATGATTCTTCAGGAGTAGCTGTTATTTCCGATGGCGAGATTCATATGAAAAAAGCTGTTGGCAAATTAAAAGTCCTGGCAGATATCTTAGATAAGGAACCATTGAGTGGAAGTGTTGGGATAGGACATACTCGTTGGGCTACTCATGGAGAGCCATCTGCGGAAAATGCTCATCCTCAGATGGATTGTTCTAACACAATTGCTGTCGTCCATAATGGAATAATAGAAAACTACCTTAGCTTAAAAGAAAAGTTAGTCAAGGAGAAGCACCTATTCAGGTCATTTACAGACAGTGAAGTAATACCACATTTGATTGAAAAATATTATAAGGGCAATCTTTTAAAAGCAGTAAGACTCGCTATGAATGATATTGAGGGTTCGTATGCCTTTGCAGTTATCTCCACCAAAGAACCGAATAAGATTATATGTTGCAAAAAAGATGTTCCGTTGATAATTGGCATTGGAAAGAATGAGAATCTTATCTCATCTGATACATTTGCTGTTTTAGGATTAACTCGTAAAATAATTTTTTTAGAAGATTATGATATATGTGTAGTAACTAATGATAAAATTTCTATATTTGACAAAGATGACAAGGAAGTTGAAAGAAAGCCAAGTAGAGTAAATGGCAAAATGATTGAAGCTGATAAGGGAGAATTTCCTCATTTTATGCTTAAGGAAATATATGAACAACCCAAGGTAGCAGAGAAAAGCATAAAGCGAAGAATTAATCATAATGAGAATTTCAATCCTTTTGATTTAGCTGTTTCTGAAGGTGAATTTGCTAAAACATCAAGAGTAATTATTCAAGCTTGCGGAACATCCTGGCATGCCGGGTACGTAGGAAAATATTTACTTGAGAAATTTTGTAGAGTACATACAGAGATAGATATATCATCTGAATTTAGATATAGAAACCCTGTACTCTCAGGCGAAACCTTGGTTATGGCAATATCTCAATCAGGAGAAACAGCAGACACAATAGCAGGAATAAGAGAAGCAAAGTTAGCCTTCTTAAAAGTTTTATCAATAGTCAATGTTATGGGAAGTACTGTGGCAAGAGAATCTGATGATGCTATCTATATACATGCTGGACCTGAAATCGGAGTTGCATCAACAAAAGCTTATACATCTCAATTAATAGCTTTGAATTTATTTTCTCTTTATTTCTCAAAATTAAAATGGTTAATCAAGGAAGATGAACTTACCGCAAAGCTCAAGGAAATAGAATTAATTCCAAAAAAGATGCAACAGATACTAGACAAGAGTGATGAAATTTTGGAAATTGCCAAAAGATTCCATCGTGCTCGGAATTTTATTTTTCTTGGAAGGGGAGTGAATTATCCGTCTGCTCTTGAAGGAGCATTAAAGCTTAAGGAGATATCTTATATCCATGCAACAGGTTATCCGGCAGGCGAAATGAAGCATGGACCGATAGCTTTGATAGATGAGCATTTGCCTGTAGTGTGCATAACTCCGAAGTCAAGTGTTTATGCGAAAATGATTAGCAATATGGAAGAAGTAAAAGCAAGAAAAGGTAAGATAATAGCAATAGCAACTGAGGGAGACAAGGAAGTTAAGAACGTAGCTGACGAAGTATTTTATATACCTGACTGTCCCGAATCATTATCTCCAATATTGGTGGCTTTACCACTTCAATTATTAGCATATCATATAGCAGTTCTGAGAGGATTGGATGTAGATAAACCACGTAATCTTGCTAAATCGGTAACAGTAGAATAATAATATAAACCATATATTTTCAAAAAAGGAGAGAAACTATTATGGAAAAGACAGATGTATTGGTAATTGGTGGAAGTGCTGCAGGTATTGTTGCAGCAGTAACTGGAAAATCTTTCTATCCTGATAAAGATTTCTTACTTATTCGGAAAGAGGAGCAGGTTGTTGTTCCTTGTGGAATCCCATATATCTTTGGCTCATTGGAAGACAGTAATAAAAATGTTATACCCGATATGAGTTTAAATAAAGCAGGTATAACACTTAAGATTGGAGAAGCCGTTTCTATAGATACGGAAAACAAAATTTGCAAGACTGCTGATGGCACAGAAATAACATTTGAAAAACTTGTTATAGCAACCGGCTCTACACCAACAATTCCTAAATGGCTAAAAGGAACAAACTTGAAAAATGTATTTACCATACCCAAAAATAAAGACTATCTTGATGAAACATTAGAAAAGCTTAAGAGTTGTCAGAAGATTGTTACTATTGGTGGAGGTTTTATTGGTGTTGAGATGTCAGATGAAATAAATAAATCTGGTAAAGATGTAACTCTTGTTGAAATATTACCTCATATATTAGGTCTTGCTTTTGACGAAGAAATAGCAATTAAGGCTGAGGATATTCTCAAATCAAGAGGCGTAAAGATAAAAGCAGGTACCGGTATTAAGGAAATACTGGGGGATGACAAAGTTACGGGAGTTCTATTAAACAACGGAGAAACGCTTGAAGCCGACGCTGTAATTTTATCTATGGGTTATCGTCCGAATACAACTCTTGCTGAAAAATCCGGACTTGAAATCAATGAGAAAGGTTTTATCAAAATTGCTGAATATATGAGAACAAGCAATATGGATATTTTTGCCGTAGGAGATTGTGCCGAAAAAAGAGATTTTATTACTAAGAAATTGAGTGGAGTTATGCTTGCTTCTACTGCTTGTACAGAAGCAAGGATTGCAGGTATGAATCTATATCAAATTTCCACAGTAAAAACATTTACCGGAACTATTGCTATCTTTTCTACTGCTATTGCAGACAATGGTTTTGGAGCAGCAGGATTAACCGAAAATCTGGCAAAGAGAGAAGGGTTTGATATTATTACAGGCACTTTTGAGGGCATTGATAAGCATCCCGGCACATTATCCGGAACACATAAACAGATTGTGAAATTAATCGTCGATCAAGAATCAGGTGTGATAATTGGAGGAGAAGTTGCAGGTGGAGCAAGTACCGGAGAATTGGTAAATATCATTGGACTTGCTATTCAAAATAGAATGACCGTGTATGTTATTTTGACTACTCAGATTGGAACTCATCCATTACTTACTGCACCACCGACTGCCTATCCTCTCATCAAAGCTGCTGAAGTTGTTGTAAAGAAAATTAGAGCGAAATAAGAAATATACTCGCTATTGTTATGCCGAAGTGGCGGAATTGGTAGACGCGCCAGACTCAAAATCTGGTCTATGCAGTTTTTTAAGATTCAAGTGAACAGGGTAATCACAGTGGATTGCCCTGTTTTATTAGCTCTTCTGCGATTTTATCTACTATGCCTATTATGTCTATTTTGCTGTATTTTGGTCTGAAGTTGGCACAAATATGGCACAGTTTTTTTAGCTGTTGATTTTTTCTAAAATTAGATTTTTGACTTGGATATCTTTAGAATTTTTTTTATAATCTCCTTGACAAAATCTTAATTTGGAGGTACATATGATTAAAATGAAAAAATGTGAAGCGTAGAGAAGAAAAAATGTTTGTCTCTGTGCTTTTTGTTTTTAAAAATAGCTTTTAGGGAGTAAAGAAAGACGGAAAAGGAATTGAAAATGGGTAAAAATAAAGGAATAATGATTCTGACAGTTCTATTGAGCAATGTGGTGTATGGGAGTGGGAAGGTTTATTGGCAGGAGAATGGAGTTTGTATATGTGAGAGCACGCTCAGTGGAGGAACTCTTGATATTGTGAGCGATGGTTGTGGAGGTGCAATTGTGGTTTGGGCAGATAATCGTGGAGACTCTGCCAGGATATGTGCTCAACGAGTAGATAGTAGTGGTAATATTCTCTGGGATACAAATGGCGTAATAGTTATGACTAATGGTACAACAGCTGTCTCTTTACAACCAAAAGCCACTATTGATGGGAAAAGTGGAGTTATAGTAACCTGGAGTTATTATGGATATGGTATCTATGCAGCACGAGTAGATAGTAGTGGCATAAAGAGATGGGAAACAATTATCAGTAAATCTATGGAATCGGGTGATATGGCAAAATATCCAAGTATTATACCGGATGGACAAGGAGGAGCAATAATTGGATGGGTGGAAACATATTACTCAGGTATGGATTTTGATTCTTCGGCACTTTATATTCAAAAAGTGGATAATAACGGAGGAGTAAAGTGGTCAACTAATGGAATATGTGTTATTTCTATGTCCTGGGATACAGGACGCATTTTAAACGATTTTCCTGCTCTGACAACCGATAGCAATGAAGGAGCAACAATAGTATGGACAGATTCTCGAAATAATGACTATAATATTTATGCTCAGAGGATAGATAGTAATGGTATTATTTCCTGGAATATTAGTGGGAAATCAATTTGTATCATGGATAGTATTCAATCTCAACCATTCACTGTGAGTTTTTCCAGAAAAACAATTATGGTATGGAATGACAAGCGAAATGGAGATTTTGACATTTATGGTCAAAGATTAAATATCGACGGAGAAATAGAATGGGGTGTCAATGGAATACCCATTTGTGCTACTGATAGTATTCAGGGAGGAGGGGTAATCGTGAGTGATAGTGGCAAAGATTATATTATTATTTGGCTAGATAACAGAGGCGGAAGTTGGGATTTTTGTACTCAGAAGGTAGATTCAAGTGGAGTAGCGTTATGGCTGGAAAATGGAATCTGTATTGGATCGGTCACTAATGGGGAGAGTAGTCCTTCGTGTATAACCGATAAAAGAAGCGGGGCAATTATTACCTGGAGTGATTATCGTGCTGGGAACTGGGATATTTATGCTCAAAGAGTGGATTCATCAGGAGTATTGCAGTGGGAAGATAGACTTCCTGTATGTACAACTTTTGAGGACCAATGGTGGGGCCCTCGGGTTACTACAGATGGCAGAGGAGGTGCTATAATTGCATTTGGAGATTCTGAAGGACCTGGTGCAAATGTCTATGCTCAGCGAGTAGGAGATGCTTTTGGAGTGGAAGAGATAGATTGCTTCGCTAACGCTCGTAATGACAGATTAGAAGTTTATCCAAGCTTCTTTATCCAGTCAACGGTTATCAGTTATCAGTTGCCAGACTTGGGTAGGGGCGTTAAATTTAACGCCTCTATAAAAATTTACGATTTAGGAGGCAGGCTTATAGAAACATTAATAGACGGGGAACAGAAAGCAGGAAATCATAAAATTCGATGGAATACTAAGAATGTAAGACAAGGAATCTATTTTTGCCAACTTAATGTTGGGGATACTATAATTACTAAAAAACTAATTTTAATGAAATAAGGAGAAGAGGATGAAAAAGTTTCTATATGTAATAATAGTTTTGTTTATTGGAAGTCAAGGATTTGCAAGTCTTTCTCAAACACTCAATTTTTCTCAAGCTGACCTTGTATTATCTAATCAGACCAAATGTGCTGTAGAATATGATATTGTAAAGCTTAAGGGATGTCTGGGAACCACTCAAGAAATCGGTGCCCCACAAATTACACATATTGTTCCTTTTTCTCCACTTGATAAGATGAAAATGGAGGCAAGAGATGAAAAAGATGTGAAATACAGGGATGGAATAATGTGTATGTTCTGTGCTTTATAGAGAGAAGATAAAAATGAGAAAAAGTTTTATGATTTTAAAATTGAGTTGCGGTTTAATATTTTTTTCTGGAGTTTCTTTGGCACAAGATGCATTCTGGACAAAAACTTATGGTGGAAGTTATTGGGATGGAGGAAGCTTTGTTAGCGAGACTCCCGATAGAGGATATATTATAACTGGATATACGGCTTCTTACAGCGTGGGAGGAGCTGATGTTTGGCTTATACGAACTGATGAAAATGGGAATACTTTATGGACAAGAACTTACGGCGGAGCTGAATATGATTGGGGTCGTTGTGTACAAGTGACTTCTGACAGTGGATATATTATAGTTGGGTATACAGAATCTTATGGTGTGGGAGGAGCTGATGTTTGGCTTATACGGGTTAATCAAAATGGGGATACTTTATGGACAAAGACTTACGGCGGGACTGAGGATGATAGGGGTTCTTGTATACAAGTGACCTCTGACAGTGGATATATCATTGTAGGGGGTACAGGTTCATATGGAGTAGGTGGTGATGTTTGGCTCATCCGGACTGATAATAATGGAGATACTTTATGGACAAAGACTTATGGTGGAATTAAAAGTGATGAGGGACGTTGTGTACAAGTAACCTCTGATGATGGGTATATTATAGCTGGGTCTACAGAATCTTATGGTGCAGGTCAATCAGACTTCTGGCTCATCCGGACCGATAAGAATGGAGATACTTTGTGGACAAGAACCTACGGAAATACTTATGATGATGAAGGCTACTTTGTTCAAGAAACCCCTGATAGCGGATTTATTATAACTGGGAATGTGATGCACAATGCGTGCCTTATACGCACTGATAAGAATGGTAACACATTATGGACAAAAGTATATGAAGATACGAATTGTATGTGGACCGCTAGTTTCTGTGTTGAGCAGACTTCGGATGAGGGATACATTTTAACCGGGTATGCTTACGTCTGTCATACTGCAGATGAAACCGACCTTCGGATTATCCGAACAGATAAAGACGGTAATCCTCTTTGGATAAGAGACTATGGAGAAAATGACTGGTATGATTTTGACGACGGTTCTTGTATTCGAAAAACTTCAAATGGGGATTATATTATAGTTGGAAGTACTGAGTCTTATGGTGCGGGCAAGGCGGATGTCTGGCTTTTAAAGATAGAAGATGTAGGAATTGAAGAAATTACAGATACTATTCATAATACCTTTTCTGTTTTTCGAAATTTTCCCAATCCTTTTAATAACAATACTATAATTAAATATGAACTTTCTGAAGCAACAAAGGTAAATATTGTTATTTATAATCTCTCCGGGCAAAAAGTAGCTGAACTTTTGAAAAAATTCCAAAGTTCAGGTCATCATACAATAACATGGGATGGGAGAAACAATTTTGATAAAAAGCTTTCAAGTGGAGTTTATTTCTGTAGAATAGAAATAGGAAAACATACAGCAGTAAAAAAGTTGTTTTTAATACGGTAATTCAATAAAAAAAGGAGGTTAAAATGTTAAAGAAAGTCTTGTTTGTAGTGATAAGTATTTTTCCAATTACTTCTACTATTTTTGCCAATATAAATCACACAGTTGAGTTTTATTCTTCCGATATTTCCTTTAGTACAAGAGAAGAATATGACATTATAAGTCTTGAAAAATGTGGACTTATGGAAGAAAACTTTGGAAAACCTATGCTACCGGTAAAATTTGTACAACTTATTATACCTCGTCAACACACAGTATCTGATATAAACTTTACTTCTCTTGTATATGACACTCTTTCAGGAAACTACATTATCTACCCTATTCAACTACCGGTGATAGATTCGGATGAGGCAATCTCTTATGAATGGACTGAACCTGATTCTTTTACATACAATTCCAATGAACATTGGCCAGGCATCTTAGCAAAAGTAATGCACGAAGGGTATTTGGGCGCAAATAAAATTGTAACTTTAGCTATATATCCTTTTACAATATATTCCTGTTGATGAAAAAGTAATATTTTATACTAAAATTAATATAAAATTAATGTTAGAAGCTTCAAGTGAAAATGTGCTTTATCCACAAAAAATGACTGAGGGTGCTTATGAAAAATATGAAAAACATTTAGAAGCAATTGTTACGAATGATTATGATATATCTATATATGGATATGAACCATTTGTTTTTAAGGGAAGTGATAATTTACCGGAAGCGCGGGAGATAACTTCTACTTATGCGGGCACAGTAGAGTATCTTATAGTAGTTCCAGATAATTTAGCTCCTGTTGACTTGAAAGAAAAATTTTATCCTCTTGTTGATTGGTTACGCAGAAAAGGATTATATGCTTTCATTATTACAGAAGCAATGCCATACAATGACCCCAGCATATTGCGGGGATGGTTACAAAATTTTTATACAAATAATGGACTTACCTATGTGCTTTTAGGAGGAGATTGGTACTATGGACCACATCTTCCAATTGTTCCAATAAAGTATCATCAAGTGGGTTCATACAACATTCCCACAGATTTATACTATTCCGATCTCACAGGAGATTGGGATTTTGGCACTCCAGACTATCATAGTGAGATATATGTAGGAAGACTGCCTTTTGGGTATGATTATGGCTATATGGGATATTGGGGAGTAAGTACAGATTCTACTGTTAATTTTATAAATAAGCTTTTGCAATATGAAAAGACTCCTACTATTGCAGGAGAAGAATATCTAACAAGAGCATTATGGACCCAAGAAGATCAGTGGCAGTGGCAATGGGAGAAGTGGTATAAAATAACAGGAGCTGAAGATGAAGCTAATTACTTACCGGAATATTTCCAGCTTTCTACTATATTACAGGAAGATATAGAATTTGGCACCCCAAACGAACCCAGAAGTGATGATGTTATATCTGAAATTAGTAAGGGATACGGGTTTATCAATACTCTTAATCATGGAGCTGTATCATATGGATTCTCTACTCGAACGGGAGAAGGTGATGTTATTGATGCTATAACATCTTTGAATCAAAAAATTCCGTATCCTGATAGTCCTATTCAATGCCTTAATCATGGAATTGACCTTCTTTCAAATAAAGACAGATATTCAATTTGGTATTCGGAATCGTGTAATAATGCACGTGTTGATGGTAATGATTGTTATACAAATTGCCTGGCTGAGGCAGTTCTTGGATATAGTACTGGAGCAGTAGCTTTTTTAGGATACACCAGGGTTAGCTACATATACTCAGCTATTGATCTCCATAAGAGGTTTATGGAAGCATTGTTTTTCGAAGGAGAATATAATGTTGGAGCAACTCAATCATTTTCAAAAGAATTATTGGGTCCTCCTCTTTCACACAACTGTTTTGCACACAATCTTTTTGGATGTCCGGAAACACCTATCTGGACAAGAACACCAAAAGAACTTATAGTCTGTCATCCTCCGTATGCTCCTGTGGGAACAAGTGAATTTACGGTTAAAGTTACAGAAGAAGATGGAGTAACTCCGGTCCAAGATGCTTATGTATGTTTGTGGAAGAAAGATGAAGGATTATACAAGAGGGAATACGCAAATGTAATTGTAGATGAATATGCAGTAGCTACCTTTGATATAAATCCCACAACTGAAGGAGAAATGTATGTTACTGTGACGAAACATAATTATATTCCTTATGAAGGGACAGCCGGTATAGGAAAGATTCTTGCAACATCAGACGCTTCTACTGCTTATAATAACCAAAGAAAACTCGTTTATGATGATAATACCAATATTTTGCATTTCACTTTTGAATCCAATAATCAGATATTCTATACTTCAAAAACTGAAAATGCAAATTGGGAACCAACAGATTTAGTAGGAGTAGGTGAGTGTCCTACTATTGGTCTAAATAAAACAACAGGAATTATAGGTATTGCATGGAGAAGTTTACCTCATCGAAGTGCTATTCTTTATAATTGGAAAGATGGGAACGGATGGCACGAACCTATGTCTCTTTACGGTACGCCTGGGGCTATTGGAGCTCCTACATATTCCTCTCCTTCACTTGCTGTTGATAATACAGGAAAAGTACATATTACCGTTGAAACCACTTTTGCCCCAGCTCCTTACCTATCAGTAGAATGGAGGGTTAAATATGGTGCTTTCCCGATTGCTAATCCTAGTGTAGGAATGGATTGGGAAGCTGATATTGATTATGCTTTGTGTACTTTTGATGACCCGATAGACCCTGATGAGATTATAATTACTTCTCCATCAATTGATGTAGATAACAACACAGATGATGCTCATATAGCTTGGCATAGACCTGATATAAGAGGAACTTGTCCTCCTGAGGGGAGACTTGATATTTACTATATATCAGTTGCAAATGGTATTCCGGGTACACTGGAACGTGTCTTTGAAAGTCCTGAAGTTTCCCATCATGCATGTATTAGTGTATATGATAATTATGTTAACATTGTCTGGCAAGAAGGTGGAAATACTTTTCCAGAAGGCGAAAGGATATATCTTGCAAGAAGACCTACGGATGCAACAATTTGGGACAATCCATTTATGGTAGACTTTAATAACGATCAAGCAAGTAGTTATCCTGTGATAATTGCAGGTTCACAAATTCTGTGGCAAGAACTAGACGAAGTTTCTCCAGGCTCATTTCAAGATAGAATTTACTGGTCTCAGTTTAATTGGACTATACCTACACCCAAAAAGATAAGTAAAACCATATCTCTTGTAGGCGAGTTTTTCCCACAAGCTGCGATAGGATTGCTTCCTAAAAGTCAAGGAAACCTATATTATGTATATACCTATGGAAATGTAACTACAGGACCTTTTGAAATAAAATACGAGAAAGAAGAAAACGTTGTCATTCCATTGATGAAAAGCGGGCATATGTCAGAGAATACTATAATTACTGAAGGAACTAAGTTAGTTGTAACTGGAGATTTAACCGTGGATACAGGAGTTACTTTAACGATAGAACCCGGAGTAACAACATATTTTGGTCCTTCGGATGACCGGAATAGTGGTAATGATAGTACAGTTCCGGAGCTTGAAGTATATGGTACTTTGATTGCTGATTCTGTTCAATTCATAATAAATAGTGATAGCGGAAAACAATACTGGCGGGTTGAAACTTTCGGAGCTGATGCAAGTGCTATATTTACAGATTGCTCCATAGGACATGAAGGTGATTTGCTATTTTGCTCTAATACTGGGACTAAATCTCCACAAATTAGCAAAGAAAGACTTGTATATACCGACAATACAGATAAAATAGAATTGCCAATGGTTTTCAAGTTTTCACAAAACGAGCCGAATCCATTTTTCAAATCCACAGTTATTAAGTATCAATTACCGACGAAGAGCAAAGTTTCGTTGAGAGTTTACGATATAACAGGTAGATGTGTGAAGACACTCATAAATAGTGAGAAAGAAATAGGCTATTATACTGTCAAATGGGATAGTAAGGAATTTTCAGCTGGAATATATTTTATGAAGTTCTTTGCAAGAGATGGAACAGAAAAGGTGTACAAGGAAACGAAGAAACTTATCTTGCTTAGATAACATAAGAAAATTTGATTGACAGGATTTAAAAACAGAGAGATAAATCACCTCTCGCAAAAAAAGGAGGGAAGAATGTTTTATAAAAGCAGAAAGTTTGTTGTTACAGGAATTTGTGTAGCATTACTTGGAGTTGGGCTTGTTAGTCTTTTTGCAGCAAGATTGGAGATGCAAGAAGAAACAGTACGGATACAACAGCATCTTGATATACCGAAAATAACCACCGATTCATTGG
>JAUVIV010000118.1 GCA_030592575.1 bacterium | reverse complement strand
CCTATAACCGGCACAGGAATATATCTAAATTGTCTCCATATCTCTTGCCATGTCCAGTCAATAGAAGATGCATAAGCAAAATAACTCATCAAAGAATATAGAACAGTCCCTATAAACAATCCAACGAATCCAACCCATATCTTTTTGGCAGAGAACCCAAGCTTGGGTGCTCTCATCACATCTTTGAAGCTAAAATCCATGATTCCTCCTTTTCCTACTATAAATTCATCAAATTTAGTTTTTTTGTTTCCTTATAACCTTTTGCTTTAAATTTACAAAGCAAACTCCAGATGTCAAGCTTTTTTTGTACACAATACTATATTATAATATTCTGTTTCATATATCAAAATAAAGTTTGCCATAAATATTTAGACCTTTCTTTTATAAGCTCAAACAATAGCAAATTAATCCACATAATAAAGAGACTGCAAAAGTATCACCACTTACAGCACTTGAACCTGTTGTAATTTCACGACATTTATAATAGCCAATACCCTCTCCAATACTTCCTAATATTGCTGTTGCCCAAGAACCACTTTCTTTCTCTATATACTTTCCTGTTGCCCAAATTCCAAGTCCAGTACCTATCGGGTAACCTATGTGTCCACCTATTTGTGCCCCAATAAATCCAGCAGCATCAAAATCATCTATTGCTGAAAAAACAAGCATACCCGATATACCTCCTATTATCCCACTAACTATTCCTCCTGCAAGTCCACCCAATGGTTCGGTCAACATCCATGAACGATCAGGCGTGTGTTGAGTTGTAGAAATTGCGTCATTATCTGACAAATAAAGATGTTCTTTCTGTGATCTAATTTCACTTAACAATATTTGCGAAATGTTTACCGGATTATATCCGATGCTTGTTATTATCAACAAAATCCACATGATTTTATTTTACCATTTATATTATCTGCATAAAACTAAAGAAGCTACTTTTTGATTCTGGAATTTAGAAAGATGAAGATTCAAAATGATTCTTTTACCATAAATTCATTACTTCTTTAACTTCCCTTAAAGTTTCTTTCGCAATTTTTTTTGCTTTTTTCGAACCTTCTTCTAATATTTCATCTATATTGTCTTGACTTGCTTTGCTGCAAGCTTCCCTATAAGGAGCAAGGGTTTCGTTCAACAAGCTTGCTAATTCTTCTTTGCAATTTACACATCCAATTTTACCTTGTATGCATAATTCTCTTATTTCTTCAATTTTATCTGTGTTAACAAGTTTATAATAGGCAAATACAACACATCCATCAGGATGTCCTTTGTCGTTTTTGCGAATTTTTAGAGGATCTGTAAATGCCTTTTTTATTTTCTCTTTTGTAACTTCTGATGACTCATTCACTAAAATCGTATTCCCCAGTGACTTAGACATCTTACGTCCATCAAGTCCTGGAATCCGGGGAGACTTCGCAAGCAAAGATTGTGGCTCAGGAAATATCGGTTTGTAAGTTGAGTTGAATTTTCGAGCAATTTCGCGAGTTATTTCAACATGCGAAAGTTGGTCTTCACCGACCGGAACGGTATCAGCTTTGTAAATAAGTATATCTGCAGACTGAAGTACAGGATATCCAAGCAAGCCATAATTCAATTTACCTTGCAGGTTTAAATCTCTTATTTGTTTCTTAAGCGTAGGATTTCGCTCAAGCCATCCAAGAGGAACAAGCATTGAGAAAAGTAAATGAAGCTCGGCATGCTCAGGGATAACTGATTGTACAAATATTGTAGACTTTTCTGGAGAAAGACCACATGCAATCCAATCAGTTGCCATTTCTCTTATATTTGATTTCATTTGTTCGGTACTGTTATAATTCGTCGTAAGAGCATGTATATCGGCAATCTCATAAAAACATTCGTACTCAGATTGGAGTTTAACCCAGTTTTGTAGCGTTCCGAATAAATTTCCAATATGGATTCTACCAGTGGCTCGATATCCGGATAAAATTCTCTTTTCCATTTTTACGAAAGCATAACTTGTCCTACACGCTTAGACAACAACAAAACTACTATAAAAAGAATGGCTGCAAAAATCAAGGGCCATACTTTTATTTTTATCTCTTTCTTAGAGAAAAACTTCCTCTCAAACATCATAAAAAATTTATCTCTCTGGATAATTTTGTCAAGTTTTTTTTGTTTTTTTCTTGTAAAGCAAAAATTTAATGGTATAAGATTTAAAATGAAAAAACAAATTATATTCATTTTATTATTGGGACTAATTTTCTGGGCAAACAAAACTTATAGCGATTATTGGAGTGAGTTTGCATTGAAAAAAAACATAAAAAGATTGGTCTCTCTTGAAGTTCATTCACAATGTAGGTTCAAGCCAAATGTAAAAGGAATTTCATATTTTAGAACTCAAATAGGTCCAATCGTTGATGTCAGTAAATTTATGGATGTTGGTATTTCCTATGCAAATAGGGAAGTAAAAGAAAAAGAAGAATGGCGTACTACAAGCATTCTAAGTTTGCATGAAACCTTCTCCGGTAAATTCTTTGACATTCATATCGTTAATAGAAATTATTTTGATTACGAAGATTTAGAATTTTTTAAATATCATAATTTATTAAATATCAAAAGACCTTTTACGATCTATAAAACCTCTTCTTATTATGGACACAATTCAACTATATGGAGAATAATTCCATGTATTGAGGAAGAAATTTTTTATGATTTCAGGGAAAACCAAATTGATGAAAGCCGTTTCTTGGTAGGAATTTCCTTTGAAGTGTATAGGCTTCTGGATTTCAGAATAGCAGGAATGCTCCATAGCCAAAAAGGTGAAGAATGGAGCCATAGAGAATTGTTGGTAACAACGGTTCAACTCACTTTCTCGGAAGAACGGGACTAATTCACAAAAATACTTCTCAAAATCTTATTAACTTTAAACTCTTTTTAAAGTTATGATTTTGAAGAGCAACAAAATAAACACCACTACTCTTTATATTCGGCATAAACGTATGCCCGCCCTTGTTCAAGACTCCTTTATAAATTATTTGTTCTAAGCTTCCGGATATATCATAAACATTGATATCTACTTGTATTGCATTTGGAGTGAAAAGATAAATCCCTTTTCCCATAGACCTAAATTCAATCCCGTTTTGCCGGAAAATTTCTGTATTGTTTTCTTCTATGCTTGAAGGAACGCACTTACAATTACTACGATTCCCCACATCATCCAGTGCCCAAATTTTATTCCCAACGGCGGTTCCAACCACTATCTCCACGCATCCATCATTATCAATATCTGCAATGGTTATATCATGAACATCACTAGCTAATTGCTTTGTCCACAAAACCGAACCATTCTCTCCATTAAGACAGGTAAGATAATCACAACTAAGATTAGGAATAAGAACTTCAAGCTTGCATTCTCCTAAAACTTCTCCATCTATATCTGCAACCGATATACCACGATGAATATCACCCCCTGCATCATAACTCCATTCCACTAAACCGGTTACTCCATCCAAACAGTAGACTTTACCGTCCTTACTTCCAATCACGACTTCTATATTTCCATCTCCATCCATATCTGCTACTGCCGAAGAAGATTCTACATTATCTCCCGTTGTATAACTCCATTCCATTACTCCGGTTACTCCATCCAAACAGTAGACTTTATTGTCATGATTTCCAATCACGACTTCTATCGTACCATTTCCGTTTACATCTGCTACCGCTGGAGAAGACCACACATTACCACTTGTTATATAACTCCATTTCACATTTCCGGTTACTCCATCCAAACAATAGACTTTGTTGTCATTACTTCCGATTACCACTTCCATTCCAGCAATTCCATCTATATTTGCTATTGATGGAGAAGAATATACTACATCTCCTGTTATATAACTCCATTTCACATTTCCGGTTACTCCATCCAAACAGTAGACTTTGTTGTCATTACTTCCGATTACCACTTCCATCCCGGCAATTCCATCTACATCTGCTACTGCTGCACCATAAAATTCTACACTACCTGTTGTCCCATATAACCATTTAACATTGGGTTCGACGTCCATAGCACCTACCATTTTCTGAAAATGTGTGTTCTCAAGAGTGGCTCCATACATAATCCAGGTAGTATCAGCATAAGTTTGTCCAAAAATAAATAATGTTAATAAAATCTCCATTTTTCCTCCTTTTCTACATTAAATACTTCTTGTAAAATACTTCAACTTCTAAAAATAACTAGATTCCAATCTTCTATATTTTGAATTTCTTTTCCTTTCGCTCAACCCTTTTGAGAACACCTATAGCATCTGTATGGACAAAACTAATGAGAGCCAAAAATAATTCCATAATCAGTTGAATAATTTTTTAATAACACACCTGTTCTTCTTTAAATATTATACTCAACATCCTAACAAAATTCTAACAAACTATTTTAAATGAATGGGAAAAATGGCTTTACTTATGGAAAAGTTTTTTTATTTCCGGAGATGGTTCTACATTTAATTCTTCTTTTAAGACTTTTTTTAACTGCTCGTATAATTTAAAAGCCGCTCTGCGATGTCCTATTTCCATATAAGATTTTATTGCTTTTTGGTATGCGTCTTCACGAAATGCATCAGCATTTATTATTTTTTTACAATACTCAATTGTTCTATTGAAATCCTGTTTTTTTATATAAAAGTTAGCCAATTTATCCAATGCCCTTAAATACTGCTCTTTATAAAACAGTCTCTTATCATCAGACCATATATCATACAACTCTACAAGAAACTCCCCACGATAAAGATTAATTGCTGACTCATATTTCTCTATTGAAGTATTTCTTTCACCTTTTTTTTCATGCACACGTGCCTCATTTAATAGTCTGTCAAATTCTTCAAAATCAAGCCAAATTTTGTAATTGGGATTTACTCCATAAGCTTTATCTTTATAATAAATAAACTGTTTTCCTTTTTCAAAAAAAGATTTAGCTGTTGCCCGAATACGAGAGATAGTCATATGCAAAACAGGTTGGCTTTCATGAAAACTTTTTTCTGGCCACATAAGTTCAATTAGTTGATCTCGATAAATTTTCTTTTCTCTATTTACTAAGAAATAACAAAATAATGACTTGGATTTTTCTGTCTCCCATTTAACTTTTATTAGTTTATCTCCTCTCTTAATTTTTAATCCACCAAAGAAATTTATTGTTAAGTCATATTGTACTCCGAGTTGCAATTTAAAGTCCTTAAGTAGAAATTTAGCATACCGAGTTTCTATGTTGTTCTTTATAGCAAATTGAAGTAAAGAGGAATTTATTCTTCCCAGCTTGATTATAGCAAAGTGATAAATATTATTCTTGGAAAGTTCAAGAGTTTTTTTGAGATGTTCACAAGCAAGATCACAATATATTGTGCCACTACTTGCTTGCATATGTCCGCATACAGACAGATGAGTATATTCTTTGTAGTAAAGTCTTGCAAGAGCGCAATGAACAAGCATAAGGTCAAATTTGCTTTTATGCTTAACAATGCCATTAAGAGCTAAATTAAGAATTTTTTTTGCCTCACTAAAATTTCCTGATTCAAGTAGTATTTCTCCCTTTGTGATAAAAAAAGAGTCTTTATTTGAAAAATCTTTTTTGGCAAATATTTTCTTAATATACTCTTCTGCTTTTGTAAGTTTTCCTTCAAATAAATAACTCTGGCTTATTCCGCCTAATGTATTTTTATTTATAGACTCTTCTGCTCTTCCAATATTAAGTCTTAGTGCTTTTTTATAATACGAGCGAGCTTGCTCATAGTTTCCCATCACAAGGTTTAAATACCCGAGATTTTTAAAAGTAATATTTATTCCTCGTTTGTCATTGAAGCTCTTGTTGAGTTTAAGTGCTTTCTTAAACAAATCTCTGGCACGTTTGAATTCTCCTTTTAATACATAAGTATATCCAAGATTGAGGTAAAGGTAAGCCCAAAAAAGCGTAGGACTACGGTTATCTTTTTTAATGATTTGTTCACTTATTTCAATAACCTTCTCTTGTTCGCCAAGCATTCCATAACAAGCCAGTAGGTTATTTGTTAATCTGTTTTCTTCTTGAGAGCGTTCAAGTTTTTTACATAAATTTAGAGCTTTAAAAACTACTGAAATTGCTTTATTGTAATTCGCTAAATAATAATAAGAAGCACCAATAACATCCAAAGTCCTGATTTTAAGCAAGTTTTCTTTCTTCCATTTTTGTCCAGTTTTTAACCGGAGTTCAACAATTAATTCAGAAATTTCTTTTCCCAATTTTAACGCCTTTTTGTAAAACCCACGATAGCAAAGTATACTTGCTATTCCATATATCGCTTCAGCTCTCTCTTTCTTTTTTCCATCTTTTTTAGATAAAACTTTTGCTTTTTTGTAAACAGACAAAGACTCATCTAATTTGCCTTGTTGCCTGAATATCTTCCCTTGGTACAAAAGAAGAATTGCTCTACTCTGAATCACACTACTATCTAATTTTTTAAGCCATTGACCAAGTGTATTTATTTTTCTTATTTGAATTAATTTCTCTCCTTCTTTTTCAATAATCTTTACTGCTTTTTCAGTAT
>JAUVIV010000122.1 GCA_030592575.1 bacterium | reverse complement strand
GACAGCAAGTATATCTCGCTCCTCTTTTGTTAAATGTTTGTATTTCCTGTGCATTTTGCTCTGACCTCCTTTCTTCTCTTGTCATTATATCAGAGCGTTGCACTTTGTCATTGAACTTGTGAGATTGTAATTTTTATAATTTCAATTTTTTCTTGACAATCACAAAACTATTGAGTAAAGCTATTTCTAAAGGAGGAGTAAAAAATGGGAATAACAGCTTTTATACTTATAAAATTGAAACCAGGAACAGCCGGAGAGGTTCTTAAAACTTTAAAGAAGTTTGATGAGGTTACAGAAGCTCATATGGTTACAGGGATCTATGACATAATAATAAATGTTAAAGTTAAAGATCTCAAAGAACTTGGTAGATTAGTTGCAGAGAAGGTGCATGAAAAAGAAGGTGTATCATCTACAGTTACTTGTATCGTAGTTGCTTAATTTATTTGCTTAAACAAGTTCAATCGGATCTACATCTATTATAGCATCTTTCGGAACTATTGAATTAAGAGGTAAGTCAGAAGGGTTTTTTACTTTTAATAAAAAGTGGTATCTAAATTTCCCTTTTTTCTTCTCAATCGGACAAAGAGAAGGTCCGATAAAATTTAATCCTTTTTCTTTTAATTTGTTTTGTAGTGAATAAATATGTTTATTTACTACGCTTTCATTTGTTCCTTCTAACAATATTCTTACAAGATGAGAGTATGGAGGATATTGGTGTTCCTTTCTTGCTAATTTCTCTGACTTATAAAAACCGTAATAATCATTTGAAACAAGATGTTTTAATGCTTGATGTTTTGGATTATTTGTTTGCAGAATAGTTTCTTTCCCCTTATCTATTAATCGTGTAAGCAACGAAAAAGTGTGTTCCGAGCCTCTGAAATCAGGAAGATTTAGTCCGGTGTCTGCTGAAATTACACCTATTAATCCTACTTCCGGAAATTCAAGTGGCTTAGCGATAAGTTGAGTTCCCAAAAGAACCTGAAAGTCTCCTTCAACAAAAGATTTAAATATACGATTTGCGTATTTTCTTGAAGCTACATCCATATCTAATCTGAATATTCGTACTTTGGGAAATAATCTTAAAAAAGCTTGTTCTACTTGTACAGTCCCAATTCCTTTACGTGATAAATTAGTTCCCTTGCATTGTGGACAATAGCCAGGTGCTCTCTCTTCATATCCACAGTAATGACATTTTAATCCACTTGAAGCAGATATTTTTTCCCGATGATATGTAAGTGGAATGTTGCAATTAGGACAGCTTGGGAGATAGCTACAATCGTTACAAACAATGAAGGATGACCATCCTCTACGATTCAAGAAAAGGAGTATCTTTTCTTCTTTTTCTATGTAAGTTTTAAGTCTTTTCTGTAGAAGTTCAGAAAAAATCGGGTCAATTTCTCGACGCATATCTACTATTCGTATTTTCTTTTTTATCTTTTTGGGAGAAATTAATCTTACTAATGTGCTTTTTCCTATTTCTGTATTGTAAAATGTTTCTATACTTGGAGTTCTACTTCCGGCAATATAAACACATTTACTTATTTTTGCTCGCATTGTTCCTATTATTGGAGTGGAATATTTTGGAAATTTTCCACTTTTATAGCTCGTACTTTGTTCCTCATCCACAATTATTAAGCCAAGTTTTTGAACGGGAGCAAAAATAGCACTTTGAGTTCCGACTACGATTTGTGCCATTCCTTGCTTGATGCGAAGCCATTCTACCCATCGTTCTTCTTTTCTCAATTTTGAGTTAAATAAAGCAACTCGCTCTCCAAAGTTTTGTTGTATAAAAGAAAAAACAGGGGCAATCATATCAATTTCAGGAACGAGTAATATAACTCCTTTGCCTTGTGATAAGGTTTCTTCTATTGCACGAAGATAAATATGTCTTCTCGTAGCTCCATAAAGCAATATGCTTTTAAATTCATTTTTCTGTAGAGCATTAGTAATTACAGAAGGTATGCTTTTCCCGTTTAATTGTTTAAAGTTTGTAGGGGTAGGGGTAGGGGTTAAACCTGTTTCTACCTTAATGGTTTTGCCAATTGGGGACACCATAAGGTTAAGAACTATACCTAATGATGATTGATAATAAGAGGACATCCATTTGCCAAGTTCTATAAGCTCTTTGGAAATAAGAGGTTTGGGATAGGATGTACCGATTACTTTTTTAATGCGTGTGTTTTTTATGTGCGAAGGTAATTTATTGATTATTTCTACTGCCCAACCTTTTGATTTCCTGTTTTGGAGGGGTACTTTTACAAGAGAACCAATTAATATTTCATCTTTTAGTTTTTCGGGAATTTCATATATCAAAGTCCCCATTTCTATAGCTATCTTTATAAACATTTGACTTATGTTATGGGAAGTTAGTCGTTGAGTCAAGAAAAAGGTTGAAAGGCAGAGAAAGATTTTTATTGCATTTTCAAAAATTAATGATAATATCCAACGCTATGCGAAAAATAATTGTAAAAGGAGTTAGAGTTCATAATCTTAAGAATGTTAATGTAGAAATCCCAAAAGATAAATTTGTTATTATTACGGGAATTTCCGGCAGTGGTAAATCCTCACTTGCTTTTGACACTATTTATGCAGAAGGACAACGTAGGTATGTGGAATCTCTTAGTGCGTATGCTCGCCAATTCTTGGGTGTTATGAAAAAGCCCGAGGTTGACCATATAGAAGGGCTTTCGCCGGCAATATCAATAAGTCAACGCAAACCGTCAAAAAATCCTCGTTCTACAGTCGGGACTGTAACTGAAATTTATGATTATATGCGGTTGCTTTTTGCCCGTATAGGAATTCCTTATTGTTATAAATGTGAGAAGAAAATTACTTCCCAAACACTTGACCAGATTGTTGACCGCATACTTGAATTTCCACAAGGAACCAAAATTCAGATATTAGCTCCTGTTATAAGAGGAAGGAAAGGTGAATACCATGAGCTTTTCACTCGTATAAAACGCAAAGGATTTGTCAGGTTAAGAGTAAACAACAAGATTTATGATATTGATAATCTTCCGGAACTTGACCGTTATAAAAAACATAATGTTGAAATTGTTGTAGATAGACTTGTCATAAAAGATGGAATTCGTCATCGTCTTTCAGATTCCTGTGAAATAGCATTAACTGAAGCAGAAGGTGTGATTTTTATCAATGTAGATGCGGGTGATTCTAAAGACCAAATACATATATTTAGCACAAAATTAACTTGTCCCGTATGTGATGTAGCTTATGAGGAAATATCACCACGAATGTTTTCGTTTAACTCTCCTTACGGAGCTTGTTTTGAGTGTGGAGGACTTGGAACTCAACTGGATGTCGATTCGGAACTCATAATTACACATCCGTCATTATCAGTAAATGAAGGAGTAATAGCTCCCTGGGGAGAACCAAGAAAAAAACTTTATTGGGGACTTTCTCAATGCCTTGAAAGACAGGGGTTTGATAAGGATGTTCTTGATATTCCTTACGATAACTTACAGGATGAAGTGAAAAAATTAATTCTCTATGGGGATAGGTATTTTCCGGGAGCAATCCCATTTATGCTCAAAAAATATAGAGAAACAGAATCCGACTGGGTAAGATGGGAAATAGAAAAATATATGGTAATCGCTCCTTGTCCTGTATGCAAAGGTGCAAGGCTTAAGCCCGAGAGTCTTTCAATTAAAATAGGAAATAAAAATATTCATTACTTAACTTCTTTATCAATAAAAAAGTGCTATAAGTTTTTTGAGAAGCTAAAATTAACCGAGTATGAATCCAAAATCGGGGCTGAAGTAATAAAAGAAATCAAACGTAGATTGAAGTTTCTTCTCAATGTTGGACTTGATTACCTTACCTTGTCAAGAAATTCAGATACTTTGTCAGGTGGAGAAGACGAGAGAGTCCGACTTGCAACTCAGATTGGAAGCGGGCTGGTGGATGTGATTTATATACTTGATGAGCCGACTATAGGATTGCATCAGAGAGATACGCAACGGCTTATTGATACCTTGAAACATTTAAGAGATATAGGAAATACAGTTCTTGTTGTAGAACATGATAAAGCTACAATTCTTCAGTCTGATTGGGTAATTGACCTTGGTCCCGGTGGTGGCGAATATGGGGGAGAGGTTGTAGCAACAGGTACTCCTGAAGAGATAATGAAAAATGATAAGTCCTTAACTGGCAAATATTTATCAGGGAAATGTAAGATAGAAGTCCCGTCAAAGAGGCATCAGAGTGATGAATACCTTATAATAAAAGGTGCAAGGCATAATAATTTAAAATCTATAGATGTGCGTATTCCGTTACGAGTTCTTACAGTCATTACGGGAGTTAGTGGGAGTGGGAAGTCAAGCTTGATAAAAGATACTCTTTATCGGGCACTTGCGCGGCATTTTTGGCACTCAAAAAAAGCTCCCGGGGAGCATGATGCTTTAATTAATCTTGAAGCAGTTGATAAAGTCGTGAATATTGACCAATCCTCAATTGGCAGAACTCCGAGGTCAAATCCTGCTACTTACACGGGAATATTTACTTATATACGAGAACTTTATTCGGAGCTCAAAGAATCAAAAATAAAGGGTTATAAAATAGGCAGATTCTCATTTAATGTGCCGGGTGGTAGGTGTGAAGCTTGTCACGGAGATGGAGTAATAAAAGTTGAGATGCATTTCTTAGCCGATATTTACATTGAATGCGAAGCCTGTAAGGGCAAAAGATTTAATCGCGAAACTCTTGAAATTAAGTACAAAGATAAAAATATAGCAGATGTTCTTGATATGACAGTTACTGAGGCACTTAAACATTTCAAAAACATCCCCAAAATTGCTCGCAAGTTACAACTTCTTCAGGATGTTGGACTTGGATATATAAGAATTGGCCAATCCGCACCGAATTTATCAGGGGGTGAAGCTCAAAGGATTAAACTTGCAAAGGAGTTGTCAAAAATTGCAACAGGAAATACGCTTTATTTATTAGATGAACCAACAACGGGACTTCATTTTGAAGATGTAAGACATTTGCTTGTTGTATTAAATCGGCTTGTAGATAGAGGAAATACGGTTTTGATAATAGAACACAATCCGGAAGTAATAAAGTGTGCAGACTGGGTAATAGATTTGGGTCCTGATGGTGGAGACAAGGGAGGAAAAATAGTGGTTGAAGGTACACCTGAAGTAATAGCGAAATGTAATCGTTCTCATACAGGTAAAGTTTTGAAAAAAGAGTTGTAAAATACGATGTACAAAGGATATAAACAACTTTTAGTACTTGACATATAGAAAGTTTGATTTATTATAGAATTAAGTTTAATGAATATATTGTGATGATTACAAATTATCTGTCGCTGCCTTAGACAGAAAGGAGGAAGTATGAAACGTTTTACCTATAGTGTTATTGTTTCAATTTTTTTAGGTGCATTTGTATATGCAGGTGTGATTGGTGATACGAATGAGGAAGTGAAGGCTGTTGCGAATCCAATTTTGGATTCCATTCTTGACGGGATGAAAACAAACGATTACACAAAATATTCAAAAGATTTTGATGATACAATGAAGAATGCTTTACCTAAAGAGGCATTTCTTGCGGCTAACAAACAAATACGTGATTATATGGGAGAATATAAGTCTCGTGAGTATCTTGGTTTTCTAAAAAAGAACAATATGACTGTGATTCTCTGGAAGAGTGTGTTTGATAAAAGTGAAGATGAGTTTTTGGTTAAATTGATAATCTCAAAGCAGAAAGATAAATACTTGGTTACCGGTTTATGGTTTCAATAAATTTTTTGGGCAGTGACAGATAAGAATACTGAATTCAACCAGCAAGTGCAACGCTCCTTTCTTTTTCCAAGACTTCCAATGGTGTTTGATAATTCAAGCACTTCCTTGGTCTATTATTAAGCCAATCTTCAATCTCTATGATTTCTTTTTC
>JAUVIV010000115.1 GCA_030592575.1 bacterium | reverse complement strand
TTGAAATTTTGATTTTTAAACCAGAAAGGTTGATTTGGATAAATCGGATGTTTCAAGAATAACTCCTGAGTTGCTCCTATTCCTGTCACAGATATATTCGCACCTTCAGGTATCTCAATGAATTTTCTTATAACAGGAAGCTTAGGTTTGCCAACATCATAAATAATTCCGGCATCTTCTAAGGAAAACTCAACAAAATTAATTCCTTTTTCCAGCTTTTCCTGTTCTTCAAATCCGGAGATTTTGAAATCAAGCGTTGCACCTTGAGAATTCGTAAATCCCCCAACTTTTATTAAATTAATTAAGAGAAATAACCACATCGTGTAACATATATGCTATCAAAATATCAATTTGTCAAGAATTATTTAGATAATTTTTTTTAGAAAATAAATATTGAACTTATCTGTGTATAGAAACATTCATCTACGAGTCTTAAACCTATTTTAGATACTTGATATTCTGCGACAAATATATTGGCTCTAACGAATTAATTGTGTCCTCTCCCCCATTCTCAAAATATTTAAGTGCAAGAGAAGCAACCCATATTCCTCTTGGAGAATCCGGATTTGGAGAAATAAAATGAGCTCGCTTACCTAATTTTTTCTGTATCAAGTCCTGATAAATCTTTACCCCACTCCCCACAAATATATGCTCATTATAGCACGAGAATTCATCTTTCGTTTTCTCAATCTCTTCAAGCAACTTATCTATATTCATTAACGAGTAAGAAGTAATCCTTTCCCCATCTGGCTTATAACTTGCAGTATAAACATTTCCATTTCTGGCATCCAAAATAGGAGTAATTTTATATTGTGCAAAAGGAATACTTGGTAGAAAAGCATCAATAGTCGAAATTCCAACGATCGGCTTCTTAAGTCCCATTCCAAGTCCTTTTGCCGTAGCCAGTCCTATTCTTAATCCGGTGAAAGACCCGGGACCTATGCTCACGCCAATTCCATCAATTTCATCAGGATTTGGCACTTGTTTTCTTATTATCTCAATAATAAATTCACTTTCAGGAACACCTGAATTCACATAAAAATCGAAAAGCACTTCTTGTGAATTCTGAGTTGTAGGTTGAGAATTTACAACTCCTATTCCCAGAGCAAAGCTTGAAGTTTCAATACCTAATATTCGCATTATTTAAATCAAATCTTTAAAAACAAAATTCGTAATAGTTTCTCCCACATTTAATGAGATTTTTTTGCAATTATAAACCACAGTCAAAATTCATTAATATTTCTCTTGTATTTTCGTTTAATGTTTTAAGTTCAATTTTGATAGTATTTTCGGGAAGAAGTTCTTTTGCTCTTTCTGCCCATTCTATAATACATATACCTTGAGAGCTAAAAAATTCCTGAATTCCAAAAGTCATAATATCTTCTAATTTATTTGCTCTATACAAGTCTATATGATAAATAGGAACTTTCCCTTGATATTCATGCACAAAGACAAAACTTGGGCTTTTAACTTGTTCATTACATTCCAGACCTTTCGCAATTCCTTTTGTAAGCACAGTTTTTCCTGCTCCGAACTCTCCATACAAAGCTATAACATCTCCTTTTTTCAACTTTTTGCCAATTTTCTCTCCAATTCTCTTTGTCTCTTCTTCGCTATTGGAAATCATAATTTCTAATATATCAATATTTTAATGAAAATCAAGAAAAAAGATGAATCACATAAAAAAATAGAAAAAGAGGATATTCCGTAAAAATTAAATTATTCTCTTCTTATGGCATCTCTTAAAAGCTGAACTCCCGAAGAATCACCCAATAACACAAGAGAATGAGCCGCTTCAATTCTTACTTTCCAGCTTCTATCAAATAAACTTTCTTTTAAAATAGAAATAGACGAAGAATCTTCTATCCTACCAAGAGATTTTGCAGCAGCAGACCTCACTCCAGAATCATTATCCTTTAAAGCATCTTTCAATAGAGGAAGAAACTTCTTATCTTTAAGTCCTCCAAGGGCTTCAATTGCAATTATTTTTTCTTGAACGTCAGTAGATAAAATACATTCTCTTAATGTTTTTCGTGCAATTTGTTCCGGAGTTCCCATATAGGCATACCAAGCAATTATACCTATCGCCACGATCGCTCCAAAAATTGTCCATAATATCCCAATCTTCTTTCTAAACTTACGAAGCATATTTTTTGCTTCAATGAGTTTAGGATTAAGTTCTTCGGCAAGACGAGGATCTAATTTCAATGCATCCTCATATAAACGAATAACATTACCCCATTTGTGAGCAATAAAAGCTTCTTCTCCTTCATTTATTTTATCAATAATTGTTTGCTCTTTTAAAGCTACACGCTCAAGATGCTCAAAAATTTTATCCTGAGGCACTGAAAGCTCAAGTGCACATTTATATTCCTTTGATGCTTTTGCATATTCAAATTGGTTTTCAAATTCAAGTCCCTTTTTTATAAATTTATCTGCTTTCTCATATTCTTCAATATTCACACCACATTCCCCACAGCAAGTCCATTCTTCTAATATATCAGTTCCGCAATAGAGGCACTTCATTTTTTTACCTCCTTTTTAATTTTTAATATACTTGCCGAGGCAACGATTCTTACTCTCATGTCAGCATCCTTTTTCATCATATTCTCTAAGGTTGAAATAATACTTTTATCTCCGACTTTGCCAATAGCTTTCATTGCTTTGTATCTTGTAGTTGAACGAGAGTCCTTAAGAGCAACTTTTAATTCTTTTATACCAGCTGCATCTCCTGCATCTGCTAACGCAATTGCTACTTCAAGCCTTTCAGCTACATTTCCTGAATTAAGTGATTTACGAAGAAGCTTACTACTCTTTTTGTCTCCCATTTTCGTAAGTGCAAACGCAGCTTCACGACTAACCTTAGCTTCTTTATTTCCAAGCAATTCTCTCAAAACCGGAATAGAAGTAACTTGTCCTACTCGTCCTAAAGCTTTTATTGCTTTGATTTTTGTTGATATTTCTTCTCCTTCTTTAAGAGCTGAATGCAGTACTTCCAAACCTTCATCTTCACCCATTTTTGCAAGAGCTTCAGCTGCTTCACGTTTTATCTCAGGCTTTTCCTTCAAATTTTCTTTTAAAAGAAAAATAGAACTCGCTTCTTTTATTTCACCAAGAGTTCTAATAGCTGAAATTTTCATTGCTTTTTTTTCTTTTTTATTTAAAAAAAGAGGTACTGTAGTAATTTCAACGGGTCCTTTCTTTACAATTTGTTCAATTTCTAAATTTTCTATATCTCTACCTTCCATTTTTGCTTTTTTTCTTGCTATAGCAGCTTTTCTCTTAGTTCCAAAGGGTAATTCTTTTAGCAATGAAATAGGTTTTCTAATACGTTTTTCTAAAGCCCCTCTTTCAAGTGAAATTCCTTTTGTTCCTCCAAATCGCATAGATGCAATTTCCTTAGTATAAACTTTCTTTTTAAGAATATCCTCCTCAGATAAGGTTTTTTCCTTTTCCGGTTTCTTTTTCTTAAAATCTTCCTTTTCGGTTTTAGCTTTACTTTCAATTAATATGACTTCAGGTTTTTCCTTTGCCTTTTCTGATTTCTTCTTTGCCCCTAATGCAAAAACTGAAAGACAGAAAACAAAAACCAAAAAATAGAATTTTTTCATTTTATATATTTCGCACTATATTTATAATTTTACAGTTCATTATATAAATTCAAAAATCAATTTGCAAGTATTTAATTTAAAAACTTCATCTTTATCCTTAATAAGTTTTTTCAACACCGGGATAGCTTCTTTTTTGTTATATTCAAGCAGCACAAGACTTACATATAAACGTTCGTACTTCTCTGTAGAATTCAATGCTTCTTTAACTTCTTTTATTGTTACCTTATCTTCAAGTTCAATTTTTGAAAGTGCTCTCCAACATTTTTTCCTTATAATATTTGCAGAATACTTAAAATCAACAATGTTTTCATCTCCATTTTTATTAATTATCCCTTTGGCAATACAAAACTCACTAATTTCAGGCATTTCATCAATCTTTAGCATTGCGTGAGATTCATTATTTATAAATTCTTCCCATAAAATCTGTGTTATAGCCACCGAATCTTGTGAAGTTAAATCCGTGCTAAACTCGTTTAGCAAAAAAGCAACGATAGCTCTTACATCAAGATTAGAATCCCAAAGTAAATCTTTCACCGAAGGAATCCAATTTTCCTCATACCAAGTTAACATTTGTTTATTACCAAGCAAATATAAGGCATACAATCCTTTAATTCTATTCTCATATACTTCACTCTTTAACATTTGTTCTATTACCGATATACCTACTGAATACCCTAAATTAAATAATAAAACAGCAGATGCTATTTTCAAGCTTTCGTTATTTCCATTTAAATAAGCTACAAGTTCCGGAATGATTGT
Organism: bacterium; assembly: GCA_030592575.1. Lineage (GTDB taxonomy): Bacteria > Hydrothermota > UBA3073 > JACQXS01 > JACQXS01 > JAGMCN01. The sequence goes on along the minus strand of JAUVIV010000115.1, from coordinate 2,438 downwards.
AGTATCTCCCAAATTTACCAAGCACCAAGCCGCTCCAATTCTGGAGGCTATACTCCTTCCTCCCCATGCTATTTCATTCATTCCTTCCATTGCATATGCTTCCCCCATACCAAGTAAAGCCGATAAAGAGTAAACACTTTTTCTTTCATCTCCACTATTTGCAAGTATTTTAAGTATTGGAACACTGGTTTTATTTCCACGCCAGCCTAATGTAAGAGCTGATGAATTTTTCACATCTAAATTTTTTGACCCTAAAAGTAGCTCAAGTTTTCTCTCTGTAAGACAAGAAAGTGTATTAACATACCAGAAGAAAAATCCCGACAAACCGAAAACAACTAAAACTCCAGTTCCTATCCATATTTTCTTAAATCTCCATTTTAAACGAGTTTCAATTAGATTCAACTTATCCGCTATATTTTTATCATTAGGAAGTAGTTCTTGGGTTTTTAGGAAAGTTTTTTTTGCCTGCAGAAGATGAGTTTCAAAAAACTTCTCATCCTTAAATCGTTGGTCATTTATTATTTCTATTTTTGCAACTACATCACTTAATAATTTCAATGCTTCTTCAAGTATTACTGGAGGACCTTTTATTTTTTCATATTCGGCTTTAGCTTCCTCATATTTCCAATTATCTTCAAACTTTCTGCCCTCTTTTAAAAGTTTTTTTCCTTCTTCATATTGAACTATATCAATATTACAAAACTCACAAACATCTTTAATGAAAGGTATTTGTTTTTTACAACCAGGGCACTCCCTGAACAAAAGAATTCCGCAATGAATACAATACTTCACATTCTCGGATAACTCCCGCTCACATTTTGGACATTTTACAATATTCATTTTATAGTTTTAATTCTATTTTTTCAAAGCTATTGATATAACATCATCCACTCTTTTTGCAAATTTAAATTTAATGCCTTTGGTTACATACTTTGGAACCTCTTCTAAATCTTTACGATTCCATTCAGGAAGAATTACTGTCTCTATACCTGCTCGCTTGGCTGCTATTACTTTTTCTCTTATGCCTCCCACCGGCAAAACCTTACCGTGAAGTGTTATTTCCCCGGTCATTGCTATTTTAGGATTAACGGGTTTATTTGTAAACAATGAAACAAGTGTAGTTACTATTGCTACACCTGCTGAAGGACCATCTTTAGGGGTAGCTCCTTCCGGAACATGAATATGAATATCAGTATTATCAAAAAAGTCCTCAGCTAATTTAAATTTCTTTGTAGAACTACGAACATAAGAAAGAGCAGCCTGAGCCGATTCTTTCATTACATCACCAAGCTTACCCGTCAAACTAAAATCTCTTTTACCCTTCATTTTAGTCGCTTCAATAAATATAATTGTACCACCATAAGGAGTATATGCAAGTCCCGTTGCTATACCTACTTCTCCTTTTCTCTCACTAAGTTCCCGATAAAACGTTGGAGGACCCAGAAGTTTTGACAAATTCTTTTCAGTTATCGTAATTTTTTCAATTTTTCCACCTACCACTTTTTTTGCTATTTTCCTTATACATCTTGTAATTTCACGCTCAACATTTCTTACACCTGCCTCACGAGTATAACCTTGAATTATCTCTGAAATAGCATTCTCTGTGAATTTTATTTGTTCCTTTTTTAATCCATTTTCCTTTATTTGTCTTGGAATCAACCAGTTCTTTGCTATTCCAATTTTTTCTTCAGTAATATAACCAGGCAATCTTATTACTTCCATTCTGTCTTTTAAAGCTGGTAAAATCGGGTCAATTGTATTCGCTGTTGTTATAAACATCACTTTTGAAAGGTCAAACGAAACATCAAGATAATGGTCGGAAAAATGTTTATTCTCTGCAGGGTCAAGTGCTTCAAGCAAAGCTGCAGCAGGATCTCCTCTGAAATCAGCTCCTATTTTATCAATTTCATCTAACATAAAGACAGGATTTTTAGAACCGGCACGATTTATTTGCTGGATTATTCTTCCGGGAAGTGCACCTACATACGTCCTTCGATGACCTCTTATTTCAGCTTCGTCTCTCATACCTCCAAGCGAAAACTTTACAAACTTTCTCCCAAGTGCTCTTGCTATTGACATCCCTAAAGATGTTTTTCCTACCCCGGGAGGTCCGACAAAACATATAATTGGACCTTTACTATCTGATTTCAATTTACGAACTGCAATATATTCAAGTATTCTTTCTTTTATATCTTTAAGGTCATAATGGTCTTCATTCAGTATTTTTTGTGCTCGTTCTATATCAAGATTATCTTTAGTTTCTTTGCTCCATGGCAAAGAAACCAGCCAATCCAAATATGTTCGACAAACCGTATATTCAGCAGATGCAGGAGATATACGCTCCAATCTACTAATTTCTTTTTCTGCTATTCCTTTTGCTTCTTTTGGCAATCTGGATGCCTTTATTTTTTTTCTAAGTCCTCCAATTTCTATTGTTC
>JAUVIV010000087.1 GCA_030592575.1 bacterium | reverse complement strand
GTAAAGGTTACGGATTCATTGAACGAGAAGATGGAACTGATATATTTGTGCACTATGCTGACATTCAAGGTGAAGGATTTAAAGTTCTTGATGAAGGAATGGAAGTTGAATTTGATGTAGTGGACGGAGATAAAGGTCCAAAAGCAGTACAAGTTGTAGCTAAAAAGTAATTCACACTTTGGCTAACTATAACAACTAATAGATAGTAAATAGGAGGAAGACAAAACAATTTTCAAGAGATGCCTCCTATTTATTGTCTATATTATTACTCTAAAAATGATATTGAATAAAGAAAGTATAAAAGAAGCAATAAAATCAAAAATAGGAGAACGCAAACTTATTATTGTCTCCAATAGGGAGCCTTATGTTCACACATACGGTGAAGATGGAATTGTATGTGATTCAACAATTAGTGGAGTAGCAATAGCTTTAGATTCTGTAATGCAAGCTTGTGGGGGAATATGGATTGCTCATGGTGCAGGAGAAGCTGATAAAGATGTAGTTGACTTACATGATAGAGTTCAAATTCCATCTGATAATCCAAAATATACATTAAGAAGAATCTGGTTGTCAAAAGAAGAAGAAAAAGGTTATTATTATGGGTTCGCAAACGAAGGATTATGGCCCCTTTCGCACATGGCTTACACAAGACCTTTCTTTAGAGAATCAGATTGGAATATGTATAGTAAAGTAAATGAAAAATTTGCCAAAGCTATTCTTGAAGAAGTAGGTAATGAACCAGCATTTGTATTTATTCAAGATTACCATTTTGCTTTGCTTCCAAAAATGCTTAGGAAGAAAAATTCTAACCTTATAATAGCTCAATTTTGGCATGCCCCTTGGCCCAATCATGAAATTTTCAAAATATGTCCATGGGGTAAAGAAATGTTAGATGGGCTTTTGGGAAATAATATTCTCGGATTTCATATTAGTCATCATTGTCAGAATTTTCTTAATACAGCTCAAATAATAGAAGCAAAAATCAATAATGAAAAAAAATCAATAACTTATGGTGGAAAAGAGACTTTTATAAGACCTTTTCCAATTAGTATTGATTTTGAGAAAATACAAAACATAGCTAAACAGCCGGAAATAGAAGAAAACTGCGAGAAATTACGGAAAAAATATCATCTTAAGAATAGGCTGATTGCAATAGGGATAGAGCGTATAGATTATGTAAAAGGTATTCTTGAACGTTTCAATGCAATAGATAGATTTTTCGAAAAATATCCAGAATATATAGGTAAAGCTACTTTTCTGCAACTTGGACCCGTAAGTCGAATTCATCTTCCGGAGTACAAAAGATACAATGACGAGATGTATCATTTGCTGGTAGATATAAATGAGAAATATCGTCAGAAAGATTGGAAACCTATCATAGTAAGCAAATCTCGTTTTTCAAGAAAAGAGGTAATAAGTCATTATCGTTTGGCTGACGTATGTATAATTGGTTCACTTAACGAAGGAATGAATCTTGTTGCCAAAGAATTTGTAGCATCAAAGTGGGATAACAAAGGAGTTCTAATCCTTTCAAAATTCACCGGAGCAGCTCGTGAACTTGACGAAGCTTTACTTATAAATCCATTTGCTATAGATAAATATGCTGATATTATAAAACAAGCTTTTGAAATGCTCCCTAAAGAGAGTACAAAAAGAATGAAAAAAATGAGAGAAGTGGTAAGAAAAAACAATATTTATCGTTGGGTAGACAGAATTATAGGAAGTCTTAAAAAATTGAGTTAAAATGAAACTTTTAAAAACACAATGTGTTTTTATTTCATAAATAATTGTTAACTGTAAGAAAGTGCCTCTCAATCCTCAATCTTTAATTTCTAATTCCAAATTTTTACCTGTAATTTTAGGACCAACAGGGATTGGAAAAACTGAAATCGCAATCAAAGTAGCAAGTGAACTTGGAGCTGAAATAATATCATGCGATTCGAGACAACTATATCAAGATATGGATATCGGAACTTCCAAACCAAGCCCGGAAGAACTCAAAAAAATTACACATTGGTTTATAAATATTATATCTCCGGATGTTAATTTAAATGCGTGGGACTATGCATTACTTGCAAGAAAGAAGATAAAAGAAATCTGGAAAAGAAAAAAAATTCCTATTGTAGTTGGTGGAAGTGGGCTCTATTTACGTGCACTTATTGATGGTTTTTTCAGAATTCCATCTTCTGATGGTTCCATAAGAGAAAGCCTTGAGCGTTTAGAAACAAGTCAAGGAGTATCTTCACTTTACGAAAAGCTAAAAGAAGTTGATTCTGTTACGGCTTCTTCAATTCATCCTCAAGATAGCATGCGAATAATTCGTGCTCTTGAGGTTTATGAGATGAGTGGGACGCCTATTTCTGTGATGAAAAAGCAAAGAGTACCATTTGATTGTATTCCGATATACATAGGGTTAACCATGCCAAGAGAGCTTTTATACAAGAGAATAGAAGAACGAGTTGATAAGATGATGGACAATGAATTTCTTTCGGAAGTAAAAGAGCTTTCTCGTAAATATATCTCTACAAAAACATCTCGGAACATATCCTTGTTTCAAACTATAGGATATAAAGAACTTATAGCTCATATACAAGGTGAAATAACTATAGAAGAAGCTATTGAGTTAATCAAACGAAATACCAGAAGGTATGCAAAACGGCAATTTACTTGGTTTAAAAGCATTGAAAATGTTCATTGGATAGAACTTCCAAATAATATGGTAGTTGAAAAATGTAAGGATTTAATTTCAAAACATAAGAGATAGCAGAGAATATGATAAGCAAAAAATCATTCAGAGATTTTGATTTTGGAATTTTAGGGATAACTTTACTGTTACTTGCTATTGGACTTTTGACAGTATATAGCACAACTTATCTTGAATCTTATCAAATTTTTGTGCGACAAATTATTTGGATAGTGATAGGAATTTTTATGGCAACTTTTTTCTATTTAATTCCTTTGAGATTCTGGAAAGGATTTTCTGCTGTTTTTTATTTAATTTCAGTAATTGCTCTGGTGTTAGTTCTTATGGGAAAAGGTTCACATGGAGTACGAAGATGGTTTGATTTAGGCATAATGAGATTTCAGCCTTCAGAAATTGCAAAACTTGGAAGCATTTTTTTATTGGCAAGTTTTTTATCGAATAAAAATTTTCAAATTATACGATTAAGAAATCTTACTATTCCTCTATTAATTATTACAATACCGTTTCTTCTTGTATTAATAGAACCCGATGCAGGAACTTCACTTATTTTCTTGTTTTCAGGAATCTCAATGTTGTTTTATAAAGGTACTCCACTCGTATATCTTTTTATCATTATTTCCCCTGCAATTGCTCTTATATGTGGAGCTCATTGGATTTCACTTCTGATATTTCTAATAGTGATAGGAGTTATCTTTTACTTTGCAAGATTGCCGTTAAATGATTTTATCCCTGCATTTTTGCTCAATTTAGTGGTAGGTATACTTCATCCGATTTTATGGGGTCAATTAAAACCTTATCAGCAAGCAAGGATTATAGGATTTCTTTTCTCTTCCAGAGACCCACATGGAGCTGGATGGCAAATGTTACAATCAAAAATTGCTATTGGATCCGGTGGACTATTTGGAAAAGGAATTCTTCAAGGAACACAAACAGGATTTAATTTTTTACCGGAAGTACATACAGATTTTGTTTTTTCAGCAATAGGTGAGGAACTTGGATTTATGGGATGTTTAATACTACTTGTCTGCTTTTTTGCACTTCTCTGGAAAGGAACTAAAATTGTGGTAACATCAAGAGTAGATTTCAATAGTTTTCTTGGGATAGGAATATTAAGCATATTAGGAATTCAAATGTTTATGAACATAGGAATGACAACTGGAATTATGCCAGTAATTGGTGCTCCTTTACCGTTTATATCATACGGTGGGTCAAGTATGTTTGTTTCATTAATAATGATTGGCTTACTTTTAAATATTGCCAAGCATCGATATGAATATTAGAGTTAAAACTATAAAAGTGAATTGTCATTCTGAGTAAATTTAACATAATAAAGGAGGAATAAAATGCATAGAGTAATTTTGTCTATGGGTGGATTAGAAATTACATCTTGGGGAGTACTGCTTGTAATTGCTTTTATTATTGGAATATGGCTTGCAGAACGTCGTGCAGAAAAGTATGAAGTACCGAAGTCAATAATACCTGATATTTCACTAATTATCGTAATAGCAAGTGTGGTAGGTGGAAGACTTTTTTATATTTTGGAAAATCTCGGTTACTATGCTAAATATCCTGGCGAAATTTTCAAAGTATGGAATGGAGGACTTATCTTTTATGGAGGAGTTGGGCTTTCAATCTTAAGTGGAATTATTTTTCTCAAAAAGAAAAAAATAAGTATCTTTCGGACTATGGATGTAGTTGCTCCTTCAGTAGCTTTGGGACTTGGGTTTGCGAGAATCGGTTGCTTTTTGAATGGATGTTGTTTTGGAAAACCAACTAATCTTCCTTGGGGAGTAATTTTTCCTCCTGATTCACCACCAAGCTGGGTAATTGACACGCCAATACATCTTCATCCAACTCAGCTTTACTCAAGCCTTGCCGGATTTTGTATGTTCTTTATCCTTTTGTTTATAGAAAAACGAGTGAATAATTATCAAAAGAGAATCGGAGCAGCAGGTTGTTTGTGGTGGATATTTTTGATTATGTACTCCGTATGGAGATTTTCCGTGGATTTCTTAAGGTATTATGAGAACGAAGCATATCTAATCGGAAAATTTACTCACAATCAAATTCTTTCAATTCTCATATTATTATTTTCTGTTGGTATGCTTTTAAAAAATGAATTTTCTAAACGACATACTTAATTTTATTATTTCTCCTCATTGTAGCGTATGTAGAAAAATTCTTGAAGATGGTGAGAAAAGTATATGCAATGAATGTTTAGGAAGTATCCGAGTAATTACTCCACCTTTTTGTGAACGATGTGGGAAACCCAGCATAGAAAGTGTATGCAATGAATGTATTGAGCATCCGCATGAATTTACAAGAGCAAGAGCTCTCGGTGAATACAAAGAAGTGTTGAGAGAGTTGGTATTAATTAGTAAAGGCGGGAGACCTAAAATCTCTATCTGGAAAAAATTAGGAGCAATGTTAGGAATTGTTTTGAAAAATGATAACATAATAAGTAATGCTGATATGATTATCCCGGTTCCTCTTTATTCAGTTGCTAAACGTAAAAGAGGTTATAATCAAAGCGAGATTTTAGCTCAGGAAGTTTCAAATTATACAGATATTCCATTGTTTAATGATGTGTTAATTCAGATAAAAGCTACAAAGCCACAGAAAAGTTTTTCGGTTGAGGAACTTTCTTACGAAGAGCGAAGAATACAAAGAAAATTAAATGTTGGAAATGCTTTTGGAATAGCTTCCTCTTGTTCAAATTCTATGATAAAAGATAAGAAGCTAATTCTTATAGACGATGTATGTACAACAGGAGCCACTCTTGATGAGTGTGCAAAAGAACTTTATAAATCAGGAGCAAATGAAGTTTATGCACTTGTAGTAGCAAGAGCTTCAAGCTCAATTACATAAAATTTACTTGATTTTTGGATAGAAGGGATTAAGGTTTTTTTATGATAAAGTGGCACTATCTTTGTAGTACTCATTTTTGAGGCTACTGTGCTGAATCACTCACTTTCGATAAGAGAGTGTTACACTCTGAAAAAAGGAGTAAAACTATGAAAGTTGTAATTGTAGAGTCGCCAACCAAGGCGAGAACTATTCAAGGGTTTTTGGGAAAGACATATAAAGTAATTAGTTCGATGGGGCATATAATAGACTTACCTCCAAAAAAATTAGGAGTAGATGTTGAAAAAGATTTCGCTCCGGAATATGTAATTTTAAAGAAAAAAATATCTCAGGAGATTAAACGTATAGGCAATAAAGCCGAGCTTGTAATTCTGGCTACTGATCCGGATAGAGAAGGAGAAGCAATAGCTTATCATATTCAATCATTAATTAAGAAGCCAGCTAAACGTGCATTGTTTTATGAAATAACAAAAAAAGCAGTGGAAAAAGCACTTAAAGATTTAGGAAGCATAGACTCTCCTAAAGTAGAAGCACAGCAGGCAAGACGAATATTAGACCGTCTTGTAGGATACGAAGTTTCTCCTCTTCTATGGAGAGTTTTTAACAATAAAGGGCTTTCTGCCGGAAGAGTTCAATCAGTTGCCTTGAGAATTATATGCGAGAGAGAAAAAGAAATAAGAGATTTCAAGCCGGAAGAATTTTGGGATATGAAATGCAAGTGTAAAGGTGGTTTGAAAGATGCTCCTACCTTTATCGCAAAGCTTATGAAGCTCAAGATTAAAAACAAAAAAGAAGCAGATAAAGTTGAGAAAGAACTTAAGCTTGCAGAATTTATAGTAAAAGAATTCAAAAAACGAGAGAAAAAGAGGGCTCCTTATCCTCCTTATATTACCAGTAGTATGCAACAAGATGCCTCATCAAGATTAGGATTTAGCACCAAGCAAACAATGATGATAGCACAACAATTATTCGAAGGCATAGAACTTAAAAAAGGAAGAGTTGGGCTTATTACTTATATGCGTACAGATTCTTTAAGAGTTGCCAGTCATGCAATTACTGAAGCAAGAAAATATATTGGAGATAAATTAGGCAAAGAATACTTACCAGAAAAACCTCGTATTTATGGAAATGCCAAAGGAGCACACGAAGCAATAAGACCAACTTCGGTAAGTCATACTCCTGAATCGATAAAGAATTTTTTAACACCTCAACAAAATAGACTTTATTCTTTGATATGGCAAAGATTTCTTGCATCTCAAATAACTAATGCTTTATACGAAGTGCAAAGTCTGAAGATAAAAGCTGACAAGTACGAACTTCATGCAGAATCAGAAGCTATGAAGTTTTCCGGGTTTACTAAAATTTACAGCGTTGGACAAAAAAAGGAAGAACCTATTCCGGGACTCAAATCAGGTGATAAAATCACTTTACTTGAAATACTAAAAGAACAAAAGTTCACTCAACCAAAGCCAAGATATACAGAAGGAACTATGGTGCGCGAGCTTGAAGCTAAAGGTATAGGAAGACCATCTACTTACTCAGCTATAATATCCAGAATACTCGGTAAAAAATATGTAGAGAAAACCAATAAGAAACTTATTCCAACAGATCTTGGAGAAAGTCTAAATAAGGTTTTGGTAGCACATTTTCAAAATGTTTTTAATGTAGATTTCACTCAACAGATGGAAGAGAATTTAGACAAAGTAGAATCAGAAAAAGCGGATAAACTTTCTATATTGAAGAAATTTTATAAGCCATTCAAAAAAGATATTACCAAATTTGCTGAAGCAAAAAAAGAAATCAAAAAGGAGATAACTGAACTTACTGATGAGAAATGTGAAATTTGCGGGAAGCCAATGGTAATTAAATGGGGTCGTTATGGAAAATTTCTTGCATGCTCCGGATTCCCTGAATGCAAAAGTATAAAATCATTGGAATCTTGTGAAACTGACGAAGTTTGTCCTAAATGTGGTGCATCTCTTCTCAGAAAAGAAGGCAAATATGGTACATTCCTTGCCTGCCCGAATTACCCTAAGTGTAAATTTACGAAACCGATTACGATTGGAATAAACTGTCCTGAGTGCAAAGGAGAGCTCATTGCAAGAAGAACAAAAAAAGGTAGAACATTCTATGGATGCAATAATTATCCGAAATGTAAATTTGCAATTTGGGATAAACCGGTAGCTCAAAAATGTCCCGAGTGTGGTTATTCTATTATGGTTGAAAAAAAGGACGGACTTAAATGTCCCAAGTGTAACGAGAAAAAGAAGAAGAAATAAATTATGAATGCAATTATTTTTTCATTTCTCATAACATCTTTTGGCGAAGCAGGTGGAACTTTTCTTATAATATCTCCAGGTGTAAAACAGGCAGCAATGGGCTCCAGCGTTTACTGGTATCGCAGATGATGCTACTGCTATGTATTATAATCCTGGAGGACTTGCTTTCTGTGAGAATATGAATATCGGATTTATGTATTCAGAATTATGGACTGTCCTGTATACAGGAAAACAATACATATACATTGGAGGAACTACTCCTGTTCCTATAGGGATAGGTAATTTGGGAATTGGATATACCTATTTTGATGTAGGTGAACTATTATGGATGGATAATAATAGTAATGAAATTAAGAACTGGGAAATGTATGATTATGCATTAACTCTTTCTTATGGACAAAAGATTTTCAAAAACTTAGGAATAGGTATATCTTTAAAATATATCTATAGCCTATTGATACCTGATTGGATTTATTGGCAATTTGCTCATGAGCATGGAGGAGATGCTAAAACTCTTGCATTTGATGGGGGAATTCTTTATAAAACTCCTCTTCCGAGTTTATCAATAGGAATATCCTGTCAAAACTTAGGCTTTGAAGAATTAAAGTATGATAAGAATGGAACTTTCAATGTACCAATTCCATCTCTTGTTCGGACAGGTATTGGATTTAATGCTCTATCATTGTTCAAGAAACAATTACCTCATTTTATCTCTGACCTTAATTTTTCAGCTGATTTACTTAGAGATTTAGTGGGTGAAAAACACGAAAATTGGTATAGTTGGGGAACTGAAATCATATTTAAGAATAAATTTTCTATAAGAAGTGGTTATTCAGGTAACAAATATGGATGTTGTACTGTTGGCATAACTTATGGTTGCGGAATTACAGTTGGTGCTTTCCAAATTGATATAGCAAACGATATTTCTATCATTTGTGGTAATTGGAAAATACAAATAAATTTTAAGCCATTGCATCTTATGAAGAAAAAAGAAAATGGAAATGATTAATAAACTGGAATTCCGACTCCAAATGATTTAAAGAAAATAATGCCTTCGGAAAAAAGATTAAATCAAGGAGCTTGTGTAATAATTGAATGCTTTGAGCAAATCCCTTGTAATCCTTGCTCGGATGCCTGTCCCAAAGAAGCAATTAAAATTGAAGGAAACATAAATAACCTACCAGAAGTAGATTATGAGAAATGTACTGGCTGCGGTTTATGTATATCCGCTTGTCCCGGACTCGCAATCTTTGTAGTCCATAAAAATATAAACTCGTCGGATAAAAATTCTAATCTATCAACACAATCAAAACTTATCAACACGAATCACAAGCAGGGAATTGTAATGCTTCCTTATGAATTCTTGCCACTTCCTCAAAAAGGAGATATTGTAAAAGGGCTCTCAAGAGAAGGCAAAATAATATGCGAGGCAAGAGTTACGAGAGTATTACTTACAAAAAAACAAGACCGTACTGCAGTTATCTCAATTCTTGTGCCACAAAAGTTAATAATGGAAGTACGAAATATTCGGATTCCTGTATAAATCAAGAAAATTTATCTCATCTTTTTTTATCACACTATAACAAGATAAACACGAGTAGCCGAGCAGATACTAAGCTGTTAGATTTAAGGAACTTCCTACTCCTTTATACAGGCTATTTAACGTATAAAGATTAACATTTTTTATAGTATCCCATCGTCCATAGGATTTCATAAGTTCAAACGGGGAAGAATGAATTCTTGCGTGGAAATAGTTTAGCGGTTTGAGTTTTATACCTCCAATTCCAAGACTCTTAGTAGAACTTAAAAGGTTAGTACTTAATGTTTTTATGCCTGTAGATATTGAGGAAAACCCTTGTGTTTCCTTTTGATTGGATAGAGCCATTATACCATTTACATCTATCCCATATACCTGAGTCATCATTGCAGAAATATTTCCCATATTTTTATTCTCTCATAATTCTATATCCTGCAAAAATCTTATTTGTCAAGTACGAACTATCTAATTTCTTTCTGAATTATTAAAAATATGATTAAATATTTTACGGAGGGTGAGGGACTCGAACCCCCAAGGGATTGCTCCCGGCAGATTTCAAGTCTGCTGCCTTACCAATTAGGACTAACCCTCCATATACTATATAATTAAAAATAAAATAGGTAGTAATTTTCTATTTCCATTTATAAATTACTCCTAATTTTACTGGAAAAAGTATTTGTGTAGTATTTTCTGTAAATCCAATAATATATTGCCCTTCAGCAAATAATCCAAACGGAGCTCCTGCTTCAACACCTGCTCCGAAAGAAATTCCAAATGTGTTTTCTGAACTACCAGAAATAACTTCATATTCGGGCTCGGGTACTAACTCATACATTGTTGCATCTTTTGTTGAGAGTCTAAAAACCCCCATTCCTCCGTAAAAATATGGTGATATTATACTGGATAAAGTTGCTTTTGCGGTTCCCAAAAGAGCAATAACAGAAGTTCCACCTCCCGTTATGTTATAACCTTCCTCAATTCCTCTTTCTTCTTTTAAATATTCATCTACATTAAACTCTAAACTACTTAAGGCAAATCTTCCTCCAAAAGAAATATCAAATTTCCCAATACTCATCATTCCTTTATCTGCTCCAATATTAATATTAAATCCTGAACTACGATAATTTTTAAGTTCTTCAGGAGATATCGCCGAAGATAATCCTATATCTCCATAAATTTCAATGAAACTTACTTCCTCACTAAAATCTGTTCCTTTATCTTCGCTGTAACAAACATTTGCTAATACTACTCCCGAAATTAAAGTTATAGTATAAATTATATTTTTCATTTTCCCTCCTAATATTTTATTTCCAGAGAAAGCCTACAAACGATAATAGGTTATTTCGAAAGTCTGGTTTTGTCAAGTTTTTAATATGTTTTATGCTTTTGAATTTTTGATAACTGAATTCAACCAGCAAGTGCAACGCTCCTTTCTTTTTCCAAGACTTCCAATGGTGTTTGATAATTCAAGCACTTCCTTGGTCTATTATTAAGCCAATCTTCAATCTCTATGATTTCTTTTTC
>JAUVIV010000101.1 GCA_030592575.1 bacterium | reverse complement strand
GTGCGTGGATGCTTACGGGAACGACTGTATAAAAAATGGTCTTCAGTGTGGTAGAGACTTCCCAGTCTCGATAGATTTTCAAGGTTTGGAAACTTTTCCCACAAAAGGCACTCCAAAAGAAAGATACTGAATAACTTGTGTAGGAGCAGATTTCATCTACGATAATATAAATCGCAATTTAAAATTGTTCCTACAAAAAAAGAAAGTAACAGGTTATAAATTCATCCAACTCCATTCAATCAGTTTATAGTTGTCCATTATCAAAGCTCTTAACTATTAGGATTTATAATATTGTAGGTAAAGTTGTGAAAGTTTTAGTTGACGAAGAGGTTTTTTACGGATATCATAAAGTTGAATGGGATGCCAAAAAATTTCCGTCAGGAGTATATTTTACAAGCTTTGTAACCCCAAGTTACAAGATCTCAAAGAAACTTATCCTCATCAAATAATTTTCCAAGATATTTTAACTAAGAACCACAGAATGATACAAAATTTCATTGAAATAGATAAAACGGGACACAGATTTTCGCTAATTAACAAAATAAATAAGAAATTTTTAAGTCTGAATTTTGCAATCTGTAATCTTCTGAATCTGTATTCATCTGCGTCCAAAAAAGTTTTTTCTGTATATTTCTGTAGCCAATATAAATAGATGAAAGTATTACATATAAATTGGTCTGGAGACTTAGGAGGAGCAGAAAACTTAGCTTATGAACTTGCAAAACAACAAAGTAAAGGTAACTCACAATACACCCCTACAATTGCTTATATGAGCAGAAAGTCAGTATTAGGATGCAAAGCAAAGCAAGAAATAATTAGGGTATTTGAATTTAATATGCGGTCGGGATTTGATATTTTAAATTTCAAGAGGTATCTATCTTTTATTAAGCAAGAAAAATTTGATATTATTCATGACCATAATGGACCTCCCCTTGTAAGATTATCAAAAATTTGGTCTCCAAATTCAATTTTTATCCAACATATACATGGAACAAAGTTCGGACCCAAAAAATGGGAGACTTCCAGAGTTCTTTTATGGAAAAGTCTAACTGCTGGATTAGTTAATCGATATATTGCCAACTCTCAATATACTAAAGAAATCGCTATGCAAAAAGAGAAGATTTCAGGTGAAAAAATTTCAGTTATTTATAATGGGATAGATATTGATAAATTTACGCAGATTAAGAATAATTCACAAACATCTCTTGCAATCAGGAAAGAGTTTAACATTAAACCTGATGAATGGGTAGTAGGAACCGTGAGTAACTTACTTCCGGCAAAAGGGATAGATAAATTCATTCAAGTTGCTAAGAAAATAATAGCCGTTAACAAACCACACATACCTAATATAAAATTCGTGATAGTTGGAGAAGGAAAACTTAGAAGCGAATTAGAAGATTTGGTAAAAAGTTTGGATATTAAAGACAACGTAATTTTTACAGGAATGAGAAATGATGTTCCGAATATTTTATCTATGTTTGATACATTCTTATTTACCAGTAATTGGGAGGCTTTTGGGATTACCCTGATAGAAGCAATGCTCTCGGAAATCCCTGTTATAACATTCAAAGTTGGTGGGATAGCTGAAGTAGTGCCGAAAAATTGTGGTATTTTGCTCCCTCCAAATATTGAGCGTGCAATAGAATCCATAATTTTCTTGAGAGAAAACCCAGAAGTTGCTAAAAATATGATAGCTCGGGCAAAAAAATGGGTTAAAGAGAAATTTGATATTGACAAGACAACAAAAGAAATAGAAAGTATGTATTATAAAATCAGACCGTAAAGATTAGAGTCCAAATGAAAAGACACATTATTACAATAATTGCATTATTATTTATTACCTGTTTAACAAGAATTCCATTTGTTACTAAATGTATTTGTACACATGACTCAGCAAATTTTGCACTTGCGATAGAAAATTTTGACATTGCAAAACATCAACCGCACCCTCCCGGTTATATTCTATATATTGGTTTGGCTAAATTCATAAATTTATTCGTCCAAAATGCCAATAAAAGTCTTATAATTTTAAGTATCGTTTTCAGTGTAATCAGTGTTATTTTGATTTATTTGCTCGGGAAAAAAATGTTTAATTATAGATGTGGATTAGCTTCCGCATTATTTCTCATGAGCAGTCCGCTTTTTTGGGCTTATGGAGAACTCGCTCTATCTTACACTGTTGATACTTTGGGTTCTCTTTTGGTTGCTTATACAGGATATCATATCCTAAAAACCAAAAGAAAATATACTTTACTAAGCATAGTATTGGGCTTAGTGGCAGGTATAAGACAGACTTTATTGTTTTTTCTTTTGCCTCTATGGTTGAGAGTTTTTATTTCACCTAAGCCAAGCAAAGAAAGAATTAAACAGATTTTTGTTTTAGCAATAGTATGTCTGGCATGGATTATTCCATTAATAATTTTAAGTGGCGGACTTATCGGTTATAGAAATGCATCCCAACAACTTTACGAAGGAAGTGTTTTTGGTCAAGTTAAGTCTTTTAAAACAGTAGTTTATGCTGGGTGTAGTTCTTTGTGGGGACTTGGAATGGCTATTTTGGGATTATTTGTAAGCATAAGAAGACTTTTAGCAGGTAAGATAACTTGCCTTTCAAAAAAAATACTGATTTTTCTTGCACTTTCCGGAGGACCTGCAATTTTATTTTGCTTTATATTTTATATTGGGAAACCAGGATATATTTTAGTCTTTCTTCCCTTTCTTGTTTTGCTATCAAGTATATTTGTATATAAACAATGGGGTGTAATTGAACACATACTTGTGGGAGTTATTGTAGTTGGTAATTGTTTGCTTTTTTTCACGGTCAGGCCATTATCAGCTGGTGAACAATTAATGGGTATCAACACTGATAGAATTAAGAATTTTGCAAATTTTTGGGTATTAGAGTATTCTAATAAAGGACTTAGGCAAAAAGAACAAATAAAAGAAACTTTCGATTCCATAAGAAAAAACTTTTTGCCAGAAAAAGCAGTAATTTGTGTAGTAAATAGAGAAAATTTCCAACCTTATATTCCTTGGAGAGCTATCTATTATTATATCCCTGAATTTCCAATCGTTAAGATAGAAAATGAATTTCAACTAATAAAATTGAACACCGAGATTGAAACAATTATTTGGTTAGTTGACAAAGAGGATTTAAAGAGATATAAAAATATAAATTTAAATAAGGTAGTGATGGATAATGGAGAAGATATATATTTTTCAAACATCAAAGATACTCTAACAATAGAGAAATTTAAATTTTATAAAGAAAAATGAATATACTTATTTCAATGCGTCCGAAGCAATGGATTAAAAATTTTGTAATTTTCGCAGCCCTCATTTTTTCAAAAAATCTCTTTGCTCTTGAGCCATTTATCAAAACATTTTTGGGATTTATTCTTCTATGTTTACTCTCTGGAGCAATCTATATCTTTAATGATATAGCTGATAGAGACAAAGACAGGAATCACTCATTGAAATCAAATCGCCCTATTGCAAGTGGAAGACTTAGCGTAAAAAATGCAATTATAAGTGGAAGTTTAATTTGTCTTATAACATTTTTAATCTCCGGATTACTTGAACCAAAGTTCTTATTGCTAACACTTATTTATGCGGGAGTAATGCTCGGATACTCTTTTTGGCTGAAAAACATTGTAATAATTGATGTATTGATAATAGCTATGGGGTTTTTACTACGGGCAGTTGCAGGAGCAGTTCTTATAAAAGTTGAAATATCTGTATGGTTATTTATCTGCGCCTTTCTCCTGGCATTATTCATTGCACTTGGAAAAAGAAAACATGAAATTGTTTTAATTGGAACAGAGAGTAGAAAAGTTTTATCTCACTATTCGGCTGAAATTCTTGACCAACTCATTTCGGTTACAACTGCAGCTGTTCTTGTAGCTTATATTTTATATACCGTTTCAGCGAAAACTATAGCTAAATTTCAAACTAAATGGCTTGTTTTAACTGTTCCTTTTGTATTATACGGGATATTCAGATACCTATGGCTTGTGTATCAAAAAAAGTTAGGAGGAACTCCCGAAAGAACTTTATTAGTTGATAAGCCATTACTTATTGATATAATTATCTGGATAATCTTAGTAATTGTAATACTAATTTAAATATGTTGAAAATATTAATTACAGGTGGAGCAGGATTTTTAGGTTTTCATTGCACTAAAATATTATCAGATAAAGAATGTGAAATAACCTGCCTCGATATAGCAGAATTTGATACAAGAGGATATCCTAAAAATGCTAAGTTATTAGAAGCCGATGTTAGAGATTTCAAGAAACTTTGTGAAATTGTATCAAAAGGATTTGATGTAATCATTCATGCAGCCGCAGCACTTCCTCTCTGGAGCGAAAAAGATATTATTAGCACTAATGTTGACGGAACAAGAAATGTGCTGGAAATAGCACAAAAATATTCAATTGATAGAGTAATATTTATATCTTCTACTGCTGTATATGGCATTCCTAAAGTTCATCCAATTTACGAGACTGCAAAATCTGTAGGTGTGGGATGTTACGGAGAAAGTAAGATTTTAGCTGAAGCCATTTGTACTGAATACAGAAAAAAAGGGCTTTGCGTTTCTATAATTAGACCAAAAACATTTATAGGACCGGAAAGACTTGGAGTTTTTCAAATCCTTTATGATTGGGTAGAATGTGGCAAAAAAATCCCCATTATCGGCAATGGTAAAAATCGTTATCAACTATTTGAAGTTGAAGATTTAGTAGAAGCTATTTGGCTTGTAGCAACCAAGGACAAAAAACTTATAAATGATACTTTCAATGTTGGAGCCAAAGAATTTCGTACTATTATGGAAGACGTTGGAGCACTGTGTAGTTATGCCAAAAGCGGAGCATCCGTATTGAGAACACCAGCATCTGCTATAAAATTACTTCTTAGTTTATTTGAAAAAATGAAAATTTCTCCTCTATACAAATGGATATACGGAACAGCGGATAAAGACTCATTTGTCTCAATTGAGAAAATAGAAAAAAAACTTGGATGGAAACCTAAATACAGTAATTCAGAAGCACTTATTAGATCATATCAATGGTATTTAGACAATAAATCCACTATTAAAGTGGGAACTGGAATTACTCATAGAGTAGGATGGTCTCAAGGAATACTAAAATTATTCAAGAAATTATTATAAAATATTAGTAAGCAAAATTAAACTACTTTATCGGTTAAATACGTTTACTTAGAAATTATATATGAGCTTAGCACACTTTTTGTTGAACTCAAGAGGAATTGTAAATCTCACTCTACGAGCTAATACTTTACTCAAAAGATTTAGTTTTACTCCTGCAAAAATGGAAAGCTTGTTGGATTGTGGAATAAAAATGCATCAAGAATTTGGACTAAAATTATCTCTTCCGGTCACAGCTATCATATTAGAACGATATCCTAAAATAATTCAAAAATTGCAAAACAATGATGTAGAACTTGCAGTACATGGTTATGTACATATAGATTACGCTAAACTTTCAAAAGAGAAACAATTGAAACATTTTATTCGTGCTATAAAAATATTCAAAAAATATGGGATAAAATTTCATGGGTTTCGTGCCCCTTATACCAGATGGAATAAAGATACTTTCCTCGCCATCCAAGAACTTGCTTTTCTTTGGGAGAGTAGCAAGACAGTATTATGGGATGTTTTAAATAAATATAAATCGATTCTGCCTGAAAAAAATTGGAAAGCATATAAAAAAGTATTGAAATTATATAATCCGATTGATGCATCCGCTCATCCTGTATTACCTGAGATAAAAGAAAATTTCGTTGAAATCCCCGTTAGTTTACCAGATGATGAAATAATGACGGATAGACTTAATTTAAGTCCGGAAACAATACAAAAAGTATGGAAAGAAATTCTAAAGATAACTTATGAACGTGGAGAATTATTTACTCTGCAAATTCATCCTGAGCGATTTAAATTATTGAAAAAAATTATTATTGAGGTAGTTAAAGACGGAAAAAATTATACCCCAAAAATATGGATAGCAAATCTTTCAGAGATTGCCAAATGGTGGAGAGAGAAATCAAAGTTTAGTGCGAAAATTAGAGAAGTAGATAATGGGAATTACAAAATAGTATTTAATTGTTCTCATAGAGCTACTATACTTTGTAGGAATGTGCTGCCTCTACAAAATCAAATAGAACCATGGTATAACTCATACCAAAGAGTAATAGCCCCTTCCAATGAATTACAAATACAAAGTAAATTACGTCCTGTAATTGGAATTGGGTCTAATTGTTCCCAAACTCTTAAAAACTTTCTCGAAGGAGAAGGATATATATTGGAACAGGGTAAAAAAGAGAACTATGGAATTTACTTTGAAGATATAAAAGATTTTAATGAGTTTGAAATTTTGAAGCAAATAGAAAAAGGGGATTTGCCACTTATTCGATTCTGGAGATGGCCAGATGGCACAAGAAGTTGTTTGTCTATTGCAGGAGATATTGATTCGCTAACCTTAATTGACTTCTTTATGCGAATATTTGGAAAATGACAGAGAAATTGAATAACAAGTTCGCATGAGAAAAATAGGTGCAATTGTAATAGGCGGAGATTATCAAGGTCTTGGAATAATAAGAAGTCTTGGGAGAAAAGGCATCCCAGTTTATCTATTAGATACCACTCAATGTATTGGAAGAGTTAGTAGATTTACAAGTAAATTTTTTACTTACGAGGAAGCAACTCTTATTGAGTTCTTGCTTGATCTTGCACATAAAGAAAATTTAAATGAATGGGTAATATACCCAACCAGCGATGAAATAGTTAAATTAATTACTACTAATAAAAATAAGCTTGAGAAATATTATAAAGTACCGACTCCTAAATGGGAAATTACACGGATTTTATATAACAAAAAATTGGTTTTTAAATTGGCTAACGATTCCAATATTCCTACTCCCAAAACTTGGTATCTTGAAGAAATAGAGACAATTCACAAATTACCTCTAAAATTTCCTGTTATTGTTAAACCTTTATCAAAAGGAGTATTTCATAAGATTACCAAGAAAAAAGCTCTTAAAGCAAAAAACAAAAAAGAACTTATTCAAATAATAGATGCTGTTCATAAATTGCCTTTGCATATAAGTAAAATCAAAATCCAAGAAGTAATTCCCGGAGGAGCTGTTAATTTATATTCTTTTTGTTCATTATTCAAGAAAGGGAAAGTTTTAGCAAAACTTTCCGCAAGACGAATCAGGCAACATCCAATGGAATTTGGACGTGCTTCAACATTTGTTGAAACAGTAGATATACCTGAATTAGAGAAACTTGGAACAAAACTTTTATCCCATATTAATTACTACGGACTTTCGGAAGTCGAATTTATGTGGGATTCAAGAGATAAAACCTATAAACTATTAGAAGTAAATGTACGAACTTGGGGATGGCATACCCTCGGATACAAGGCAGGGGTTGACTTTCCGTTTTTACTATACAAAGATTTAACAGGTGAAAA
The DNA here is from genome assembly GCA_030592575.1 of bacterium. Classification (GTDB taxonomy): domain Bacteria; phylum Hydrothermota; class UBA3073; order JACQXS01; family JACQXS01; genus JAGMCN01. The sequence continues at coordinate 943 of JAUVIV010000101.1, read as the reverse complement.
AGTAGGAACAGAATGCATTGTACCTATACAAAAAAATGTAAAATGGATTCGCCTCTTGACAGACACTGGTCTTGTGATATATGAAATTTTAAAAGGAAATATGAAAATACGAGATTATATATCAACTTTAAAAGGGGAAAAAGAATATGCGGTTTGGTCATCTCATGACCCATTACCATTTATATTTGAGATTTTTTTATTGCCTTGCCTTATTAAGACAAGAGGATTTTGAAAATGCAAGTTGTAGACTTTATTAATATGAAACATTCTTACCGACAAATCAAAATCGGTAGCAATCTTGGCAATGAACTGTTTTCAGCTCGTTTATATACTGAGAATTTCTATGCCAAAAAATGAAAGGATTGTCAGATGAAAACTAAAATAGTATCTACAGGTATAATAGTTAGTGGAATTATTCTATCAATTATAGGTTTTTGCGTAACCCCAAAACAAGCTAACTCTTCTCCAGGATTAATATCAAGAATAGATCCCTGGTGTGATTCTCTAATTGGAAATTTTTCGGAAGAGATTGAAGCAGGATTAGGTTTGGATATTTCAGATAATGAAATTTTTTGGGGAAAAGACCCTGAAAGCCCATGGCATATTGCTTCTCTCACAAAACTAATGGTAATACTTATAACAATGGAAAAAGTAAAAAACAGAGAACTAAATCTTGATGATGTTATTGAAGTAACAGCCGATGCAAGTCGAATGGGTGGTGCTCAGGTTTATTTGAAAGAAGGAGAAAGATTCCCACTCGGGGAACTTTTAGAAGCAACGCTTGTTTATTCTGCTAATGATGCTTCTTACTTAATTGGAGAATATATTGGCGGGTCAAAAGAAAAATTCGTGCAAATGATGAATAAGCGAGCAAATAAAATGGGACTTCTAAATACTCGTTTTTGGAATATGACAGGATTGCCACCTTCTAAGAACGAAAATG
>JAUVIV010000071.1 GCA_030592575.1 bacterium | reverse complement strand
TTTAGGACAGCAAGTATATCTCGCTCCTCTTTTGTTAAATGTTTGTATTTCCTGTGCATTTTGCTCTGACCTCCTTTCTTCTCTTGTCATTATATCAGAGCGTTGCACTTTGTCATTGAACTTGTGCAATACAATATTTGCAAGAAAAAATATTATATATAAAATTACTAATATTCCTTGAGCTATTTTATTGCTGTTGCCCAAATATTCATAAACATTTCAAAATATCCAATTTGTAATTTATCTTTTGAAAAGGTTGCTTCTTGTAATACAGAAGCAATCGTCGTATGACTATAAGCATATTTATGTTCTTCAATTTCAATAGGACTAACTAATCTCAATTTAGCCATAAGTTTCAATAGAGGTCCTGTCCAAGATGCTGGAGTTGTTATAATACACATTCCACCAGTTTTTAAAATTCTGTATATCTCTTTTAATACTTTTGCTGCTATTTCCGGTTGAATATGTTCAATAATTGCAAGAATAGTTACAACATCAAAAGAACAATCATTGAAAGGCATTATTGTTTCTTTTTCAATGTCATAATTAATAAAAGTAATTTTCTGCTCTTGAAATTTCTCGTCATAATTTTTTTGTATAATTTTATCTAATCCATACTTTTTGGAAAAATTAGTGTTTAGTAGGAAAAGTGGAAATGCACCACATCCTATATCTAATATAGAACCATTTTTACGAGCGAAAGATATCAATCTATTAGCTATTTTACTTCTTTGTTTTGATAGAAATCTCTCTAAAAAACCGAATCCTCTTGTTACGTTTAGTTTAGGCATATTTTTTCTTGTTTTTAACACTTATACCTCATTCTCGAAAAGTCAATATTTGATAATTATTCAAAAATTATAATATTTCAAACAAAAATAAAAGTTTCTTTCTTAATATTATATACTCAAATTTCTGTTCAGCTATTTTAATCCCGTTCTTTCCTTTTTCCAACAAAATAAGATTTTCGAGAACTTTTATAACTTTTTTAGCAAGTTTCTCAGGATACGATTTGTCTTCTGTGCCAATATACTCTACTCTCATCTCTTGTGGCAACACCAATTTTGCTTCTCCAACATCAGTTGCTAAAATATATCTTCCACAAGCAAGATAGTCAACAAGTTTAGCAGTAGTTCTTACTTGCCCAACAATATCATTAGTTTGGGTAGATACACATATATCTATAAGGTTCAACCATTTATGAAGCTCTTCATATTTGAATGTTCCCAAGAAAAGAATTTTTTTCTCAATACCGTATTCTTTTACTTTTCGTTTCAGATAAGGCAATCCTGTACCATCTCCAATGATAATACCCACAATAGGTTTATCTTTCAAAATATTAATCACTTCCACAATTTCCCAACCATAACAAATATTAAGTCCCTTACTCAAAACAAGAGAGCCACATATACCAACTGTCAATACTTTATTAAGTGATAATTCTTTTCTCATTTTCTCTACATTTATCGGGCACATTATTTTTGTGTCAACCCCATCTTGTATGAGAGTAACATTGGTGAATTTTTTTGCATTAAGAAATTTCTTATAATATGTGCCTCTAACAACTATTATATGAGAGAGTTTCATAATTAGTCTCTCAAAGAAAGCAGAAAGAAAAACAATAACGCAATTACACCCCAAAGATTTTATAAGTTCTGCAACAATATCTCCTGTATCAAGTATGATTTTCACTCTACTAAATAATCTAAAGTAAAGTCCAGTAACGCCAGTTGTATATCCCATTTTCGTAAGATAAAGAACTTGTGGTTTAAAATCCAATATATCAAATATAAACTTAATAGGAGTCTTGAATTGCTTAATTTCTCTGTATACAATCTTTACGCAATAAGAATCTAATAACTCCTTGCTAAAAAGTCCTCTTGCTCTACGACCTGTAGGACTATTATAAGCCCCGTTAACCAATACATAAATCCGCTTTTTCATATTTTCTTCGCAAGAATAATTAAATTGAACGGAAAACATTTGCATTGAAATAAATTTTCCAATCTAACAACAGGAAGAATAGGTGGTGGAAACTTAAAAAATTTCACAAATCTATATACAAACTTAAGAAGTATCCGTGATAACTTGAACATACAGTATTCTTGTGATATTACTTGAAAATCTTTTTCAAGCAAGTTAATAATTTGCTTTTTAGAATAGCCCGATTTTATATGAGCAGAATCCGGGTAAGGAGGCGGCAATAGAGGAACACTCATAAGAATTGTTCCATGTTGCTTTAAAATTCGGGAAATTTCATTTATAACCTGTTTGTCATCTTTCAAATGTTCTATCACATCTGTAAGTAAAACAAATTGGAATGCATTTTCTTTAAAAGGAAGCCTATCAATAGAAGATTGAACAAGAAGATGATTTATATTTTTACTTTTTACCCGTTTTAACATTTTTTTATCTATATCTACACTCACGAGTATATCAGATTTTTGACTAATCCATTCCGAATATCTTCCGGTACCACATCCTAAATCTACGGCAGTTTTTACTTTTGATATATTTCCCTTGATTATAGGACCTTGAGTTGTAAGTCTAATATTATCAGGATGTGCAAATAAATTTCTAAATATCCATTGGGTTATTTTCATTAGATATTAGCAACTATTTTTTGATATATTCTTTCAATTCTTTGGTTCATTTTATCCCAGGTATAACTTTTTATCTTTTCTCCTGCATTCTTGCCAATTTCAGCTCTCAGAAACTTATCGTTGTAAAGTAATTCTATTTTCTCCTTTATCTCTTCAGAGTCTCTGGGATTTTCTAATATAAGCCCATCTTTTTTATCATCTATTATTTCAGAAGAACCTGCTTGTTTGGATGTAATTACAGGAAGCTCTGATGCCATTGCTTCAAAAATTGTAAGAGAACAAGCTTCATAGAAAGTTGGAAAAACAAAAACATCTGCTGCCATATATAGAGATACCGTATCTTCTATAAATCCGAGAATGAATACATTATTTTGTAAATTTTGACTTTCTATTATTTTTTCAAAATGTGCTCCACTTTTTCCTCCAGCAAGGAGTAATTTCATTCCGGGTAATTGAATCTTTTTAAATGCCTCTATAAGATATTGAGCTCCTTTTCTCTTTGTTCTCAAATCTCCTAAGAAAAGTATAACAAAATCGTTATCTTTTATACTCAAAGATTTTCTCAAATTCTTGCCGACTTCTTTTTTGTTTATAGGATTAAACTCTTCTATGTTTACCCCGTTATATAAAACTTTTATTCTCTTTTTATCTATCCCAATAATATCTGTAAGTTCGTTCTTTATCTTTTCAGACAATGCTATAATTATAGTGTTCTTGTATCTCTTGAATATAATTTTTTCTATCCATATATTTATCGAAGTATGTAATTTATAGTAAAATCCTTTTTCTATTCCTACAGCTTGCCAACCTGCATGACAGAAATGGCAAGTATTAACAGAATATGGAGCAAAACAAACTGCTCCATTCAAGTGGATAATATCATATTCTTTGTATTTTTTACTTAACTTTAGGGTAGCAAAAATAAAAAAAACTATGCTCTTCAATAAATTCGGAGATTCCCTAATTACCGGCACATAATGTATTACTATATTTTTAATCAGTCTCAACTCATCCTCTACCCTATTTGTATAAATATGTACTTCATTCCCTTTTTCTGCTAGATATCTAACAAGTTCATAATTTACTTTGCCTTGACCGTCATTTTTTATAGTATTATGAGTTACTATCGCTATCTTCATTGTTTAATCAAAATTTCGTCTAAGTTTCTTTCCTACAGCAAGAATATTAGCTCCGGATTTGTATTTTCCACTAATACTAAAAATATAATCAAGAACAAGTACTTTATCAAAAATAGGCATTACTATTTTTCTATGGAACCAACCATTGTAGTACGATGGAAACTCTATTTTTTTCATTCTTTTAATTAAGTTGCCAGTAACTACTAACCACATTACATATATTAAAAACTTTGGATATCCCCATAAAAGGTGAACAAGTTTACATATAAAACTACACTCTATATCCTCAAAACCAACTCCTCTAAGCAAATGTGAGAGTTTTTTCTTTGTATAACATCTAAAATGTCCTGCCCAAACGGTAGGTTTACTTTCAACTGGAACATGAATTAATGTTTTCCCATGTAATTTCAATATTCTGAACATCTCCTGTGCTGCAGCTTTATCATTTTGGATATGTTCCAGTGTCTCGCGGCAAGTAATTATATTTATAGCATCAGATTTTATTGGAAGCTCAGCTGCATCTCCTTTGATTGCCATTAAATTGATATTCAAGGATTTTGCATACTTCTTTGCCTTTCGCAGACTATCATAGGAAAAATCTAACAAGAAGAAATCTTTATCCCCTTGCCATATACTTTCTAACTTGATAATCACATCACCAACTCCGCCTCCTATATCAAGCAAGTTTTTTGAATTTTTTATGTCTTCGGAGAGGATTTTAAATACAATTCGTCTTGCTACTCTATTTCCGGGATCATGATAAGGACCCCAAAATCGAGGAAAAAAATTCTCATAGTCCTTTTCTATTGCTTGATTAATTTTGTCCATATTTCCTCCATTTCTCTTATCATTCTTTCTGCTTTAAAGTATTTTTCAACTTTTTCTCTCCCATATTTGCCCATCTTCACACAAAGCTCATGATTCCCTAAAAGCTTAATACATTCATTAGCTATTGCATCAGGATTTCTGGGAGCTACCAATATTCCCTCTTTCCCATTTTCAATGATTTCACACGGTCCTCCAATATTTGTGGCAATTATAGGTTTTCCAACAGACATCGATTCAATGATAACATATCCGAAAGGCTCTGGACTGATAGACGCATGAACTATTATATCTGAAGCGTACATAATATCAAGCATATCCTCACGATATCCCGTAAAAATAATGTTCTCTTCTAATTGCATGTCTTTTGCCAGTTGTTTTAAGAACGAAGCATATGATTTATGATGAGAAAATGAAGTATCACCTACAAGAAGGAACTTTACAGTTGGAAATGTATCTAAAACCTTTGGGATTGCTCTTATAAAATACTCTTGTCCTTTCCATTCCATAAATACACCTACAATCGTGATTATTGGAGTATCTAAAGGCAATTTAAGTTTATTTCTAAGTTGAGACTTAGACAGTATTTTGGAAGATACTTTTACTCCAGGATACACAAGTTTTGTATGAGAAATTAATCGTTTAGGTAACTTAGTCATAGTATGTTTACTGTTAGCAAATATTATTTTTGCCGGAACAAGACTAATTGTTTTCTCAAATATAGCACTTGGAGCAAAACCATGCCAGTAAAAAGTAGCGGGTCTTCTTGTAAACCAAGCAGATAACCCACCATACAAATGTTCTCTGACACAATTACTAAATACTACTTGAATTTTCTCTTTTTTTATTAACATAGCAATCTTGAATATAGTAAGTCCAAATTTTACAACATTCCGAAGTCTGCCTGAGTGAATAACCTTTACTATTACTCCTTTCTTCCGAAATTTATCTATAAGTTCTCCTTCAGAGAAAAAAAGAAGAATAGGAATAAATTTTGACTTATCCAGATAGCTTAAAAGATATTCTAAAAATGTTATCGTTCCCCCCTTTTGAAAAGCATATCCTTGAATAATCAAGACTTTAATCTTTTTTCTCATCAGTTAATCTCTTTGTTCCCCATCCAAGTAATAACCAAATAAATGGACCGGTTGAGTAAAGCATGAATCCTCCAATGGTGAAGGCAATGAAAGCAATAGTAATTTCTAACCTGCAGAAGAAATCATTTTTTTCTACATAAGATAAAAAATTCCACTTTATGAAATTATAAAAAAGCAATATTAGGAGAATTCCACCCAAAAGTCCTATCTTCATCACAGATCCTATTAAGAAGAATGTCTCCGGTGCTCCGGAACCTCCAAATTTATATGCTGCCAAATTTCCAGCCCCAATTCCCAGACCAAAAGGATTTCTTATGATTCTGCCAAAAACAGAACGTGCCCCCTGGAATCGATGTTGAATAGTCGAAGTTTTTGAAAAAGGATCTGTTATCCCTGACATTGTATGCTCCATTAGTGTTCTCTTCATAGTATGTTTAATTTCTACGGGAGATTCAGGAAGACTAACTTTTGAAATCAGAATAGAAGAACCAATAATTACAACAATCCCTGCTAATATTATTTTTTTAAAATTCCTTAACCCAAGTATCAGAAACAATCCTGACCCTATTACAAATCCGAAAATAGCTCCTCTTGCACTTGCCATAACAAGCGAATAACCTATAACACTAAAGATAATAAGTAAAATTAAATTGTTTTTTCTTTTCAGAAAATAGGCAAGAGTAATTATACCGGAAATCATAAGATAAGTAGTATATTCTTGAGCACTTGCAAAAGTCGAGAAAGATCTCATAAATCCTCTTATACCAAGAGCAGTATAGCCCCCATAATTTATCCAATATTTTTCAAAATCTGTAAATCTATAGTACATTTGGTATAGTCCATATACTGCAGTAATAAAACCTATTGCAATTATAAGATAAAAAATAATTTCCATTTTTCTTTCAGTAACATAAAATCCCAAATAAAACCACAGTATAGGAATAATCCAAAATTTAGCTCCTGCTATTCCAACAATAATTCCTCCTTGAAGAGGGTTAAAAATTTGAAGCACACATACGAGTAGAAGAAGTGTAACATAACACACAATTTGGTTTTTTTTGACCAACTTGTACAGATTTTTTCTTTCGAACAAAAGAATGTGAAAAAACATAAACAATGTTAAAATATCCGATATAACGAGAATCGGATCCAATGAAACATAAGAATTATAAGAATATATAAATCTTCTCAAAAAAGCCATAAAAGGAAGAAATATAACAAGAGATATAACACCTGTAGAAATTTTAAGACAAAGAATACCCAGAATAAGAAATAAACCAACAACAAAAATAAGACGTATGTTATTTTCTACAATACCTTTGGAAAAAAAGTAGGATACAACAAGAACAACACATATAAATCCTATGCCTCGTAATGTCTTTCGGGATAATAAATTCATATTTTTAATATACATATTTATTATAACCAAATCAATCTACTTTACCATTGAATCTATAATTCTTTTACATTAAGTCTTAAGCATAATTTTATAATACAACTCCTAAAATGCAAGAAAAATCTTAAAAGCTTTTTTTCTTGACAAAGATATAAGCATAAACTACACTAACCACAATAAATATATGCATTATTATAAAAATAATAACTACTATGTGGAAATCAAAAACCTTTAGCAGAATAATAAGCATCATCTGCCTTATGTTAGTTTGTGGGGTAACTTATGGAGATTGGTGGGAAGATTTTAGCAAAGCTAAAGAAAGTGGAGTTGGCTCTGCTTGGCTTAAATTGAATCCCGGAGCAAGAGGTGTAGCACTTGGAGATGCTTACTTAAGTATAGCAAAAGGACCTGAAGCAATTTTTTGGAATCCAGCAGGAATTGGAACCGGAACTGGATGGAAAGCAAACTTCACACATTGGCAACACTTTCAAGGACTTCGATACGAAATTTTAGGACTATCCACCACAAGAGGTCGCAATGCTTATGGAATCGGACTTGCAGGAGTATTTGCAGGGAAATTTGAGCATCGCAATGAAAAACAGAATTTATTGGGAGAGTATAATGCTTATGATTTTCTTGGAAGTTTTAGCTATACAAGAAATTTAGACAAAGGACTTTACTTCGGTGGAACAATAAAATGGATATACGAGCAAATATATGTCTATAGACTTTCAAATGTAGCTTTAGATTTCGGAGTTAATTACAATATATATCCTAACTTATGGATTGGCGGAACTCTTGTTAATTTAGGTTCTTCGTCTGCATTTGAAGAGGAAAATATAAAATTACCACGATGTTGGAAAGTTGGAGCAAATTATGAAAAAGACAATATCTTAATTTCCCTTGATATTAATAAGTATATAGATGCAGTATTGGAAGCAGGAATTGGAACTGAGTATAAAATTAATCCAATTTTTTGTGTGCGAACCGGATATAGAATGGATTGTACTGGAGAATACTCTCTTTCTTGCGGATTTGGGGTTAAATTCAAAGAAATAGAGCTTGATTATGCGTTTAAACCATACTCACTTGGACTTGGCAATGCACACATTTTAACATTAACAAGATAGTAATTACTTTGAAAATTAAAAGATTGAAAAAATCTACAATTTTTTATCCCGCAACTTTTTGAAATTTATCATTTTGGGTTTTTATATGTTAACTTTTGAGGTTATATGAGTCCTATATGGCTTGAATTTGAACGACCTATAATAGAACTTGAACGTAAGATTGAGGAACTCCATATAATTACGGGAGAAGACAATCTACAAACTAAAGAAAAACTTACAGAATTAAAAACAGAGCTTACGAAATTAAAAGAAGATACTTACTCTAATCTTACTCCGTGGCAAAGAGTTCAACTTGCTCGTCACCCCGATAGACCTTACACTTCGGATTATATAAAATTAATTTTTGATGACTTTCTTGAGCTACACGGAGATAGGCATTTCAGAGATGACCCTGCAATAATTACAGGAATAGGAAAAATCAATGGAAAGTCCGTTGTTTTAATAGGTAGTGAGAAAGGAAGAAAAACAAAAGATAGAATTTACCATAATTTTGGTATGGCACATCCTGAAGGATATCGCAAAGCATTACGAGTAATGAAACTGGGAGAAAAATTTAACAAGCCAATAATAATTTTCATTGACACATCCGCCGCATATCCCGGTATAGGAGCAGAAGAACGTGGACAAGCACAAGCCATTGCAGAAAATATAAAAGCAATGAGCACCTTAAAAGTTCCAATACTCATAATGATAACCGGCGAAGGAGGTTCAGGAGGAGCACTTGGTATCGGAGTTGGAGATGTTGTTTTAGTGCAAGAGTACGCATTTTACTCCGTAATTCCTCCTGAAGCATGTGCAGCCATTTTATGGAAAGACGCAAGTCGTGCTCCTGAAGCCGCTAAGTCTTTAAAATTGACTTCCAAAAAATTATTAGAATTCAAAGTAATTGATGGAATTATTGAAGAACCAGACGGAGGAACACACCGAGATTTTAAAAAAGCAGCAACTATTTTAAAAGAAACAATTTTGAAACACCTTAATTATCTTTCAGATATTCCAACAAATGTTCTTGTGGAAAAGAGGATAGAAAAATTTGCAAATATGGGAATATATAAGAAAATCAAAAGTTAATCAATATACTGTCTTCTCAACTATCCACGGCATCGCAAATACAAGTCCTACCCCAACTCTAATTTCTTGTATTATTTCTTCCTCTACACCAGATGTAATTGCAATTTCTGGAATTTCTGCTCCTTCAGAAGGCCTACGAGTGAGATAACTATAAGTAACCGAAACATCCAGAGCAAAATGAGCTCGAAGCTGCCAAAGCAAACCACCTCTACCTGTCCCCCAAAATCCTGTGGATTCCATAATACCACTTTCTCCTAATATATCCCATTTCTCTGTAACTAAAGATGCTCCTGCAGAAACTGAGAAATAAGGATAGAGTGGTAGCTTCCCACAAAATACACCAAGCGAAATACCACCCGGAGTAAGTACTCGAGTCTGTAATTCTAAATTATTATGAGTTCCTTTTAAATCATAAATCCCACCATAATACCCAACATATAATCCTTTTGGATGAAGAAATGCTTGAAGCTTTCTCACAAATTCCAAATGCTTATGAGTTGCTCTTGAATACTTGTATTTATCAGGAGCTCCGAATCGGAATAATGTGAAATCCATTTTCACATACCCACCCGGAGTATTCTCATACACAAAACCCGGCATAGCTTCACTCCAGTAAGTTTCACTTCTCAAGAGATGGTAATTACCTCCAACTCTCCATACTATGGGTTTATCCTTTGGACCTCCCAAAAGAGGATTTACTTTCACAGCACCAAATGCCATAAATACTACAAAGATTAAACTACTCATCATACCCTCCTATTCACAGAGTTTTGTAAGATTACTTCTTATTTCAGGTAAAAGTTGATATAAATAACGTCCGGGACAAAGAGTACTTGCTTTTGAATAATCTTTATGTCCAAAAATTTGCAACTTTCCAAATTTTTCGTAAAGAGACAAAATAAGCTTTTTCAATCCCTCAAGTTGTGAAATAAATGGTTGTTGTTCTTCGAAGTTTCCACAAATACATATTCCAACAGAATTTAAATTATCTCCTCTTACATGAGCTCCTATTCTTTCAATCGGTCTTGCTTTCAAAATCTCCCCTTTGCCATCAATGATAAAATGATAACCAACATCACTAAATCCTCGAGCAAGATGTATTTTTCTTATTTCTACAATTGATTGATCTCTTGGTAATACGGAATGATGTATATAGATTTTTGATATTTTCCGCATTATTCAGTGGACGGATCTTTAATAGGAGTTTCTTCTAAAGATTTATTTGACTCTATTTTCTTCTCAGAATTTTTAGGAAACAAATAAGTAAGTGAAATTCGATTTACCATACCAAGCTCTCCTTTTGGAGTTGCGGCATAATCCAATGAGAGTTTATCCATTTTAAATCCGAACCCGAGAGAAAAGCCGGCAAATACATCAAGACTCTTGCCCGTTTCTAAGTCTTTACCCCAAGAGTAATGACCTCCTCTTATAGCAATCATCTCGGATGGCATCCATTCCACACCGAAAATAAGTTCCTTGTACGGAAGACTTACTTCTGCCGAAGCTTGCACAAGTTTATTAAATAGCGAGTAACTTGCACCCAATCTTACAAAAGTTGTTATGTATTCCTTTGTCATATTAAATTGCGTAAGTTGTTTCCCATAATTTTGTAACGTTCCTCCAAGAGCAAGCCCTTCAATTTGTTTTGGATAAAATAAATACCCAATACTTCCTGCAATACCTATACTTCTATATTCTTCTATTATTTCGCATATTGCTTTAGCACTTACTCCTACAAGAGAGTTGCCAAAAGTTTTCCCATACCCCAAAATAGGCATAAGACTCTGAGATGAAAAACTTCCTAAATCTTTTCCACTTATATCTGTCCATGGAATTTTTCCGTAATTTAAATAACTCATTCCTGCACCAAAAGTTCCTCCCATTATCGGCATAACATACGCACCACATCCACCTTGAATCCCAGCTATATAATTGGTATATGTGCACCCAAGCTTAGGTATTTCCGTTTTAAGCCCAGCAGGATTCGAAAAAAGAGCAAATGGATCTCCAATCATTCCCATGCTACATTCACCAATCCCAGCATATTTTGCACTATTTGGTAGATTCAAAAAATCAAAAGCCATCGTTCCAATATCTTCAAATGCCTGCAAAGGAAATACAACCGTTAACAAACACAAAAATATAAAACCAAAAAATTTAGAAACAAGCTTTTTCATTTATTCTCCTACTTTTAATTGTTGAAAATTCATGGAACATTATAATATCTATTGCTTTATAAACATTTAACTTCCTTTCATAAATACCATAAAATTTTGTGGAAGTTCCATCTCATTTATTACTTTTCTAAATTCCTCATATTGCTCTATATAAATTATATTTGCGGGAATGCTAACTTCTCTAACTAATAGAATTTCTCCTGAAGCAGATTTTTCTATATTCAATTTATAAATTATTTTATAATCTCCAAAAGTGTATGATATAATTTTATTCTCTGAAGGTTTTATCATTTTAATTTTTCGTGGAAGATTTTTAATAGAAAATTCTTCTCTAATAAGAAAAGGTGTTCTAATTTCAAACGGAGTTTTTCTATCTTCTGTACAAGATATTGGAATTGATTGTCCCGGCAATTCAAAGTAAATAAACTTTCCTTGTTGAATAGAAAAATTATTGTAATCACAACTATATTGAATAATTAAAGTGCTATCTAAGTTATCAATGTTCTTGAAATATGGACCATCTGTAATCACTACAAACTTGTCTTTTAGTTGAGCAGAAAAATCTATCTTTCTTTTTTGCTCTGTTTGATCACGAAATTGGCTTCGATAGTTTCTATCATTTTTACCAAAATAATGACTTTCGTAACATATTTTCGCAGTATTATCTTTATTTAACTCACATTTTATTTTCCTGTAAGTAAGTAAATCCGATTGATATTTATATTTATAAAATTCCGGCTTATCTTTTCCTAATATTAAATTACATTCTTCAATACCAGAATAACCAAATCGCAGATCATTCTTACCAAGAGTTATTAAATTCCCATTCCAAAAAACTACAATATTATTCATAAATGATTTTACAGCATTGTCCTTCTGATAAGAAGAAAAACGTTCTCTCGGCATTAAAACAATTGCTGGCACACAATCATTTATCCCTATAGATTTAGCCATAAAAATGAAAAGAGCAACTAAATCACGAGCACAGCCATACTTTTGATGATAAATTTTCTCTAAAGGCAAAGGAGTGAAATCTTGTTCTGAAATATAAGCGTTCTTTTCAGAAAAATTATCTGCAATATAATCGTAAATTTTAAATAATTTCTCTCGTTTAGAGTTCGCATTTTTAGTAATTTTTTTACTTTCTTCTTTTATTTCATTTATTCCCTTAATGCCTTTTTCAAACTTTTCAAAAAAGTAATTACTCATTTCTTGCCAATTTGGTACAGTGCTAAAAGCTATCGGGCAACCAGTATATAAATATGAAGGAGAACTATTCTCTTTCGGAATGAGTGAAGAATTTTTTATCACCCAAGTATAAACCATATTATTTTTAACTTTTCGGCAATTAAATTTAAGATTCTTATTTTTTTTATCGTAATCGTAATATAATTTCATATCCTTAGGAGAAGTAATTACAAAGCTTTTTTCCAAATAAGAATTCTCTTCCATTAAATGCTCCACTCCATCAATAAACTCTTTTCTGTTATTTGTTTTAGTATAATGTACTACTATAAAACATCCGGGTTCAACTCCAGGAAAGCTTATAACCTTCTCTCTGAAATTAATATAATCTAACGATGCAAGAGTAAGAGAATGCTCGGAATCATAGACTGCTTCTGGAGGAACAGATGTTTTTTCTCCCTTCTGATTAATTGCAAAACATTCCCCTAACTTCACCGTTTCATAATCAGCATTATAAAGAATTTTTACATCAGAATATCGTTTTTTTCCTCTATAAGTTAATATCTTTTTTATGTAGAAAACTTCGTAAGTATAACTCGTATCCTCATCAATATCTAACTTTACTTCAGTTAAAACATTAACTGCTATAGCATTAGGATATGCCTCCAAACCCGGAATATCTTTGATATAATCTTTATAATTTGGTATCGCATATAGAGGTATTCCAATTAATACCAACAATAGAACACCACATCTTTTTCTCATTGAAGCAAAATTCCCGTTATACTTAAACATTATTTCCATCTCCCAATAATATAAAGCTTTTCTAACTGCTCTAACTGACTGAGTTTATTTTTCAGTGGCAGAAAATCCTCTTGTTTGTAATGTATTTGATCTGCTGATAAATGAGTAGTAAATTTCAGAATCTTTTCGTTTTTTTCAAAAGATGTACTTAATTTAAATCCCTTATAATTCAATTCAGCAATCTTTGGAATTGATATATCCGTTATAGGCAAATCAAATTCTACACTTTCAGAAATATCCACGCTAAAAGTTCCAGGTAGCTTAAAAGGATATTTTCGTTCATTCAAAC
>JAUVIV010000005.1 GCA_030592575.1 bacterium | reverse complement strand
GGACAGCAAGTATATCTCGCTCCTCTTTTGTTAAATGTTTGTATTTCCTGTGCATTTTGCTCTGACCTCCTTTCTTCTCTTGTCATTATATCAGAGCGTTGCACTTTGTCATTGAACTTGTGATTTACTATTTCTTCAGTTGATTATATGCTTCCAACATTTGCTCTTCCACGTATATTTCCATACCTTGTTCAATACAATCTTGATGAACAATATCTATTGCTTGTTCTATCGCACTCAATACTTCTTGTCTATTATCTCCAATCTTGTTCAGTGCTTTTGCACATTTCAACCGTTTAAAAACACTTACCTTATTCATCTCAGGATTTGGTTGAATCATTATTTCTATAAGAATCGAAACCGCATCTGTACTTCCTAATTCTCCAAGGGATTCTATAGCATTCATAGAGAAATAATAACTTTCATCTTGTGCTTTATCTATGAGAAAGTTTAATGTATTGTAATTTCCAATTGCTCCTAAGGTAGTTATTATTCTTGCTTCTATGTCTTTAAACCATTCAGTTGTATCAATGTTATCAGATTGTAATCTTAATGAATCTAATTCGTTGTAAAGAGAAAGTAGTGGTTGATATGCATTTGGGTCCCCAAGGTCAGCCAAAATCATTACCGCTCTTATCTTTCTTGTAAAATCAATGCTTTGAAGACTATCTATAGCCAAGGGAAAAACTCTATTGTCATTGCGTTGTGCAAGTGTCTCCATAATTAAAAACCAAAATTCAGACTCGTCAGATATATCAAAAAGTATATCTCTTGCTTCTTGGGTTGTGTCAGTGGCAAGAAAAGCAATGCTTAACCTCCGCAATTCCAGATGTTCGGTAGTTACAGGAAGTATTTCTCGTCCTATTTGAGATAACACATTTACAGATGCAGACCTAATTATCCACATTCCAACCATTCTTGCAATCCATGACTTATGTGTATCAGCTATTGCATTCATAAGTTGGAAAGTATCTATGTTCCCTTCTTGAAATAAAGATTCAATTTTCACATATTCTTTTTTTATCGCAGTATTTGAGGTATCTACTATAAACTCTCCAAATGTCCTCTCTTCATATTGAATATAGAAAGAGTCTAAATCAGCAAATAAATTTTCTACCCGTAAACTATCAACGGCAGAACTATTAGCATTAAATGCTATAACTCCCACAAAGATAAATCCTACTATCAATTTTATCATTTTATTTCTATTCAACATATTTTTCCTCCATTTTAAAATACTATATTACATATACTATCTTATCAAATACATCTTTTTAGTTAGTACATACCCATCTGTTTCTAATCTATAAAAATACACACCATTCCTTACTTTTTCACCTTTATTATTTGACCCATCCCAAATCACCTCGTTGACCAATAATTGAGCATTATGAGATAGCTCTAATGTTCTCACAAATCTTCCACTAATATTATAAATCTCCAGTTTAGAATAGCTATTTAAAACATTTTTCTCATTACTTAATTTATATTTGATTATAGTTTTCTGGTTAAATGGATTAGGAATATTTTGATACAATTGGTAACTATATAATTGAGAATTTACTTCTTCTACACTTTCTTCCGTTTCCAATCTTATTAGCCATATATTTTGCTCTTTTTCTCCAAGTACGATAAATCCACCATCAGACGTTTGTCGGATACAATGTCCCCGTTCGTAACTCATAGCAGTTCCTCCAAATGTTGTATCCCAAAGTTTCTTTCCGTTCTTGTCTGTTCTTATAACCCACATATCAAATCCACCTACCCCGTAAGAATCTGTCCTTCCTGTAATGATAAATCCTTCATCTGAAGTTTCTTGAACAAAAGAGCCACTATCGTACCCCATTCCTCCAAATGTTGTATCCCAAAGTTTAGTTCCGTTTTTATCTACCTTTACAATCCAGACATCATCTTCACCTGCTCCATATGAATCCGTATAACCAACTACAATAAATCCACTATCAGATGTCTGACAACCAAATCGCCCGGAGTCCCAGCCGGTACCTCCATAAGTTTTTGCCCAGAGGGAATCCCCGTTTGCATTTGTCTTTACAAGCCAGATATCGTAGTATCCTTGAGCATCTTCACTTGTAAACCCGGTGAGAATGAATCCGCCATCAAAAATTTGCTGAACAGAAGACCCTGCTTTATCAAGTACTTTCCCATAAGTTTTTGCCCAGAGTAAATTTCCTAAAGAGTCCGTTTTTATAAGTTGCATATCTCGGTCAATTATAATAAATCCTCCATCATTAGTTTCTTGAACACACTTTCCGACATCTCCTACATAAATTCTTGTCCAAAGTGTATCTCCTATTGAATTTGTTCTTACAAGATAAACATTGGTTTCTAACCCTGTCTTTTCACCGGTTATAATAAATCCTCCGTCTTGAGTTTCTTGGACGAATCTTCCTGATTCAACGTCAGTATCTCCATAGGTTTTTGTCCAGAGAGTATTACCATTCTTGTCTGTCTTTATAAGCCAAATATCGTTTGTGTCAGGAGATGCACTAAATAAACTTGTGCTTCCCACAATAATATAGCCACTATCGGATGTCTCTTGAACACAATAACCGCCATCAAATTGATCCCCCCCAAAAGTTCTTGTCCAGAGAGTATCTGGTTGTGCAAACAAAATTTGTGGTATACTAAGTAACATTATTATCCAGAGCCTCTTCATTAATTGTTTAAATATCTTTTTCATCTTCTTCTCTCTTGTAATTTAAAGCTTAATTACTTTTGTAATTCTTCACACTCATATGGAGATTATCTGAGAATTTTCCATCTTTTTTACACTTCTTTTTTTCTAAAAATCACTTCATAAAACAAAAAACACGGATAGAAGTATTTAATATTTCTACTTGGTTACTCTCACATTTTTATGTAGCTCTTTATTTACACCTGTCAATAGAAAAATTTCAAAAAACTTGACTAAGGACTTAATAGAGTAATTACCCTCTATAAAATCAGTAGCCAATTACAAAAAAAGAGTGCATTGACATAGTCAATACACTCTAAAATATTTCTATAAGGTTGAGTTTGTATTTTTATTTTCTTGTCAATTTAGCTTTTTTAACAAGAAGATGTTTAGCATATTTCGAATTGAAACCACCCATCATTTTTTCTACTGCTTTCAATTTATCTTCCACTTCTTTTAAAGTTAATTTTCTTATTTTCTTCCTTTTTTCAGGAACTGTTTCTTCTTTCTTCTCAACAGTAGGTTCAACTTTAACTGTCTTTTCTGCTACGGGTTTTTCTTCTACTACTTTTTCTTTATCCGGAGAGCTTTCTGTAGTTTTCTCAACGATTGGTGGTTTAGTAACTTCTTTTTCTTCTTTTTTCGGCTCTTCTTTCTTGGCTTCTTCAACAACAGGTTTATCTTCTACGGCCTTTTTTTCTTCGGGTTTATCTTTTGCTATTGTTTCTGTTTTCTCGGGGATATCTTTTACGGTTTTTGTAACGACAGGTTTATCTTCTACCATTTTTTCTTTCTTTTCCGAAGTGTCTTTTACAACTTTTTCTTTATCCATAATAATTTCTCCTTTGATTGAAAAGTTATAGTGGTTTCTTTTAAAAGTCAAGTTTTATTTCAATTTTCTCTCAAATCACTTTCTGCTTCTTCTTGTGATGTACAATTAACCATTTACATATCTGCGATTAAGATGCAATTTTCTATCTATTTACAATTCCGTAGTTGGTAAAACTTTTCTATCTTGTCATAAAATTCTTAAAATTTAGCTTGCATTTGGCAAAATTATAAATATAATGATACAGTTCAATTTGTTTAAAGCAAGATAGGAGGAATTATGAGACTCGGAGTAAATATAGATCATATCGCAACAATTAGAGAAGCAAGGGGAATAGATTCTCCTGACCCTGTGCAAGCAGCGGTATTTGTCGAACTTGCCGGAGCTTATGGAATTACCGTTCATCTCAGGCAAGATAGAAGACATATAAAAGAAAGAGATGTTAAACTTCTTAATGCTACTTTGAAGACACATTTAAATGTAGAAATTTCATTGAATAAGGAAATTCTGGAAATTATAACATCAATTAAACCGGGGGCTTGTTGTCTTGTTCCTGAAAGAATTGAAGAAATAACTACCGAAGGTGGATTGAATATTATAAAATTCATAGAGCCAATAAAAAAGGTAGTGAAAGAACTTAAAGAAAACGGGATTAAGACAACTCTCTTTATAGAGCCAGATGAAGAACTAATAAAAAGAGTTCCTGAGTTTGAAGTAGATGCAATAGAAATAAATACAAATAAATACTCTGAATGCAAAGATATTACTAATGAAGTTAAACGAATTAAGAATGCTGCTGTACTTGCAAAATCTTTCGGACTTGAAGTTCATGCAGGTCATGGACTCAACTATTATAATGCAAAACCTATTGCAGAAATCTCTGAGATTGAAGAACTTAATATAGGACATTCTATCATTGGAAGAGCTGTATTTGTAGGGTTAGAAAGAGCAGTAAAAGAAATGATAGAGCTTATATAGAAATGCAAAACTAAGATGAAAAACATAAAATTGAAGCAGATTCTTCTTCCTTGTTTATTGTCTGTTTGCTTTTGTTTATTAGCTATCTCCGGGTGTAAAGAGAAAACTCCAATAAAAAAGAAACAAAGAAAGTCATTTGCAAAGAAAGAAGGTTTCAGTAAGATGCGAGCTTATGTAATAACAGAAAATAAGTTGTACAGTGTTAATCTTAAGAAAAATGTGATTGATAAGACAGAATCGTTTCCACATTTACGTGATATTTTTCTGTCAAGAGATACGGTTTGGCTTGCAGGGGATTCTTTATGTTGGTTGACTGATAACGGAATTGAGTTTCGAGATTGGCTACCTATTAATCATAAAAAAGTGATAAAAAGAGAAAACAAATTTTATGTATTAGCAGGAAACGAAATATTAGAACTTCCCAGCGAAAGAACAATTACGCTTCCTGAGCTACCGACGAAATTTATGGTTTGCTATGGACGAATATGGGTTCTTGACCAAGGAGGACTTTCTATTTATAAGACTTCTAATTTCAAAGAAGAGCATCGTATTCCAGCGGAAAGTCCTTTGGATTTTGCACTTAGTGAATATGGACTCAGGGTATATATCGGACGCTTCAATTGCTTAGATATTTTTGATACACAAAGTGGAGATTGTGTAACAAGTATTCCTATAAAAGGGATTTCAAGAGCACTTAAATTTGAATATTTAGGGAATAAACTTTACTGCCTTACCGAATCTAATCTTTATGTTATAAATAGGATGACTAATCGGATTGAACGAAGCTTAGAAATCAGCAATGGAAAGAGTATCTGGTTCTCACGAAAAGGTGAATACGGTGCTGTGTTAAGGGATTCTATAATTAGTTTTTTTGATGCAAGTACAGATAAAATAATAAAAAGTTTGAAATTGAAAGTATCTGATATAACCACGAGTTTAGGCGATTCAAGGGTATATTGTCTTACTTCGAAAGAAATGATAACAATAAATCCTGCGAAATTTGAAGCTCTTGGAAGAATAAAACTTGATAAAGGCAAAAAAATCATTATAAAATAGTAGATAACAAAACTTTTCAATGTTTATATTTGTGAAATGAATTTTAAAGAAGCAATAGAATTTATTTATAGTTTTAGAGACTGGGAGCGAGGTTCGCGATACCGATTTGATCTATCAAATATTAACGAATTTCTCAAGAAAATTGATTCTCCTCATTCTAAAATCAAACGTCCGATATTAGTAGCAGGCACCAAAGGAAAAGGTTCTACCGCTTGTATTCTTTCTTCAATATTGGGACTTACAGGAAAAACAGGAACTTTTACTTCTCCGCACTTAATAAATATTCGTGAGAGAATAAAAATAAATGACGAGCCAATTTCAGAAGCTAACTTCATTAAAATTCTTGAAGAAATAAAGCCATTGATGGGTAATAAGCTTTCAACATTTGAAATTATTACAAGTATTGCATTTGTGTATTTTGCGAGAGAAAATGTAGATAGTGCTGTTTTTGAAGTTGGGCTTGGAGGAAGGCTTGATGCAACCAATGTGTTAAATCCTGAAATTTCAGTAATAATGCCCATAAGTTTTGACCATACGGACATCTTGGGCAATACCTTAGAATCAATAGCTCGTGAAAAATGCGGGATAATAAGAGAAAAAGGGAAGGTTGTGTCAGCACCTCAACCTCCTGAAGCATTAGAAATAATTAAAGAAGTATGCAAGTTTAAGAAAGCAAAACTTTGGATAATCGGAGAAGATATGTTTTGTGAGAATTTACGATGCGATATCAAAGGAGCAAGATTTAGTGTAGATAATAAAAAATATTCGCTTTCTCTTTTAGGAAGGCATCAAGTAATAAATGCTCTCACTGCGATTTGTGCATCTCAAATTTACGGTATTCCTTATAATATTATCAAAAAAGGAATTTCTCAAGTTCGTTTTCCCGGAAGATTAGATGTTGTTGCTAAAAATCCTTGGGTAGTATTAGATGGGGCTCATAATACAGCATCAGCTTGGGTATTGAGAAGGTCTGTCATTGAATTGTTTGATTTTAGAAATTTGATTTTTATTTTTGGAATGTTAAAAGATAAAGACAAAGAAGGATTGATTGAGATTTTTGGGCCAATTATGAATTATGTTTTTATAACTCCTCTGCAGTCTCCTCGCTCAGCAGACCCCAAAGAGCTTCTTAAAATTTTCAACCGAGTCGGAGTTAAAGCCAAGATTGTTAAAGATTCTACGACTGCACTTAAAAAAGCACGCGAAAAAGCAGGTTCACGAGACCTTATATTAGCATCCGGCTCTTTGTATCTTGTGGGAGAGCTTTTAGCATCACTTGAACTACAAAGGACACTAAAAAAGAATTTTTACCGCAGAGACGCAGAGGACGCAAAGAAAAAATAGTATTAACCACGAATGGACACGAATAAGGATTTTTAACCACAGATGACACAGATAAAATATTTTTGAATAGCAACGCGAGTAACCATAGACTATCAAGCTTATAATATGGTCATAGGAATTAGACGAGAAGATAAGAATGAATGGGAACGAAGAGTTCCATTAACTCCAACTGATGTAAAAGAGTTAAAAGAAAAGTATTCTATTTCAACCCAGGTACAACCCTCTAAAATCCGCATTTTCTCAGATAGTGAATATATAGAAGCAGGAGCAAGTGTTCAAGAAGACCTTTCGTCCTGTCCTATTATTTTTGCAGTCAAGGAAATTCCTGTGGAGTTTTTTGAGCCAAAGAAAACCTATGTATTTTTCTCCCATACTATTAAGGGACAAGCAGAAAGTATGCCTACGCTAAGACGAGTACTTGAACTTGGATGTCAGCTTATAGATTATGAAAAAGTAGTGGATGAAAAAGGCAGACGACTTATCTTTTTTGGTAAATATGCAGGGATTGTCGGTATGATTAATACTCTGTGGGCTCTTGGGAAGAGATTTCAATACGAAGGGATTGAGACTCCTTTTTCCGATATAAAGAAAGCCTATCAATACGAAAATCTGAAAGAAGCAGAGGATGAAATAATTAAAATTGGCAAAAAAATATCAACTATGGGGCTCCCAAACTTAGTAACTCCTTTCATTTGTGGATTTACTGGATATGGAAATGTATCTCAAGGAGCCCAGAAAATTCTTGATTTATTGCCCGTCCAAGAAATTGAGCCAAATGAACTTGATAAGGTAAATAAAAACAATAAAGTAATTTACAAAGTAGTTTTTAAGAAAAAGCATATGGTAGAGTTAAAGACTAAATACCAACTGCCAAATACTGAATTTGAGTTACAGGATTATTATGACTATCCTGAAAACTATAAGGGGATGTTTGAAAAATATATTCCGCACTTGACGATACTTATGAATTGTATATATTGGGAATCACGATATCCAAGATTACTTACAAAAAAATACCTTGCAGAAACGATTCACGAATCGCCCTCACCTCGTTTACGGGTTATTGGAGATATAAGTTGTGATGTTGAAGGAGCCATTGAGTGCACTCTTTATACTACAGATTCCGGCAATCCGGTCTTTACTTATAACCCACTTGATGGAAAAACAACTCATGGGGTTGAAGAGGAAGGACCAGTTGTATTGGCAGTGGATAATCTTCCTTGCGAACTACCAAGAGAATCATCTACTTATTTCAGTGAAATGCTTAAAAAGTTTGTGCCGGATATTGTGAATGCTGATTTTACTCGAAATTTTGAGCAATGCAACCTTTCTCCTGAAATCAAAAATGCAGTCATTGTCTATCATGGCAAACTTACTCCAAACTATGAATATCTGGAGAAATTTTTGCAAAAAAAATGAAATGTCCCATTTGCATACTTTCTTTGTTTCTTATTTTAACTCCTTTATCTGTTGATGGAGGATATAAACAGAGAGGACATAAACGGAAATCTATGGACCCTTGGATTGTTCCGGAACTTGCAGGAGAATTTATAGCAGGAATCTATGGAGGTAGTATTACAGGAGCGTTATGTACGGCTGGACAGCTCCACCCATCACTTATAATAACTGGACTTACAGTTGGAGAAGCTGTTAGTAGTACTCTATCAATTTATGGTATAGGAAATTGGGTAGGGAAAAGAAAAGGGAATTTCAAAACTACTTTCTGGAGTGGTCTGATTACAGGGTTTACCGGCTTTGCTATCATCTATATATTTTTCAATGACCGCAAATATTCTGAGTACTGGACAGATGTTGCATTTGGAACTATGTTTGTTAATTTTGTTTCAATTCCGATTGGAGCAACTATTGGATATAACCTAAGCAAGGAGGAAAAGTGAAGAAAGTTTTGGTTCTTGGAGCGGGAATGGTTATAAAACCATTGATTCGCTATCTGCTTAACGATTTTCAGGTAAAAATACTTACCAGAACTGTTAGTGATGCAGAGAAGGTGATTGCAGGTCATCCAAGAGGCAAATTTGGGAAACTGGATGTATCAACCGAGTTATTAAAATTAAATAATGAGATACCAGATGTTGATATTGTGATAAGTTTACTACCTTATATTTATCATCCAATGATAGCAGAGCTTTGTATTAAGCATAAAAAACCAATGGTAACGACTTCTTATGTGAGTGCCAAAATGCAAGCTCTTGATAATCAAGCAAAGAATGCAGGTGTACTTATATTAAATGAAATAGGACTTGACCCCGGAATTGACCATATGTCTGCAATGCAGATAATTCATAAGGTTCAAAATTCTGGCGGAAAGATTACAAGTTTCTGTAGTTATTGTGGTGGGCTTCTAGCTCCGGAGGCAAACACAAATCCTTGGGGATATAAGTTTTCATGGAGTCCAAAAGGAGCTGTTCTTGCCTTGAAAAACAATGCCAGATATCTTAAAGATGGGGAGAAAATAGAAATTTCAGGAGAGCACCTTTTTGATGATTATTCAATTGTCA
Organism: bacterium; assembly: GCA_030592575.1. Taxonomy (GTDB): domain Bacteria; phylum Hydrothermota; class UBA3073; order JACQXS01; family JACQXS01; genus JAGMCN01. The sequence continues at coordinate 39,020 of JAUVIV010000005.1, read as the reverse complement.
AAATAGGAGAATTTGGCGAATTCGAAGCTTATCCAAATCGGGACTCTATTCCTTATATTGAAAAATATGGTATTTCTGGAGTGAAAACAATGTACAGGGGAACTCTTCGGAATCTTGGATGGTGTAAAATTTGGCGATTAATAGGGAAAATCGGTTTGCTTGATGAAGAAGAAAAAAAACTTGAAGGACTTACATACAAGGAATTTGTCAACGGAGAGTTAGAAACGGATTCTGAGGTTATGCGTAAATTTGAGTGGCTGGGACTTTTAAGCGAAAAAACTTTGCCACTTAAGAAAGGATCTGCACTTGATGTTTTGTCAAGTCGGTTATTTGAGAAACTTCAATACGAGCCAAAGGAGAGGGATATGATTATTTTGCACCACGAATTCCTTGCAAGTTTCAGTGAACGGAAGAAAAAAATCACTTCCACTCTTGTAGATTTTGGGATTCCGGGAGGAGATTCGTCAATGTCAAGTACAGTAGGATTGCCAGCCGCAATTGGAACTAAATTGATTTTAGAAGGAAAAATAAATTCCAAAGGAGTTTGTATTCCAACATTACCAGAAATTTATGAAATAATGTTAAAAGAACTTGAACAACAAGGAATAACTTTTAACGAAAAAACTCAGGAATGTAAACGGAGCAAAGATTTTTAAACCACAGAGAACACAGAGGAAAACTTCTTAACCGCAGATGACACAGATAAAATATTTTAAACTACAAAGAACACTAAAAAAATTCTCACCGCAGAGAACACGGAGAAAAGAAGAATCATAGAATAAAAACTTTTTAACTACAAAAAAATGAACCATAAAGAATATGGAGAACACAAAGAAACTATAGATTGAAGATTCAAAATTGAAGATTCAAAGAACTCTCTGACTCATTCATTGCCTTCCTTGATTTGTTTATAGAACTCCCCCAAGTGTCATGCTGAATTTATTTCAGCATCTCTTAAAGACTTTCTTCTTTTTGAGATTCCGAAACAAGTTCGGAATGACATTTCTTTTGCAAATCTCCTCAAATCCTTAATTCTTCGTAGCGTGGGGGTTTATCCCCCATATTTGTTTTTGCCGAGGATAAATCTCGGCGATATTTTGGATTGCAGAAGCTTGCTTCTGTCTGAGATTGTAGGGGCGTTTAATTAAACGCCTCTACTGTACAAATCTGTTTTATTTGCGAACAATTTTTAAATCCCTGCTTATTTGTACTTCTTGTTCAGAATAAATGTTTCTATTTGAGAGCTTCTTTTCCTTCAAATGAGCGATTAATTGAAAACTCATCTATTGAGATGCTCGTAGGTTTTTTACAGATAAGTTCTGCAAGTACTTTACCGAGTGCAGGTCCAAGCATAAAACCGTGCCCACTTCCTCCTCCAATTAAAAAGAATCCGGGTACTTGAGTCTCACCAATAATCGGATTGCCATCAGGAGTCATTGTGTACCATCCTGCCCAACTTCGTATTACTTTTAGCTCGGCAAGTTTTGGTATGATTTTTAATGCACGAGAAGAAAACTCAGGTGCAAATTCAAACGAAGAATCACGATTTATTCCTTTATCGGAAGAATCCGGAGTATAACATCCTATTATTTGACCGGTGCTATGAAGTTGTTGAAAATAACAACTGGGATCATAACTTACTATCATCGGGTCAAATAGTGGTTTTGTCGGTTCAGTAACAAGAGCTTCGTGTCGTTCAGGCTGTAAAGGCAATTCGCTAATTGCCCCTACAAGTTTATTTATTTCTTGAGCCCAAGCTCCTCCGGCATTTACAATGACAGGAGTTTCGTATGCATCATTGGTGTCGGTAAAAACTGAAAAAGTATGATTTTTTTGTATTTTTATTACTTTTGTAAAAGTTGAAATTTCACTTTTAAGTTTTTTAATTTGTTCAACATATCTCTGGATTACAAGGAAAGGATTTGCTTGTCCGTCTGTTGGGCAATACGAAGCTCCGACAATATTTTTCAATTGAAAGCAGGAAACAAGTTCTAATATCTCTTTAGGGTCAATGAAATTAACTTGCAATCCCATTTGGTGCTGGATTTTTATAAGTTCAAGATATTTTTCTTTCTGTGATTGAGAAGAAGCAAGAAATAAATACCCTCCTTGATGCCATTCAATTCCAAACTTTTCGTGTAGTTCTTTGAAAATATGGACACTCAACATAGAAAGTTTTATAGTTTCGGGAGTTGAGAATTGTTGTCGTATTCCGGATATGCATCTTCCGGTTGAACCTGAACCAAGATATTCTTTTTCAATAAGAAGCACTTTTTGCCCAAGTTTTGTGAGTTCGTAGGCAGTTGCACAACCAAAAATCCCACCACCAATTACTATGGAGTCATAAGTTTTCATTTTAAGTTTTTATCACGAAACTCGCAAAATTAACAAATAAAAATTGCACACAGATATTCACAGATAAAACAGATTCACACATAAATTTATGTGTGAGATTATATTATCTGTAATATTTTTTTCAATCTGTGTAAATCTGCGTACTAATGTTTTTTGTTTAACCTGTAATTCATTCATCTGTAAATGGACAGTTGTATCTTTTTCTAATTGATTTTATATATTCCTCTTTTAAATTTTCGTTGTATTTTTCGGTTGAGCTTATTGCGTTATAAATTCCTCCTTGATAAAATCTACTACACAGAAATGTAGTAATAAGTGCGGTTCCAAGATATTCTTTTTCTTTAAATGATTTAACGGCAAATGTAAATGAAATGGCATTAAGTGCAAATGTAATAGCTCCTTGCCAAAAACTTTTCGCATACATTTCACCTGTACCGGGAGCTATTGTAGATAAAAAAGAAGCTACTGAAATAGATTTATATGGAAGGTTTTCTCCATTTCTGGCGTCAAATTGCAAAGCTTGGTTTGTGAAATTTTCCCCGGCAAGCTCCCATTTACCTTCAATAAGATAGAGCCAACCGACAAGATTTTTATCTAAATCCTGAGCTACAAAACGAGCCAAAGCATATTCTTCCATTTGGAGATAAATTTGAAGTACTTCTTCGTTAGCACCAAGTTTTTTGAATATTAGCGCAGATTGCTGCAAATCTCCTAACTCTTTATAACATAATGCTGTTTGGTATTTGAAGTAATCATTGGGTGAAAAAAAATTCAGTCTTTTATATTCTGTGAGTGCAGTATTATAAATTTTTTTATCAAACAACTCATCAGCAAAGTAAGTATTTTTATCTTTTGTTATGGAATTACAGAAGAGAGAAAAAAACATAAAAAAAATCATTTTAGTAAATTTTTGTTTTAAAAACAGTTAAAGCTTTTTGGAATTTGTAAGCATATTCTAATAAAGTTCATAAAAGTCTTTTCTGAATAGATATAACTCCTCTTGATATACTCTTTCATTAAATAATTTGGCACTCTGTACACTTCCATAAATATTCCCAAAATGGAAGAGAACTCCAAGAGTTCCGAATCCTATGGCTACTCCACGATTCCCTTTCTTGTAGTAATAATAACTGATTGCGGAACTTCCTATGGTGAAAATAAAGGAAAAAACTCCATCTCCTAATCGGTCTGAATATGCTCTTCCCAAGCCAGGAATTATAGTACTTGAGATTCCGGCAAGAAAGGAGTTTTTATGAGGTAAGTCCAAAAGTTTTGAATAATGTTTTTTGATTTTTTCTTGTTGTAGTTTATCTTTTACCTGAGAAAAAACAGATTGAGCTTTTTCTATATTTTTTTGCTCCAACCATGAAAAACCAATAAGAATAAAGGAAGTATCGTTTAATACTTCAAGTAGGTATTTTCGTGTGAGTTCACAATTACCGAGAATGGAATGAGTTTTTCCAAGCTGAAAAAAAACTTGCGATGTGTCTGTACCAAGAAACAGAGCACGTTCGTATTCCGTAATAGCTTCTTTGTAATTATGGGATTTATAGAGGTAATTTGCAAAATCAATAGCTTTTTGAGAATCACTTATATGACTTGTGAGAGCAAGGGTAATTATCAATAAGAATATATTCATAATCCTTTAGTTGTTTTCATCAATGACAAAAGAAACATCGTCCATTAAATTACACCGCAGAATGCTCTTATGTCAACAATTTTCTTTGCAATTTTTTGAATTTTAAAAGTTTTTTTGTATGGAGAGAATGTATTGATTTAGATACCAGAAAATGTTTAGGATTAGATATAATGACTAAGAAAATTTATCCTAAATGTTCTTTTGAAAAATAAATATTAGTAAACGGATTAAGCTGATTTAATAAATTAAAACAAATTGTCTTTTTAATCTGCTGTATCTGTTGAATCCGTTTACATAGAAATTCTAAGTGAAGGTAAATATGCGTGAAGGTATAATAATAAATACTTTTGTAATAAACAGAAACTTGACAAGATTACAAAACTTATTAGGTCTTAGGAAGAAGGGTAATGCAAGGGATAATCATTTCCTGCATAGAAATTCCTCCATGCTGAAAAGAGGATTGATATCTGGAGGCATATTCCTGAGGGTGAGTTGGATAGATAAAATAGGAACTTTCTTTTGCTATTCCATATCTTATATTTCCCGGCAATTTATATTCTTCCGGATTTTGAATAAAGAGAGCATGTTTCGGGTCGCATCGGAGAGCAGGACCATATTTATATCTTAAGTTATGAGATATTACTCTGCTTCCATATATAATGCTCGGATGGCGAACAAGTAGAGCACCGTGATCCGTTGTAAGAATAATTGGATTCCCTTCTTTCGCAAGTCCCCGCAAAAGCTCATAGAGAGAAGATTTTAAAAACCAGAGCTTAGTAAGAGAACAAAGTGATTGCTCATCTGGGATAAGTTCATTAACTACAGACGATTCGTATTTAGCATGAATTAAATAATCAAGAAAATTAACAACAATGGAAACTATTTGTTGAGATTTAAAATTTCTAATATTTTTTATTAAGTTTAATTCGTCACCAAGGTTTTTGACTTTTAGGTAAGCAGATTGGAGATTAAATTTACGAAGTTGAATTTCAAGCAATTCAGCTTCATGTTTATTTTCTTCAGGATTCCATAATTCAGGATATTTTGTAGCTATTTCACGTGGAAATAAACCACTATAAATAGCATTTCTTGCAAACGGAGTAGCAGAAGGAATTATTGAAGAGTAAAAATCCTCTTCAAGCTTGAAAAGTTCCTGAAGCATCGGACGAATAGAAAGATATTGGTCAAATCTGAGACAATCCAATACAATAAGATATACTCTTTTGTGATCAACCGTATGAGGCACTACAAAATCAGGTACTATATCGACAGAAAGAGGAGGGGCTGAAGATTCGTGATAAAGCCAATCTAAGTAATTTGACTCAAAAAACTTTGTAAATTCATGTTCACATTGGTTAAGAATCTCTTCATGGAGAGTTCTAAATTCAGGATATTTATCTATCTTAATTCCCCAAGAAACAATAGATTTATAAAGAAGCTTCCAGCCTTTCCAATCAAGAGAGGTATTCATTTTTTGAGTTACTTGTTGATAAAATTGTGTATAATCTTTTGGAATTTCAGAACCAATAAGATCTTCTCTTTCAAGCAATCGTTTGCAAGTAGCAATAAGTTGATTGGGCTTTAACGGCTTTACAAGGAAGTCACTGACACCTTGTGTATAAGCTTTATCAATCATAGAGAGTTCTTCCGATTTTGTAACCATAACTACAGGAATAGATGCATCAATTTTTCTTATATCTTTAAGAGTAGCAAGTCCATCCTTGCCCGGCATTATCTCATCTAATAGTACGAGGTCATAATGTTCTTTCTGAAGAATGTCACATCCATCATCTCCGCTTGAAACTTCTCGCACATAATAGCTACGATTTCTGAGTAAAAAGACAAGTGATTTCAAAGATACTATTTCATCATCTATCCATAGAATACGTTTCATAAGTTTTTTAAATTTATTTTAGTGGCAGAGAAATTATAAAGCTTGAACCAATCTCTGTCTTATTTGGTTTGTAAAATATTTTCCCATGATGCATCAATATAATTCTCCTTACAAGAGAAAGTCCAATACCCCACCCATATTCTTTGGTAGTATAACCGGGTGAGAAAATTCTTCTCGTAAAATGTTTAGGAATTCCTTTTCCATTATCTTTTACTATTATTTCAAGTTGTTTGTTCTCCTTGGTTGAGATTTTAATTTCGGTACTTCCTGCATCTACTGAATTTTTAATTAGGTTTTCAATAGCCCACGAAAAGAGTTCAGGATCTATGCTTACTTGTGAATGCTCTGAGTAATCTTCTATGATTTTTATCTTTTTTGAGATTCTCTCTTTTACATAGGTTACGGTTGATTTTAGCACATTGTCTATAGATTGAAGATGAAATTCAGGAGGAGAACCAATTTTATGAAACCGTGTTGCAATTGCAGAGAGACGATTAAGATCCTCCTGAAAAGAGGATTTAAGCTCTTTGTCTTTTATAAATTCTCCCCAACCCATAAGTGAAGAAATTGGTGTTCCGAGTTGATGTGCAGTTTCTCTTGCTATTCCAGCAAAGAGAGCATTTTCTTCGCTCTTTTTTAAAGTGTAGAGCCATATTATTCCAATTATAAGTAGTAATGCTCCGAAAGAAATTTCAGCAATGGGAGCAAACTTTAAAAGTTTTCTTGTCATAGAATCCCCATAATGAACCTGTGCAAGCAGTTTATTGTTATATTCAATTTTAACCGACTCGTGTTCATTATCAAGTTTTTGTACGAACTTAAGACTTGGAGAATCTACATTTCTTGAGCTAATTATTTCTCCTGTAGGTGAGGTAACTATAACCGGGAAATTTATTTTCGTAATAATTTCATCAAATATAACAGAAGTCTCATCTTCAGTAGCACTGGCACAAAATTTTCCATATATTTTGGTTATGGTGGCTGTTTCGCGGTCAATCTCTTTAACCATATATTGGGAATAGATTAAAAAGACAATAATAATTCCTAAGCCGGCAAAAATCAAATAATTTTTTAGAGACCTATACATATTGCACGAACAAGTTTAATAGCGTCTTGTGATTGATTATTAGACGATGACTTTAACTTTACCTTATAATTTATAAAAGGAGAAGTTTGAGATCCTATTCTTAACGAAGCTCCTCCAATCCAGCTAAGTAAATCACTTTCTACATTAAAATCAAGTGACATAGAAGCTGATATATTTCTTAGTGTACTTCTTAGTCTGAAAAATTGACGAGAGAAGAAAAAGGGAGTTGACTCATAAGATACAATTTTGTCAAATAAGTTCTTTTCTTCAAATAATGGTTTGTATTCAATTTTAACAATACCTATGATTTCTGTAGATTTAAAATTTTTTCTTAAAAGCTCAATTGCCGAGATAAATGATAATGGCTTATACGGTTCAAGAGGAAGAAAAACAAATATCTTTTTCGGCTCTTTCAATACCTGAAGCGGAAGAATATCTTTCCTGTAACTCAGAGCCGCAAGTTTTTTAAAAATATTCATAATGTAAAAAACATTCTACTAACACAAATGTCATTGCGAGAAGCAAAGCGATGAAGCAATCTCCATAGATTATTACGTTCTTGTTGCTTGCAATAATATCTCTGCATATAAATCTGTATGTTGTTTTAATTTTCATTGAGTTATAACAACCGCAACTGCAAGTTGGTCGGTATGCGAAATTGATAATTGAGCTTCTTTCATATTCTTTCCTTGAAATCTAATGGTTGGAGATTCAAAAGGAACACCAAGTACTTCTATATCTTTCCAGCCGGATACCTTAGAAGAAGTTGCTTTTACGAAAGCTTCTTTTGTGGCAAATCTTCCGGCAAGAAAAGATATTCTTTTTCCACGTATATTCCATTCTTTCAACTCTCCATCAGTGAATACACGGGTTAAAAACCTTTCTCCCCATTGCTCAACCATCTTGTCAATTCTGTTAATTTCTAAAATATCAATTCCTATTCCCATTTTTTTTCGTATTGGGTAGATGAGAGCCCTTGCTCTCATCAAGTTAAAGTGAGAGCCTCAATCTACCCTTCTGTTATGACTCCATATTCGGACACGATAAACCCTTGTCCCTACCTGTTTTTGTAGGAGTATGACCTATGTGTCTGCCCTGATAATTTGGGCGAACACGCAGGTTCGCCCCTACATTTGCCGAGGATTTTTTTGACCTCGGCACTACATAAAGGCATCTGTATTTTTTTCACTTTCGTATATAGCCATCATTAAAAGCTCTCCTTTGCGTCTTCGCAAAGGTTTGCGTGCGAGGACGCCCACAAGAGCAGTAAGACTGCTTTTAAATTATTCATTCCTTTTCCTGAACCATTGTAGCGAGGGGAGGTATCCCCCTCTTCATCTGCCAAGGATTTTTTTAACCTCGGCGTTACTATCTCATTCATTTCTTTCCTTAGCATTCTTTGGGTATAATGGGCTTTTATGCCCATTATGGCAAGGCATTAAAGCCTTGCCTACCCAGTTATTCCTGACTCCTTAATACCTCTGCCTTTTTACGAACTTTGAGTAATTCCTCATGATTACCAAGCTTGCGAAGTATATAACCTTTTATATCCCATATCCAAGCACGATCAGCTTTTAATTTTAGTGCCCTATTAATTGATTCAAGCGCTTCCTCATGCCGACCAAGCTTGCGAAGTGCATAACATTTGTTAACCCATGCATAAACATAATCCTTTGATTTTATTGCCTTTTCATAATGTTTTATTGCTGTTTCGTAATTCCCTTTTGAATATTCTGTCTCTCCAAGCTTCATATAGTCAGCAGGGGTTCTCGCAGACTTTTTAATTTGAGATTTATCTGACTTCTCTAATAATTCTTCCATTCTTCTTTCCAGTTCTGTCACTCTTTTTATAAGTCCTTTCGGTTCCTCTTCAACTTTTTTCTTGATATCTTTGATAACTTTCATATCTTTTTCGGCTTTTTCTCTAATTTCCTTCAACTTTCTTAATTCCGAAAATCCAAAAATACCACCTACAACAAGAATCGCTGTGAATAATCCGACCAGAATTCCCATTGAAGTAGCAACTATGTTAAGAATATTTATAGACCTATCCAGATTTCTTTGGGACTCTCCTAAAATATCAACTTGACTAACTTCATTTTTTATTATTGGACTTGAAGGAAGAGCGGTACTTATTGTGTCATTTGAACTTAAAGGAAGATGTGCAATTACTGTATCATTTTCCTGTGCCCAAGATGGATAAGCCAGAATGGAAATAATAACTATTAATAATAGCGAGATTAAAAATTTGTTTACTTTATTCATATCACCACAATTTATCAGGTTTTATTCTCAACAGCATTTTTACAGGATATGCGTGATGATGTTCCAACTCGAAAGAGAATTATGATTTCTCTGTTATCTTATTTATCAGGAGGTGGGTATAATCCTGACGATGTCCTTTTTTCCTGCGGTAACGTTTCTTGGATTTGTATTTATATACGATTATCTTCGGGTATCTACCAAACTCAAGAATTTCTGCTTCACACTGTGCTTTTTCTACATAAGGAGTTCCTATTGAAGTCTTTTTCTCTCCCATTAACATCAAAATCGGGAATTTAAGCTTGTCTCCTTTTTCTCCTTTAAGCTTTGGAACTTTTACTTTATCCTGTTCCTTTACTGTATATTGGAATCCAGCGATTTCTACGATTGCTTCCATTTATTCTCCTTCATAAGGCTGAGCAGGATAGGATTGAGTAGGAGGAGTTATATCCCCTTTATTAATTGCTTTTTCTATAGCAGACTCTTTCTTTCTAACTGCTCTACCTCTTGACATAAAAGCGATACTAAAAGAAATTATAATAAACATTGCAAAAAGTACTACTGTTGTCTTTGTAAGGAATGGATTAGCTCCTCTTCCTCCAAATACTGATTGTCCACCACCACCAAATGCTGCTCCCATTCCTCCACCTTTTTGTTGCATTAATATTATAAGAATCAAAAGAATAGAAACTATTGCATGAATTGCAAGTAAAATTCCGTACATTTAATACCTCGTTAAAGCGAAATACTGCCTTTAATTATTCCCATAAATGAGTTTACATCAAGTGACGCACCTCCGACAAGAGCCCCGTCTATGTCAGGTTGATTCATAAGAATCTTTACATTGTCCGGCTTTACACTTCCACCATACAGAATGCGAATATTAGATGCAACCTCAGAACCATATTTTGTTTGAACCAAGTCCCTTATGAATTTATGGGCTTCTTCCGCAACTTCGGGAGTTGCAGTCTTACCTGTTCCAATTGCCCATAGTGGTTCATAAGCTAAAACTATTTTAGAAAAATCAATGTTTTCAAGTTCATTTATTTTATATTCAATTACTTTACGGGTTTCTCCATTTTCTCTTTGCTCAAGAGTTTCTCCCACACATACAATTGGAATAAGATTTTTCTCAATTGCTAATTTTGTTTTACGATTTATAAGCTCATCTTTCTCCTGAAAATATTTTCTCCGCTCTGAATGCCCTACAATCACATACTTGCATCCAACATCGACAATAAATTCAGGTGAGATTTCCCCAGTATATGCACCTTTAGTTTCATACCAAAGATTTTGAGCTCCTAAATCGATATTTGTTTCTTTTGTTATTTTATAAACCTCGTAAAGAGCGGTAAACGGAGGGAAAACAGCAATATCAACATCGTTTATATTCTTTGATTCGGTTGCCAATCCATTTACAAGTTCGCATGCTTTCTGGATTGTTTTGTTCATCTTCCAGTTCCCTGCAATAAGATAACGTCTCATATTAGCTCCATTGTATTTTGAATTTTTACTCTGTCAAGAATAAAATAAAAAAGTTATCTGCTTATTCAATTTTTTTAAAATATTTAAGGCAATCTACCAAAATGTCAAAAATTCAGCAAAAATTGCTCTTGACAAGTTTAAAAATCAATATTATACAGAGTAAACGAATAATTTAGATGATTGGATGATTTAAATGGGCGAGTAGCTCAGATGGTGAGAGCGCCTGCCTTACAAGCAGGAGGCCAGAGGTTCGAGCCCTCTTTCGCCCAAATAAAACAATATATAAATAATTTGACATTTTTTGAATCTTTTTGTAACTCATTGCATCTTATATAAAGATGGAGAGTAGGTGTTTTATTTTATAGGTTTAATTTAAGGAGGACGAGATGAAGTTAAAACCACTTGGTAATAGAGTTCTTGTTGAGCGTATCGAAGCAGAGGAGATAAGAAGGGGAGGAATAATTATCCCGGATACTATCAAGGAAAAACCTCTTGAGGGCAAGATAGTTGCTGTTGGCCCTGGAGCATTCGACGAAAAAGGAACTCGAAGAAGTCTTGAAGTGCAAGAAGGAAACCGTGTATTATTTGGTAAATACTCGGGAACAGAGGTCATGATTGATGATGCGGAATATCTAATAATGGGAGAAGACGACATCTTAGGAATTATTGAATAAAGGAGGAAAGATGGCAGCTAAGGAAATAAAATTTGCAGGAGAAGGTAGAGCTCTCATTAAAAGTGGAGTAGACCAGCTTGCAGATACAGTCAAAATAACACTTGGTCCAAAAGGACGGAATGTTGTTTTGGAAAAGAAATGGGGTTCTCCAACTGTTACAAAAGATGGAGTTAGTGTAGCTAAAGAAATAGAACTTGAGAATAGATTTGAGAATGTGGGAGCCCAGATGGTAAAAGAAGTAGCGTCGAAAACATCAGATATCGCAGGAGATGGAACGACTACAGCAACTATTTTGGCACAGGCAATATTTCGTGAAGGATATAAGAATGTAACTGCTGGAGCTAATCCAATGATGATTAGGCGTGGAATTGAGAAAGCAACGGCAGTAGTAGTAGAAGAGTTAAAGAAGATATCAAAACCAACTCAAGGAAAAGAAGAGATTGCTAATGTTGGCAGAATATCTGCAAATAATGATAAAGAGATAGGAGATATGATTGCCGAAGCAATGGAAAAAGTTGGAAAAGACGGTGTAATTACAATAGAAGAAGGTAAAGGATTAACAACAGAGCTTAATATAGTTGAAGGAATGCAATTTGACCGTGGATACATATCACCTTATTTTGTTACGGATTCTGATAAAATGGAAACAGTACTTGATGACCCTTATATTCTTTTTCATGATAAGAAAGTATCCGTAATGAAAGATTTTCTGCCACTTCTGGAGAAAATAGCTCAGACAGGAAAGCCATTACTTGTGATAGCAGAAGATATTGAAGGAGAAGCAGTAGCTACATTAGTTGTCAATAAGCTTCGTGGAACCTTTAAATGTGCTGCTGTTAAGGCACCTGGTTATGGAGATCGTAGAAAAGAGATGCTTGAAGATATTGCAATTCTTACTGGTGGAAAAGTGATTGCCGAAGAAAAGGGGATGAAGCTTGAAAATACACAGATAGAAGATCTTGGAAGGGCAAAGAAAGTCAGAATAGACAAAGATAATACGACAGTAATAGAAGGACTCGGTTCAAAATCTGACATTCAAGCTCGAATGTCCCAGATAAAACTTCAGGTTGAGGAAACAAAATCTGACTACGATAAAGAGAAGTTACAAGAAAGACTTGCCAGACTTTCAGGTGGAGTTGGTGTAATAAATGTAGGAGCTCCAACCGAACCTGATATGAAGGAAAGAAAAGCTCGAACTGAAGATGCCTTACATGCAACGAAAGCTGCGGTTGAAGAAGGAATCGTACCCGGTGGAGGTATTGCTTACTTAAGATGCATACCTGCCCTTAACGAATTGAAGCTTGAAGAAGATGAACAAGTCGGAGTCAATATTATAAAGAAGGCTCTTGAGGAACCAATTCGTTGGATTATTACAAATGCAGGAGAAGAGCCAAGCGTGATAGTAAATGAGGTCAAGAAACAAACTGTTAATATGGGATACGACGCTCAGGTCAACCAAGTAAAAGATCTTATGGAAGCAGGTATAGTTGACCCGACAAAAGTAACGAGAACTGCTTTGCAGAATGCAGCCTCAATTGCATCACTTCTTGTAACAACTGAAGCAATGATTGTGGATAAACCTGAAAAAGAAAAAGCACCAATGATGCCACCTGGAGCAGGAGGAGGCTATCCACCTGAGTATTAAAAGAAGAAAATGATAGCATAGAAGCGAGGATAGTCAATGTTTGTTTCTCGCTTCTATGTTCTTATTAATGGGGGTCGTGGTGTAGCCTGGTTAACACGTCGGCCTGTCAAGCCGAAGATCGCCAGTTCAAATCTGGTCGACCCCGCCATTTTTATTCCGCTAATCAATGATAAGAGAAAAAATTGAAACTCTTATTAAGTTATCCAGTATAAAAGGAATTGGAGAAGCAAAGCTTAAAAAGCTTATTCTGCAATTCAATCCTATTTCAAATGTATTTGATGCTCCTCCTTATGAACTTTCTGAAATCGTAGGCGAAAAGCTTATTTCGGTTATCAGAAGTGCTAAAAAAAATAATGTTGAGCCGGAACTTGCAGTTTTAAAAAAGCTTGGAATTCAACTCATAAATTTTAAAGATCCTTCATATCCTGAAAACTTAAAAAAATTACCGGATGTTTCCCCTCTTATTTATGTAAAAGGAAAAATATTGCCTCAAGATGTTCTCTCAATTGCGATTATTGGTGCGCGTAGAGCAAGTCAATACGGACGGCTTATTGCTGAAAAATTTGCTTGTGAATTTGCAAAGTTCGGAATTACTGTTGTTTCCGGGCTTGCAAGAGGAATTGATAGCTGTGCACATCGTGAAACATTAAGAGCAGGTGGAAGAACGATTGCAGTTCTTGGCTCAGGAATTGATGTAATATATCCTCCTGAAAATGGAGATTTGTTTGAAGAGATTTGTACAAACGGAGCTTGTGTTTCTGAATTTCCTCTTGGAACACAACCATGGAAGGGAAATTTCCCTACGAGAAATAGATTAATATCAGGACTTTCTAAAGCAATTGTTGTAATAGAAGCAACTTCAAAAAGTGGGATTTTTTCTACTGTGGAATGGGCTCTTGAACAAAACAAGGAAGTATTTGCTGTACCGGGAAATATAACTTCCGAAACAAGTAAGGGTGTTAATCGTTTAATCTCAGAAGGTGCACGAATAGCAACTTCAGCTCAAGACATTATGGAGTATTTGGGCATTGAAGCAGTTGATACAGTTGAAAGAAATCTTAACCTTTCCGAAGAAGAAAACAAAATATGGGAACTTCTTTCTTATGACCCTATGCATGCTGATGTATTAGCTGAAAAACTTGAATTGAAAGTCCCCCAAATACTTAATACTCTTCTTACCCTTGAACTAAAAGGAATAGTGAAACAACTTCCCGGAAGAAATTTCGTGAGAGGTATATAACAGCTTGTCGGATAAATAGAGGAATATTATGTTATCGTTTAACATTTCAGGAATAGGAAAAATAGAATTAGAGAATGCGGTTTTTGACCTGAACGGCACAATTGCTGTGAATGGAAAGATTGCCGATAAAGTCAAATCAAAACTTAATAAGCTTTCGGAAAATCTGAATATTTATTTGCTTACCGCTGATATTTATGGAACTGCGGAGAAACTGATTTCTGATATTACTCTTGAACTTGTAAAAATTTCTCCTGTTAATGAAGCTCAAAAAAAGCGAGATTTTATTCTTAAAATAGGAAAAGAGAAAACGATTGCTATTGGTAACGGAGCAAATGATGCTCTAATGCTCAAGGAGGCAAAAATCGGAATAGCTGTTATTGAAAAGGAAGGGGCTTCCCAAAATGCGATTCTTAATGCAGACTTAATGGTTCGGAATATTGATGATGCATTAGATTTACTCTTAAATCCAATTCGTATTGCATCAACTCTGAGGCAATAAACCCGAGCCACATCCTCATCCCAATTAAGTAATATAGTCAGATACAAGAAAGAATTTGACAAGCTATATTTTTATATTAAGATGAAGTAATAGGTAAAAAATATAAACAATTATTTATATTCCACCAATTTGGCGGTGTAGGAACAATGAATATTTTTAAAAAAGGAAATTACAAACCAATTCCGTCATCATTTAGAGCAAAAGGTATTTTTGCTCTTGAGGAATTAACGAAATTTCAAACAGAATTTGATAATTATGATACTGATACAACAATTAATACGATTAGAGATGCAATCGTTGCTAATTATTTAGGTTTTGATTTACTAAATTTTGAAAAACACGGATTTGATGCTAAAAATAGTAAAAAAATAAAATTTTTAGAAGTAAAGCAATGTAGCATATTTTCAAATCGTTTAGGTGGAACTTGGAATGATACTAATGAGGAAAAAGCTAAAGCATTTTCTGATAAAAGATTATATACAACTGTTGGTATTTGGAAAGGTGCAAGTGATTTACAATTTATAGTTTTTGGTCAACATATTGAATTAGGAAAATATTTGTTGAAAAGAGTTAGAGCAGTAGCAAATACAAGCACTCGTTCAACACAAAATATAGATATTACAAAACTGATTAAAGAATGGGGATTTAATGTTGTTGTTCCACCAGATAAAACAAAACATTTTGTTTATAAACTGCTAATAAGTTACAAACCTTCTTTTGAAAGTATTCTAACCTTAACTGATTTAAAAAGCCCCAAAGATGTCAGAATTTAAAATATATAATAAATCTTGCTATGAATTGCAAGAACTTTCTGGTAATTCAATCGATGCAATTGTTACTGACCCACCTTATGGCATTTCATATCAAAATCATTATTGGGATAAGGATTTACCCAAGAGGCAGATTTGGGAAGATAGTTTGAGAGTTCTAAAACCAGGTGCTTTTGGTTTGGTTTTTTCTTCCATACGCTTGATGCACAGATTAATGGTAGATTTGGAAGACAGTGGATTTATTATTAAAGATGTGTTGTTTTGGTCATATTTAAATGGTATGCCAAAAAGTAGAGATGTTGCTTTGGATATTGATAAAGAATTGGGTATTGAAAGTAAAGTGATTGGGAAGTACAAATATGTCCAAGGCTACAAAAAAAACGGTGCAGATAATTATTATGCCAATAAAGAAAAATTTAAATATGAGCCTACTTCGGAATTGGGCAAAAAGTATCAAGGTTCTGGATTAGGATTAAAACCTGCTTTTGAACCAATTATTTTAATTCAAAAATCTATTGAAAAAAAATTAAATGTTGCACAAAATATAATTAAATATTCAACTGGATCATTAAATATTGAAGAAACAAGAATTTCATATGCAAATGGTGAAAAAACTGTAGGGCATAATCCTCATTCTAAAGGTAGGGTAGCTTCAAATATAGTAAGAACCGAAGAATTTAATGATGGTTTTGATAAATTCTTTTTAATACCAAAGGTTAGACAAAAAAAGGAAGATTTTAATTTTCATCCAACTTTAAAACCTGTAGACCTGATGTATCATTTGGTCAAATTAGTTTCATTTGAAGGGCAAACAGTTATAGACCCTTTTATAGGAAGTGGAAGCACAGGAATTGCTTGTTTGAAATTGAAACGTAATTTTGTTGGATATGAATTAAAAAAAGATTATTTCGAAATAGCAAAAAAAGGATTGGAAAATATAAAAACAGAGGTTAGCTATATGTTATTTTAAAAACAGAATATAACAAGATATATATGTAATATGGATTTTAGTAGCAAATTGAAAGCAAATGCAAGTAATGAAATTTAGTAATAACTTAAACAGCTATGTGCAATAAAATCTTGCAATATACATACTGCCAACTGTTGATATAAATCAAAAGGTGCCCTATTTAATAGTTAAGTATTTGAATAATGGTGTAATACCATAAATTCTTTACATTATACATTTTCATTATTATGAATGCGCTCTTTGTCATTCTGAGCGATAGTGAAGAATCTTTCAAGACTCTTCACGGAGTTTACTCATGAATGAGATTCTTCAGTTGCTTCGTTCCTTCAGAATGACAAACAAAGGATTCAGAGTAACAAATAAAAGGGTTATAGAATGACTTTAAGAGATTTAGAGTAACATAGCACTATGATAGAATTACAAAATCTTAGGACATTCTGTGCGGTAGCGGATAAAAAGAGTTTCACTAAAGCCGGTGAACTGGTATATCGCACTCAATCTACAATAAGTAGTCAAATCTCAGCATTAGAAAAATTTTATGATACTACACTTTTTGACCGTTCACAAAGAGAGGTCATGCTTACCGAGAGCGGGAAAATACTTTATACTTATGCAAAAAGAATCCTTAAACTTGTTGATGAGTCCAAAGATAAGGTTAATGAATTAAACGATGACGTAAAGGGACATCTGATTATTGGTGCAAGCACAATTCCCGGAACTTATATCCTGCCAAGAGTTTTAAATAATTTTAAGCAACAATATCCTGATGTAAATGTATCCGTCAGAATTTCAAACAGCAAAGACATAATTACCAAAATCCTTGAGCATAGACTTGAAATAGGAGTAGTTGGCGAGAAAATAAAAGATAAGAAATTAGAATATATTGAGTTAGCAAAAGATAAAATAGTGCTTGCAGTTAATTTTCGTCATCCGTGGGTGATAAAGAAAAATATTACCCTTAAAGAATTGAAAACAGGTAAATTTATTTGGCGTGAAGAAGGTTCGGGCACAAGGGATACGATAGAGAAAACATTGAAAAACAAAGGAATAAAAGGGCTCAATATCGTTATGGAACTTGGAAGTACAGAGGCAGTGAAACAAGGTGTAGAAACCGGATTAGGTATATCATTCTTGTCAGAATGGGCGATTAAAGGCAAAGGTATATTGCAATATGTCTCTACTCTACGAAAAGTAAATGTTAAGTTAGATTCAGGTAATTTGAATATTTCCCGCTGCTTCTATATGGTATTTTTAAAAGCAGGTACAAAAAGTCGTGCCGTTCAATCTTTCATAAAATATCCATTTAATTAAAAATATAAGATTATACCGGATTAACACAATAAGAAATGAAACCACTCTACGATGCTCTTGCGGGTATCCTCGCACGCAAACCTTTTAAGTATTTTGACGACAGTTCGGTATAAAACCAACAAAAGAAATTCTGTTCGTGATAAATTCGTGTTTATGTTTTTATTCGCGTACCTTGAAAAATTTTGTATTAACTTGTAATTCCGTAAAATTATTTAAGTATATTGGACAATTCTTAGTGACTTAAAAAATGGCGGAGGTGTGTAGGAATCGAACCTACCTCCCGCCTTTTGGACGAGAAACTGGATTTGAAGTCCAGCAGGGACACCAGCCCCTATCCACCTCCATATAGTACTCTTTTATCTCCTACCCTTTTCGTAAAACTTATTCCATCAAGGTATTCTGCAAAGGGAACAACATATTTTCTTGTAGCATTTAAAATTCTTTTTATATCTCCTATACTTATTCCTTGATTATTCTCTATGTATTTTTTTATATCATTTTTCCACATTTCTACAACATCTTTATGCACAAAAAATTCACTTTTTATATTTATTATTTTCTTTTCTTCTAATAATATTCCTATTGTTTCCCTATTGAATTCTTTGAAAGAACAAAACCCAGCTCGTGCATTTTCTTCCACTTTTTTTAATTCCAGTAGTTGTGTCTCGTTTAATGATGATTTCCAACTTCTAAGCCGCACTTTATCTTTTGTGATTTCAATCTCATCCAATTCAGGAATAAAGGAATCAAATAACTTTTGTTCTATATCAACTTTTTTTCTTAATTCTTCTTTGGGTACGCCAATTTTCATCTCATTACTCATCTTATAAAAACTTTCTAATTCAGCAATAATTTTATTCTTTATTTTTTCAGAAGTAGATTTACCAATAATATACTGTGAAATTATTTTAACAGTTCCTGAATCTATTAGTTTTTTCAATGTATTATCAAATTCATTATCGGGGGTAAATAAAGTTTTTTTGAAGTTTTCTATTTTCCAATATTTATGTTTAATCTCTTCGGTTATTATTTCTTCCATATTATGTTTTTCTCTAAATTCCAGCAATTGAATAATTTTCTCGTCTTTTCTTTTATGTCCGGATGCTCTTGGATTTAGTGCTGTCCCACTTCCAATTAAATACACAGGGGAATAGTTTCTTATTATAAATTTATTTTTAAACCAAGCTACTACAGGTTTTTCCAATAATATCTGACAATATTTCTCGTTTTTCAATAGTCTAATTCTTCCCAAAACTTCATTAGTTAAAATATGTACTCTCACTCTCGTCCAATGTTTTACAGTCATACCGGGTCGAAGTTCTAACTTTGTATCAATTATTCTTGTGGTGAATAAGCTTCCTTCCTCTGATATTACATCCCCTATATTAACTTCACTAACTTTTATATTTGCAAGATTTGCTCCAACTCTATGTCCTGCTCCTATCTCGTTTTCAAGTTTGTTATGAACTTGTATTTGTTTTATTTTTGAGGTTAATTTCTGTGGGTAGATATAAATTTTATTTCCAACTTTTAAAGTTCCATTCATAACACTGCCGGTAGCTACAGTACCCACACCTTTAAGCATAAAAGTACGGTCAATTGGTAAAATGGGTATTCCTGATGTCTTTTTTATTGGCATACTACAAACCGTTTCATCTAATGTTTGCTTGAGTTCCGATAGTCCTTTGCCGGTTTTGGAAGAGACTTTTATGATTTTGCTATCAGCATACGGGGTGCCTTCAAGTAAATCTTGAATTTCCATAATAGCAGATTCCATTAACTCCTCATCTACAAGGTCAATCTTAGTCAATACTATTATTATTTTTTCTATTCCAGCAAAGCCCAAGATTTCAAAATGCTCCTTAGTTTGTGGCATTATCCCTTCATCTGCGGCAATGACAAGTAGAGCTAAATCTATCCCGCTTACTCCGGTAACCATATTTTTCAAATATCTTTCATGACCAGGCACATCTATTATTCCGATTCTCCCGTATTTTGGGAAATCTATAAAAGCAAAGCCAAGCACGATAGTCATTTTTCTCTCTTTTTCTTCCGGAAGTCTATCAGTGTCTATTCCTGTAAGTGCTTTTATAAGTTCTGTCTTGCCATGATCTACATGACCTGCTGTTCCAATAATTAATCCCATTTTTTTTATTGCCTCAACAAAACCATCACGAAATTATTTAATTACAATTTTTCTAATAACTTTTCTTTCTTTAACTTTTGCAACTCAATGCTTCCATATCTTAGTCTGAACCACTCACTATTAAGAAGTAAGTCAATATCTGTCCTTTGGGTTTCCCATATTGTATAATATTCCAAATATCCTTCTCTAATAGCAATTTCAGGCACTTCATAATAAAGTGGTACTTTACCATCATAAGGACCACCATCAAAGCCATAGTACTTTACCATTGAATCAATTTCCCAAATATGTTTATCTTCACTTGGATTACCGTATTTTTTGGTCAATAGTTCCTTTATCCGTTCATAGTCATAAAGTTCTTCTTCATGATCTCTTTTGCAATAACGGTCGCCATAGAGATTTTTATAACAGTATTCTGTTTCCAAGTCATAGCTCCCACAAAATAACCTATTATCAAAGAAATAATAATTTCTCGCATTGCCCGATACAAGCGGATTTTCATAATAACTCAATCTATCTATGTTTTCTTTCCATTTGGAACTGTCTATAAATGCTGAATCATCTTCAATCCCTCTTACTTCTTCTATGCTCATTCCCCATCTTGTGTTTCTAAAATCTGTAATTTCAGCAATATCTGGCAACAAAAGAAACATAAAAATACAAAGTATCATTTTACCTCCTAATAATTCATATTTTACCAGACTTCAATCGTGTAAAACTAAGTAAATCAACAGATGTTCATATTGGGACAGAGTTTTCCTCCTCTAATCAAAATCTCTGCGTTTTTCTTCCATGCTTTCAATTTATCAGGTAATTCATCAGTATAGGTCTTAACTTTTTCTTCAAGGGTTTCTGAAGAAGGCACACCTAAACCTATCTTCTCGAAAATCTTATCTACCGATGCAACTTCAGAATGAATCCAGTCAATCAAGATATGATTATCACATTTATAAACTTTTATATTTTCTACCTGTTTTACCTGAGCGTCCAACTCACTGTCTAATAACAATAGTGGACCCTTAGGTCCATCCTTTGATAATTTATGGGCATTGATAAGTGCAGTTCCCATTACTTGATTGATAGTCATAATTCCCGCACCAAGTCCTATGTTACCATCCTTAACATTATCTCGTATCTCTTTGTGATAACAACCAAGAATATCTGCCATTTCACCACAAGAAATAGCAACTCTTACAAATCCATCTTTCAAAATGGTCAATTGCATTAACGCAATAGCAATTGATATAGGTCTCTCTAAATCGGACTCCTCAAAGTCTGGGCAAAAAAGAAAACCGTCGCCAAATTGATAAATAAAAAGTCTGTTAGAATCATCTGAACGAATTTTCCCAATCCTGTACGAATCACACATAAGATCAGAAAGAAGTTTCAATGCTTTCTCTTCTTCACCTTTCCGATACATAGAAGAAAAACCCTCTATATCAATAAACAATGACCATTTATTTTTCATCACATCAAAAAAACTCATCACGAAAACACAAAAAATTTCACCACAAAGAACACAAAGAAAAACAAGATTCCTTCGCTTCGCTCAGAATGACACTCTGCAATCTCTGCTGCGTCTTTGCGGTAGAATTTAGTTAAACCCATTTTTTTACTGCTTTAATAAACCCATCACGAAAACACGAAATTATTTAATTACAATTTTTCATGCTTTCTGAATTTTCTGAGTTTCGTGATAATTTTTTAAAACACTCTACAATCAAATCAATATCGTCTTCAAATATTGTTTTTAAATCTAACCATACTTTATTATTTGCTATACGAGAGATAATTGGTGGGTTACATTCTCTTAATTTTTTGGCTATAGAATCTGGAGAATAATTTTCCTTTTCGGGTAGGGACAGGTCTCCTGACCTGTCATCCGGCAAAGAGATAGTTACAGCAAAGCTTGGAATTTTTACTCCGGGATAAGCTCCACCACCTATTTCTGCTTCTGATTCTTCTAATTTTAGTACGGGCGGTTCGCGAACCGCCCCTACATTTCCTAATGTTTTAGAAAGTTTATTGTATAATTTTTCTGCACGTTTTTTTACGCTCGCAACTGGCTCTGTAATCATAGACAGATGCGGGATTTTGCTAACAGGAGCATCTTCGTATAAATAAATTCGCAGTATTGATTCCAAACAAGCTAATGTAAATTTCCCGACACGCAAAGCCCTAAACAATGGATTCTTTTTAAGCAAAGTTATATATTTTTCCTTACCAATTATAATCCCACATTGCGGACCTCCTAATAATTTATCTCCACTAAAACTCACAATATCTATACCTGATTTAACTGCTTCTTGAATCGTTGGCTCATACGGTAAAGACACGCCATAGCGTGCTCCTATATTCTGTAGGTCAACAAGTAGTCCACTACCCAAATCTTCCACAGTTAAGATATTATGTTTTTTGCCCAATGCTGCTATTTCTTTGAATGAGGAAGTATGAGTAAAACCTATAATTTTATAATTGGAAGTGTGAGCTTTCAACAATAATGCGGTGTTTTTTGTAATGCTTTTTTCATAGTCCTCAATATAAGTACGATTCGTTGTTCCTACTTCTATGAGTTTGCATCCGCTTTTGTTCAAAATATCAGGCAATCTGAACGAACCACCTATTTCTATTAATTCGCCTCGTGAAGCAATTACTTCTTTACCTTTTGCAAATGTATCCAAAATTAGAAGCAGTGCGAATGCGTTATTATTAACTACAATGCCTGCCTCTGCTCCTGTAAGTTTTTTCAAAAGCTCTTCAATATGAGAGTGCCTATTACCTCTTTCACCTGTTTCAAGAGAAAATTCCAAATTAGAATACGAACTTCCGATTTGTACAAAAGATTTCAATATAGGTTTCGAAATAGGAGCTCTGCCGAGGTTAGTATTTAAAATAACTCCAGTAGCATTGATAACTCTTTTGAAATTGGGTGTATCGCAAGATGCCCCTACTTTTTCTAATTCAACAAGCGTCTCCTGTATTATAATCTTTTGCAAGTCGTTAACTGTCAACTGTTGATTGTTACCTGTCTTTCTCATTTTTTCTCGCCATTTATCTGTGGTATTACGAAGAATTTCACGAACCAATTTATGAGGATGCTCCTTAAAACAACTATTTTTTATCAATTTATCAATACTCGGAATCTCTCTACGAATATCTTTCATAATATCCAATATTTTTTGTCATTCTGAGCGATAGCGAAGAATCTCGCTCTAAAAGACTCTTCACAAAGTTTACCCAAAACAAGATTCTTCAGTTGCTTTGCTCCTTCAGAATGACAGGTAAAAGGTTCATAGTAAGCATTGTTGTAAACTTTTTTATGCAATATTACAATAGTTTCAAAGCATAGGAATTTTTACACCTTTTCCCTTAGCTTCCTTGATTGCATCCTCATAACCTGCATCTGCATGACGAGCTACTCCTGTTCCCGGATCATTTGTCAAAACTCTATCAAGCCGAGCATCCATTTCCTCTGTTCCATCTGCCACGATTACTTGTCCTGCATGAATTGAATTGCCAATTCCTACTCCGCCACCGTGATGAACCGATACCCAGGTTGCTCCTGATGCAGTATTCAAGAGAGCGTTCAAAATAGGCCAATCTGCTATAGCATCTGAGCCGTCCATCATTCCTTCTGTTTCACGATGCGGTGAAGCGACCGAGCCGGCATCAAGATGGTCTCTGCCTATCACTATAGGAGCAGAGACTTTTCCATCTCTCACTAATTTATTTAGTACTTTTCCAAATCTTGCTCGCTCCCCATATCCAAGCCAGCATATCCGAGCAGGTAATCCTTGAAATGGAACTTGTTTTTGTGCAAGCTGTATCCATTTTTCAAGAATTTTATCCTCTGGAAATTCGCGGAGAAGCATTTCATCGGTTACATAAATATCTTTTGGATCTCCTGAAAGAGCTACCCATCTGAATGGACCTCTCCCTTTGCAAAAATGAGGTCTTATATATTCAGGCACAAATCCGGGAACTTTAAATGCATCTTCCACTCCCGCATTCTTTGCTTGTCCTCTTATATTATTTCCATAATCAAATGCAATCACTCCTTTGGCTTGCATATCAAGCATTGCACGCATATGTCGAGCCATTGATTCAAAGCTCCGTTTTATATAATCGTCAGGATTTTTGCTTCTTAATTCAGTTGCTTCTTCTAATGTCATATTGTTTGGAACATATCCATTTAGTTCATCATGAGCAGATGTTTGGTCAGTTACAATATCCGGAATAATTCCACGACTTACAAGCTCGGGGTGAATTTCTGCTGCATTGCCAACAAGTCCAATTGAGCGAGGAATTTCTTTCTTAACTGCCTCATCTACAAGCTTTAACGCCTCGTCAAGGGATGTAGCTTTTAGTTCGCAAAATCCTTTTTCGATTCTGCGGTCAATTTTGCTTTCATCTACTTCAACATCAAGAATTACACCACCATTCATAGTTACAGAAAGTGGCTGTGCACTACTCATTGCTCCCATTCCTGCGGTGAGGACAAATTTGCCACGAAGTGAGCCGCCAAAATGCTTGGAAGCACAGGCAGCAAATGTTTCATAAGTTCCTTGAATGATACCCTGTGTTCCTATGTATATCCACGAGCCAGCAGTCATTTGCCCATACATTATTAATCCCATTGCCTCAAGTTTTCTGAAATAATCCCAGGTAGCATATTTAGGAACCAACAAAGAATTGGCGATAAGCACTCTTGGGGCATGAGTAAAAGTCTTGAAAATTCCGACGGGTTTGCCTGATTGTATAAGAAGTGTTTCGTCTTCTTCTAATTTTTTTAAGCTTTCTACAATCTTATCAAAACATTCCCAGTTGCGTGCTGCTTTTCCTGAGCCACCGTAAATTATAAGTTGTTCAGGAAGCTCGGCAACTTCAGGATCCAAATTATTCATAAGCATTCTCATAGCCGCTTCAGCTCCCCATGATTTACAGGATATATGGTTGCCTCTCGGTGCTTTAATAGTTCTCATTTTCTCCCTCCTTCAATAAGTATATCAAGGTGTTCTGGAATGTCAAGCCAGATTTTCTTTGCAGTTTTTCATATATAATACATTAACCACTAATGACACAAATAAACGAATAAAAATATAAACACGAACTTATCACGAACAGAAAAGCTTTTCCCCTAATAAATTTGATTTGTGTTAAACTTTTAAAAATAAATTTTATCTATTTTTTTCTTTTCTCTGTGCTCTCTGTGGTAATCCTTCCAATCTGTGTTAATCTGTGTGCAAATGCTTTCCAATCTTTGAATCTTCTAATCTTTAATCTTAAAAGTAGTTCAAAAATATTTTATCTGTGTCATCCGCGTAATCTGCGGTTAAGAAGTTTTTCTCTGTGTTCTCTGTGGTTCAATTTTTTTTGACAGGAGTTTTCCGTAAGGTGTCCAGCCGCGTAGTTCTTTTATTTTTACTTCAACGAAATCTCCTTGTAGGGGTAGGGTTATTTTGCTACTACTATCGAATACTATCGTTTTGTTCTGTCTTGTTTTTCCGTATAATGAATTGCCTTTCTTGCTTTTGCCAAGAACTAAAACTTCTTGTGTTGTTCCTATGAGTTCAGAGCTTTTCTCGTAACTTATTTCATTTTGAATGTTTATTAATTTCTCCAATCTTTCAATTCTTATTTTTTCCGGAACGATAGGTTTCATAGTATATGCCTTAGTACGAGGTCGTTCGGAATATTTAAACATATAGGCAAAATCAAATCTTACCTCTTTGATTACCTCAAGTGTTTCCTGGAAATTTTTGTCACTCTCCCCATGAAAACCTACCAGAATATCTGTAGTTATGGCAATGTTTGGGATAGATTTCCTTATTTTATAAATCCAATCGAGATATTTTTCTTTGGTATATCCTCTGCCCATTTTTTTAAGAACTTCATTAGATCCGGATTGTATAGGCAAATGAATCCATTCGCAGATTTTTTCTCCATCTCTAATCGCATCTATCAATTCTTGACTCATATCTTTAGGATGCGAAGTTGTAAATTTTATCCAGGGAACACTGTCATGCTGAACTTGTTTCAGCATCTCATCGGTAAGCATTAAAAGTTGAGAAAAGTTAATTCCGTTATATGAGTATTCATTCACAGATTGCCCAAGAAGAGTTATTTCTTTTACGCCTTTATTTGCAAGCAACTCAATTTCTTTTAGAATATCGCTTGAAGGTCTTGACCTTGCCCGTCCTCTTACGTAAGGAACTATACAATAGGAACAAAAATTATTACATCCCCGCATCACAGAAACAAAAGCAGTAGGATGAAGGGTAGATGCTGGCATTCTGACCTGTGCAGGAACGGGTTCAGGGAATATATCAGAATAAAGCTCAAGAGAGGTATTAGATGTTAGAGTATAGGCATTAGACTTTTTGGAGCTTGAGTTTTTGGTCTTGAATATTGATTCTATAATTTCCGGTAATTTTCTATAACCTGATGGACCAACTACAAAATCTGCTCCTTTAATAGAATTGCCTAAATTTTGTGCCATACAACCAACTACTCCAATAAGGAAATTTGGTTTTTTCTCTCTGAATTTCTGCAAATCACCAATCCTCCCAATTGCTCTTTGCTCTGCGTGTTCTCTCACACTACAAGTATTCATAATAACGATATCTGCTTTATTTTCATCGGCAGTTTCTTTATATCCATTTTCGGATAAAATACTTGCAATAATTCTTGAATCATAAACATTCATCTGACAACCGTAACTGATTATGTGGAAGGTTATATTTCTCATATTATTTTAGAGTATTCTTTTGGAATGCTTTTTTGGGAGTTCATTGTTTTTTGGAGTGCAAAAACTCTGTTTTTGCATGCAATGACAGAGCCATTGCACTCCATATCATACTCTTTCAATATTTTTCATTTAATTCTAATTCTATTGTTCTATTATACTTGTATGCTTCCTTTTTAATCTAAGAAATAAAACAATTCTCCTGATATCAAAATACGAATAACTCCTATTCCTAATCCAACTATCATACCAGTAGTCACTGCGTTTAGATACTGACTCTTGCGTTTATTCTTGTATCCTTCACAAAATCCCAGTTGATAATTTTCACTCTTATCTTTTATGGATTCTATCGTAGAATAAGGTGGTTCTGTCTTAACTAATACGTACCCAAGATACCCGATTGGACCGAGTAACAAGCCAGCACCTCCTCCATATAGCGACACAATATTCTCACTCTTAACAATTTTTTCTCCATCATTTTTTCCATCTAAATATGTTTCTAAAGATATTTTTTTCTTTTCTTCTATTTTTTTGTTTTCTTTTGGCTTTTCTTCTTTCAATTCTTCTATTTCTTCGTGTAACTTTTGTCTCAACTTTTCTATTTCTTCTTTCTTGGTTTCCTGAGCCCATCCTTGCGAAACAACTATTAAAAAATACATTCCGATAACCATAAATTTTAGCATTTTTCTCATCTCCTACTTTGTTATTATTTATTTTTTGATTCTATTATTGCTTAGCTGATTTGTCAAGAAACACTCTTTTCAAGATTTTTCATTCAATCCTAACTCTATCACCGACTTTTATTTTATGCTGTCGGAACCATCCCTGATTTACTTCTATTGCATACTTAATTGGCTCTTTGGGGAAATGAGAAGTTACGGTATCAAGAGGAAACATACTATCAATCTGCACAATTTCCTTACTTGCCGAAACAAAAGCAATAGATAGTGGTATATAAGTATTTTTCATCCAGAAGGAATGGAAATCAGAGTTTTCAAAGATAAAAAGCATTCCCTGATTTTTCGGTAGAGCATTGCGATACATCAAACCACGACTCCATCCGGAAGGAGTATCTTTTACCTCTACTCGTAAAGGAGTTTCGTTAATCCATATAGTAATAAGTGGTTTGCTTTTCGAGCGGTTCACAACGGAACGGATACCAAATAGAGTTATTGCAATAACTACTAAAACACTGAATCCAATCCGTATGAATCTTGAGCTTGTTAATTTTGTCTTCAACTTTTTGAATCCGTTAGCTAACGGACTAATTAATACTAACAAGAAAAATTTACACAGTCCCTCAAGTTATGTGTGATATAGACTAATATTCTGTCTTGCCAGAGAAATTAAAATCCTTGATAAGAAGAGAAGGAACGACAAGACCATTCACTAATTTACATTCCTTTGAGAGCGTAAGAACATTCTTTAGAGTTTCCAGAATACTTGCTGTATATCGCATATTCTTTAGCCCTTTTGTAATTTTGCCATTCTCCACAAGAAATAAGCCATCTCTTGTCATACCGGTAATTAAAGTTTTGTCAGGGTTGACAAGTCGAGTGTACCAGAATCTTGTTATAAGTATTCCCTTGTCAATTGATTTAAGCATCTCGTCTCTTGTGCTATTTCCCGACATAAGTGCTATATTTCTCGGGTAAGGACCGTATGAGTTGGGTTGTGGTATAGCATGCCCTGTTGATTTCTTGCCCTCTTTATTTGCATAATAAGAATCATATACTACATTTCTGGCTACTCCATTCTCGATTAGTGCCAGTTTATTTGTTGGTACTCCTTCATAGTCAAAATGAAAGCCAATAGTTTCAGGATGACGAGCATCATCAACTATTGTTATATTATCCCCTGTTATCTTTTCGCCAAATTTTCCTGACATAAAACTTCTTCCTTCGTGATAAGCTCTTGCCCCAAATCCGAGATAACTCAAAAATCTCAGAAATTCAGCTACTGCATAAGGTTCCAGTAACACTGTGTATTTACCCGGAGGTACTTCAACAGGATTTTTACTTAATATTGCTTTTTCACAAGCGGTTTCAGCTAAAGACTCACAGTCTATATTCGAGAAATTTTTCGCATATTGCGTTGCAAAACCTGAACTATTATCAGACATAATCGTTACATCTACATGTGAGGACTCCATTTTACCAAGTGATTTTACGCCAAGAGAGTTTGCTATTTCAAGCATTATCTGATTGGTATAAATTGCGCCTGCTGCTGTTAAATCGTGCTTCTTGGCAACACTAACTATCTTTTCAACACAACAAGCTCTTTCATCTGGACTTACAGGATGTATTTCTTCTATTTGTTCCACAGGCTCAGTTCCCGGAAGCGTCTTGAAATTCGGGTCTTCTTTTTGGTGTTTTGCGAGTTCATACGCTGTACGCATTCCTCTTGCTATTCTCTCCTCATCAATGGAGCTCATTGAGATACCACCGATTTTTTTGCCGAGAATAACTCTCGCCCAAAATTCAGTAGATTCTGTCGCAATATTCTGATGGATTATAGAATTTGCAAACCTCGTAACTCCTTTCTCGGAATTATAAATACCAGTTTCAATCTGGTCTGCTTCAATTGATTTAAGAGCAGCATTAGCCATATTTTGAATGTATTCTTTGGTTTTCATTTTTTCCTCCCTACTTTTATATTTCTAAATCTTGCAGGAGAGGTGCCATGTCCTACATGCATTGACTGCATTGGGTCGCCTTTACCACAGCCCGGCACTCCCCATATTTCCCACTCGTCTCTGCCACATATTGCATCACAATTTTGCCATATCTCATAAGATATTCCACTGTAAACAGGTCTCTTTACCATCTCTGTGAGTTTGCCATTTTTTATTCGCCAGCCGACTTCTGTGCTAATATGATAATTTAATCTCTTGTCATCAATGCTTGGCATAGTTGGAGAAACAATATATATTCCATCGTCAGTATCAGCAATTAAATCTTCTAATTTCCAGTTTCCCGGCTCAAGATTTACATTTGTCATTCTAATAAGCGGTATATTATTCCATCCGGCAGCACGCATCGTGCCGTTACTCTTTTGTCCAATCAAAGGAGCTGTCTCTCTGGATGTAAGATAGCCTGTAAACAATCCGTTTTTAATAATATGAGATTTTTGTGCAGGAATACCTTCGTCATCATACCCAATGCTTCCTAATCCTCCAGGAAGTGTAGCATCTGCTGTTATGTTAACTATTGGTGTTGCAAATTGAAACTTGCCAAGTTTATCAGGTGTTAAGTGAGAAGTTCCGGCACAACTTACTTCTGTGCCAAATACTCTGTCAAGTTCAACCGGATGCCCTACAGTCTCATGAACTTGAATTGCTACCATTGGACCGTCAATTATGATAGTTGTAACTTTTTCGTCAAATTCCGGTGCAGAAAGAAGAGCAACTGATTCCTCTGCCATTTTTTCGGCATTTTCAAGAAAATTAAGTGACTTAATAAATTCATATCCCATTGTTTTGTAATGTCCGCCCAAAAAACCCGGATAACTTCTGCTTCCTGTTTCTCCATTTTTTACTGAAGTAGCACTTATATTACCCCCACTTTCTGTAATCTCTTGCTCAATAAATGATCCTTCGGACGAAGCAAATAACTTATTTGTTCTCCAAAAGTTAAGCTTGGCTTCCGCTACTTTTACACCCTTCACTTTACGTATTTGTTCATCAACTTGTAATAGCAAACCAATCTTTTCCTCCGTTGGAATAGTGAACGGATCTATTTCGACTTTAGATACATATTTATCCACGATTTTAGGAATTTCCTTTAAATCTATGTCCTTGTTTTTTAATCGGGCACTTGATTCAGCGACTTTTACTGCCAAAGTAGCTGTCCTTTGAATGCTTTCTTTCGAAAGGTCTGACGATGCTGCAAATCCCCAAGCACCATTTTTTATAACCCTAATCCCAAAACCCCTATCTTCGCTCCTTGTTAACACATTTACATTCCCATTTTTCGTATGTATTGATTCCGTAATACCATCTTCTATTCGTATATCTCCATAGCTCACTCCTTTTAGATTCAGAGTATTTAATGCTAATTCTGCTAATTCTTTCATTTCTCCTCCTCCTTTATTTTCTTTCTTGGTATATCTTAATAAATCTCTCTATACTGCGGTCAAAAGTTTTTTCTACATCATTAGGAAAAAAACAAGCTGGCAATTCTCTTCTTTGTCGGTGATAAGGAATGCATTCACAACATTTACCTTTTTTGTCACAAGGTTCGTATGTGCAATTGCATTTGAGCTTATTTTCCTGAAGTTTACATTCTAACATAGCAACCTCCTTTTTTTGATTTTATTATTGCTCATTTGTTTTGTCAAGAATAACCTGTTTCTATTTTTGCCCTCTTACAAGTTATTTTTCTTGACATTGCATAAAAATTTGGTAACTTGCATACAAATAACCAATGTAAGTTATATAATTTAATATGAACATAAAATTTTTACAGAATCATTTTTCATTGAGAGTAACAATTCCTCTAAAAGTAATAATATTATCTTCTTTCCTTTTTGTTTCTGTTCAATCATTCGCTCAAGAAGAAAAAATAGAAGATTTTATTAAAAGATTTAAAGATAAATCCGAGGTTGTAGAAAAATCCAAAGGAAAAATAGAGAAGGATGAAAAAGAAGATACTACTAAAATTCTATCAGAAAAAGATGCTTATGATGAATTGGAAAAACCCTCAACTATTGAGCAAATGTTTATACCTAAATTTACTATTGGAGTTTCCAATCCTATCTTTCAATTTGGGTATAATATATTTAAAGCTCCAGTTACTACATTTGCTCCGGCAGAATCTTGGCCTGTTTCGCCAACCTATATATTAGGTCCCAATGATGAACTGGTAATTAATATATGGGGAAAAGTCCAAGAAACATTCAAAGTTAAAGTTGCCCGTGATGGTAAAATAATTTTGCCAAAAGCCGGTGTTGTTTATGTTTGGGGACTTAAATTTGAAGATGCTCAAACCCTTATAACCAAGCAACTTACAAAACATTATACTAATCTTGAAGTTAATATAACGATGGGAAGGATTAGAAACATTCGTGTGTTCATTTTAGGGGAAGTTAAACAACCGGGTGGATATGATATTTCCTCCCTTTCAACTATTTTTCATGCCCTATGTATTGCAGGCGGTCCTACAAAACTGGGGTCAATGAGAAATATAAAATTGGTAAATACTAAGAAAAAACAGATAGACCTTTATAATACTTTACTTTATGGAAATAAGGAAGGTAGTTGTAAGCTAAACTCAGGAGATATAATTTATGTTCCTCCAATCGGAAAAGTAGTTGGTATTGCAGGTAGTGTGAAGCGTCCGGCAATTTATGAAGTCAATTCTCGCGAAACACTAAACGACCTTATTAAAATGGCTGGTGGTATTACTCCTGTCGGTTATTTAAAACGAGTTCAAGTTGAACGTATTCATAAATACGAACGTAAAGTTGTTATAGATATTGAGTTTACTAACCTTTCAGATTTCAAAAAGAAAACAGCTGCTTTTAAGCTCCAAGACGGGGATTTAGTGCTTATTTCTCCAATACTTTCACAACGACATAATTATGTATCAGTATTTGGAAATATTAAACGTCCGGGAGATTATGCGATTAAAACAGATTTAAGAGTAGTTGATCTTATAGGAAAAGCTGAAGGAATTCTTCCGGGTACTTATTTTAAACGTATTGAAATTTCAAGATTCAAAGATGATAAAACCAGAGAAATTATTCCTATTAATCTTAAACTTGCTATGTCCGGAAATTCAATACATAATATAAAACTTCAAGAATGGGATGAAATTACAGTATATGCTAAAACAGATGTTACGCCTACCTTATATGTAAAAATATCAGGAGCTGTATATGATCCGGAAGAGTATGAACTTACTCCGAATATGACAGTAGATGACCTTGTATTTAGGGCAAAAGGTACTTTTCCTACAGCAGATTTTTCTCATACTGAACTGTGTAGAAAATCTTCCAAAGCTCCACTTGAAATTATTAATATAAATCTTGCGGATTCATCAGACAGAGCAATTAAATTAGAATCGGATGATTGGTTGTTTGTTAGGGAACGAACGGAATGGACTCATTTACCAAAAATCGTACTTGCGGGTGAAGTTGTGCATCCTGGTATCTATGTGGTAAATAGTGAAGAGCGAATTAGCTCTGTGATTGAACGTGCAGGTGGATTTACTAAAAATGCATTTCTTACAGGAACTGTTTTTACAAGGAAATCAGTTAAACAAAAACAAACATCTGCAGTAAAAGAATTTGCAACAAATGCACGGAAAAAACTATTAGGGGAACTAACAGTAATTGAGACATCTGGGACTGATGGAGAAGAAAAAAGAAAACAGGAAGATATTATACGACGACAACAAGAACTTATAGATATTATGGTAGAGATGGAAGTGCCCGGTAGAATGATTGTTGATTTGACTAAACTTAATTCTAAAGAATGTAATATAGTAATAGAAGACGGAGACAGTTTATATATTCCTGAAATCCCAAGTACTGTCCAAATTATTGGATGTGTCTATAATCCATTAGGAGTTACCTATAGAGATGGTAAGTCGCTTGGATGGTATCTTTCACAAGTAGGTGGAGCAACAAAAGAAGCGGACAAAAAAGAGATATATATTCTGAAAGCGTCTGGCAAAGTAGCTAAGAGTGGTAAAATTAAGCGAGGAGATACGATTATAGTTCCGGAGAAGTTTTCAATTCGCCGTCCAAGGAGTGAGACAATTAAAGATATTGCTCAAACTCTTTATCAAATTGGATTTTCAGCATTGGCAATAAAAGCATTGCTACCAGAATAAGTCTATTTATAAGTTATGGATGAAGAAATAAATATTCTTGATTACTTTAGAGTAATAAAGAATAAATGGAAGTTAACAATCTCTATTTTTGTGTTAATAGAGATTGTAACTCTAATCATTACTCTAAGAACACCTAAAATTTATGAATCCACCGCATCAATTCTTACATCAGAAATAACTGAAGGGAAAAATGCTTTGCTTCTTCAAAGTGGATTACCTTATATGTTAAAAGAGGCATTACCAGCTGGTTTATATGGAGGAGGAGCTGCTACACAGGTAGTTATAGCTATGCTTAAATCAAGAAAGATGGCAGGAGATGTAGTAGAGAAATTAAAACTCAAAAAATTATATAGTGTTAAGTCTTCTTCTCCGGTAATTAGAAACTTGCGTAATTCAACTAATATTTCTGTTTCAAAAGAAGGAGTGATTTTAATTAAAGTTAGCTCAATAGATCCTGAGCTTTCTGCAAAGATTGCAAATTTTTATGTGGAAAATCTTGATTGTATAAATGATGAATTGAAAATTACAAGCGTAAAACCTATTGCAACTCTCCTTGACCGTGCAATACCAGCGGAGTCTTATTCATCTCCTAATCTCAAATTAAACTTGATAATGTCCGGAATGTTTTCTCTCTTCATAGGAGTCTTTTTGTCTTTCTTTATTAATTATCTCCAGAGTCTTAAAAAACTGAACGAATAAAATATTAAATCAAGACTCAAATATAAATTTAAAGATAAATAATTTGAGAGTTGTTGGTACATAATCCGAAAATTATGCTCCCTGATTTGAAGTTCTGTGAGCTTAAAACCAATGAATTAATGAGTTTGCATACGAATTTCAAAATTGGAGGAGTTTGCGATTTTTTTGTAATTCCTAAAACCATAGAAGGAATTAAATCTGTCATAAATTATGTTGAGCAAAATGAAATTCCTTTGCTTGTAATTGGAAATGGAACTAACCTTTTATTTCCAGACGATAAATTTCCCGGAGTTGTTATGCAA
Source organism: bacterium (assembly GCA_030592575.1). Classification (GTDB taxonomy): domain Bacteria; phylum Hydrothermota; class UBA3073; order JACQXS01; family JACQXS01; genus JAGMCN01. Next base: position 4,461 of record JAUVIV010000005.1, on the reverse strand, counting down.
ATTGGAGAATCTTACTTTCATGAGGTTAAGGTAATTAATGAATCGTTTTTGCAAGTAGAATCAGGAACCTCAATTTCAAAGTTGTTAGAGATTGCAACTGATAAAGGATTGTCAGGTTTAGAATTTATGAGTGGAATTCCTGGTACTCTTGGAGGAGCAATTACGATGAATGCAGGAGCTCAAAGGAAAAGAATTGGAGAAATTATAGAGCGAGTAAAAGTAATAAATACAAAAGGAGAAATTTATTGGATTGGACAAACAGACATTAGATTCGGATATCGTGAGTCAAGATTTAAATGTAGTACAGGTGTTTATCTCCCGCAAAAAGAATTTGAGATTATATTAGAAGCTGAAATTAAAATTAAAAAAAACGATTCAAGTAAAATCAAAACAAGAATACAAGAAATAACGAAAAGCAGAGAATCTTCTTTGCCATTAGAGTTTCCATCAGCCGGATGTGTATTCAAAAATACTCAAGATAAACTTGCCGGTAAGCTTATAGAACTTACGGGATGTAAGGGGTTGAGAGTTGGTGATGCTCAAGTTTCAACTCAGCATGCAAATTTCATTATAAATGTTGGGAAAGCTACTTACAAAGATGTTAGAACTCTTATATCAAAAGTTCAGCAAAAAGTTTATCAGAAGTTTAAAGTTTCACTCGAGACTGAACTTATAATTATAAATGATACATTATATAAATGAAATGGAAATCGCATCTTCAAATTGCAAAACTTGTTGGCTCCAAATTAGAGTTTAGTAAAGAAAATATATTAAAATTAGCAGAAGGCTCAATAACACCCGACAAATGGCAAGACCATTCTCATCATCATAATCGTAAATATTTAGATAAAACAATTAAAGAAAGAATTTTAAAAGCAAGAAAATTATTCTTAAAAAATTCCCCGAAATATTATTTTGAAATAGGTGTAGTTCTGCATTACATAGCTGATAGATTGATTCCAATAAAGTCTTATTCCGCACACTTAAGCGTCGAAAAAGAAATTGCAGAATTGTTGCCCTCTGACAAACAGGATAAATCAAGGAAATATGCCGAAGACATAAAAAATCAATTAGAAAAAATGAAAGAAATGGTTCAGGATTTTAAAATAGAAGATGAGGCAAAAACACTTTTGTTTGACCCCAACTTGACCAAAGGCAAATGCAATACACTGAAATTAGCTTTGATTAATTTACCAAAACATATTGGCTCAGAATTGCTATTTTATATTGCTCATTTGATTTCTATCGGAGTAGTGTCTTCAATTATATCTCGCGACTCTCCTCCACAGCTTTTATTGGAAAAATTTAAATATGCAATTGACTCTATCTCAGATGCTATTCCTAAATTCAAGTTTTACTCAAGATTGGAAATTGTAATAACAACACCTACTTTACCTATCTTGTATTCTACGTATGGTAGAATCGGATTTTTTGGGTATTTAATAATTTTTTTGGCGAATTTATTATCGATTATTTTGCTCGCTTTAATTTTAAGAAAAAAGAATCTGCTCAATAATTATCGAAGATTTCATGCTTATTCAAAAACTCTTTTTATCTTTTTTCTTATTGCAAGTTTGGCTACTTTTGTTGTCGGAATGTTTAATTCTATATTTTTTCCTGCAAGTGGATTTCTCGCTTTAATTGCATTATTGCATTTGTTTCATCCAAAAATTCCGATACCAAAAGAATTTGAAGAAGAAATAGATTGGTATAATTGGGAGGAAATACTTAAACAATAAAGGACTTGGTTTATCAAAACTTCTACTGTAAGTTGATTTATCTTCTAAATAGTTCTGCTTATACTTTGATAATAGACTCTATAGTCTAATCTAATTTTTGTTAAGTTTTTTTTAGAGAAGCTTAAAAGCATGTTATGCCGAACAAAGTCTGTCATGCTGAACCCTGAAAGTGTCATTCTGAACTTGGTTCAGAATCTCTTCAGGGCAGGTTTGTTTCAGCATCTCCTAAAACTCCTCACTTAAATCTTTTCAATCAGGATTAAACTCCTTTATTAGATTTATCTTCCAATCTCTACGCCAGTTTTTAAGCTGTTTTTCTCTCCTTATCGCACTTATTACATCATCTGTTGCCTCATAGTACACAAGTTTTTTCAGGTTATACTTTTTTGAAAATCCCTCTACTAATTTATTTTTGTGTTCAAATACTCTACGTTCCAGACTATTTGTTACCCTGATATAAAGAACTTTATTAGATTTATTTGTGAGAATGTACACATAATATTGCCTGTTCATATATACTTGAGATTCTGAACCAAGTTCAGAATGACAAAGGACGGAATGATATTTTAACAGTCTTAAATTATTAAGATCCCTTTGATAAAGACAAATGAATCTTCCCATCTCAAGAGATGAGGCATCTCAAAAAACAAAAATTTATTATCCTATGCCGCAAGTGGTGGAGAATTCCAATTAACGAGTTAGCATATCGTAAGCTTCAAGATATTTCTCACGAGTCTTTTTTGTTATCTCTAAAGGAAGTTCCGGAGCGGGAGGATTTTTGTCCCAATCTAAGCTTTCCAGATAATCCCTTACAAATTGCTTGTCAAAACTCTTTTGCGATTTACCCGGTTTGTAATTTGAGACTTCCCAAAATCTTGAAGAATCAGGAGTGAAAATTTCATCAATTAGAATAATCTCATTATCTATCTTGCCAAATTCAAATTTCGTATCTGCAATTATAACTCCTTTTTTCAAAGCATATTCTGAGGCGAATTTATATACTTCAAGACTCTTTGTTTTAAGAAATAGTGCAGTTTCCTTGCCTACTATGTTTTCAAGTTCGGTATAAGTTATAGGCATATCATGTCCCTCTTCTGCTTTAGTAGTGGGAGTAAAAATCGGTTCATTGAGTTTCGAGGAATCAAGTAGTCCTTGAGGTAATTGTACTCCACAAACAGAGCCTTTAGCGTTGTATTCTTTTAAGCCCGAGCCGGTTAACCATCCCCTTACTATGCATTCCACAGGCAATACTTTGGTTTTCTTTACAAGCATAGAGCGGCCAGCAAGAATATCGCTATGTTTTTGTAATTCAGGGGGGATTTCAGTTGTTATTAAATGATTCGGGGCAATAGAATTAGTTAATTTAAACCAAAATTCGCAAATTTTAGTAAGTATTTCTCCTTTTTCTGGTATTCCGGTTGGTAGGATGCAGTCAAAAGCAGAAATCCTATCAGTAGCCACTATAAGAAATTTATCTCCTAAGTCATATAAATCTCTTACCTTACCCTGTTTAAAAATTGAACTACCTGTCAATTTGGTCTCAATCATTGGTTCCATAAATTTTTCTCCTTTTCTCCATAGTTATTAGCCTTAAAACAATATTACAAATTTTCCTACATTCTCGTGTTTTTCAGAACTCATTTTATAGAAATAAACCCCTGCCCTTACTTTCGTACCTTCACTATCTCTTCCATCCCAGGTTATTTCATAAGTCGTGAATTGTGAGTTGTGAGTTGCAATAGAACGAACCAATTGTCCACTTAAATTATAAATTGATATTTTACTTGATGACTTAAGTCCCGATATCTGAAATTTAATACCTGAACCCTGAATAGCAGGATTAGGATATACTTTTATGCTTTGTCCTTTCATCGTCGAACTTTGCTTTTCTTCCTCTACCGATAAACATGTAACATACCATTTACAAGGAATACCATTTACTATTGTCCAAAGTCTATAATACCCTTCAAAATCAGAAATCTCTGGATGTACATTTGTATGTGATGCATCCCATGACGTACTATGTGGCATATGAAGAATTGCGCCTCCTCCATTATCCTGCCAGTTTCCTCCACCTACGCGAAGAAGCGATATAATCGGATGGTCATTTGAAACTACGTGACTATGATTACCTCCATCCGCTTCCGACACTCCCCTAAAAAGTATTCCATCTATATCCATTGAATCAGCAATAGTAGTCATAGATGGGTAATTTGTAATAGTTGATTGCCATATCTTCCGATATCCAAGTCCAACATCATATTGCTCAATAGAATTAAGCTCTCCACCACTGTTCTCTCCACCTATTGCAAGGATGTAAGGTTTTTCCCCGGGGATAAGAAAAGATGAATGATAAGCTCTTGCAGGAATAAGAGTTGCTGAAGTATCGGGTTTCCAAGCGTGTGTACTTGTCGCTGAACTCCAGTTTGCAGCAGGATCCCAAATCTCACAAGACGAGAGATAGTTAGTAGCATCAGGTTTTCCTCCCGTTACGAGAACAAGTCCGGAATAAAGCAATGTAGCATTATGACAATAACGAGCAGTATTCAAATTACCCTCAGGACTCCATGTATCAGCTACAGGGTCATAAATCTCACAACTTGCAAGAGCTGTACTACCGGAACCTTCTCCTCCTATAACTAATACTTTACCGGATTGTAAAAGTATTGCAGTATGAAAACATCTTGCATTGCTCAAAGATGCTGCATTTGACCAACTCGTT